>JAFTSS010000066.1 GCA_017467185.1 Paludibacteraceae bacterium | reverse complement strand
TAGCACCTTAAACAAGGTATCTTCATCTAAACAAATCTTACATCCTGCATCTCCGCATGACTGACAAATATACAAACCTAACGGGTCTACAAAGGATACAGGATTTCCGTTAGCGTAAGCGTAACGGTTTAGTGTAATTGCGTTGGTAATAGTTCCTGCAAGAATATCCGCATTGACAAACCTACGCATTTCAGGCGAGTAGTAACGTGCTCTCATATAAATAAGTCCGTTCTTGTCGGTAACTACTCCGTCTCTGCCATTGTAGCCGAAGATTACGTCGCTTGTGCCCGTTCTGCTAATGAGCTTACTATAAATATAACATATATTGGTAGAATTTGCAAGTATAACACAAAAAACTCCACACTTAAAAGTTTCCAATCAAGTGTGGAGAAAATTAATTTTAGTTTTTATTTACTCTACTGCACAATATTTTATATATCACATACTTTTGAATATATGAAAAAGAAGATACAGATATCCACGAAACAAACCCAATCAATAATCCTATTGTCATTGAGTATGGCAAAAACATGGAAGATAATCCGCTTAATCCTACACCTGCAAACCCGATTGTTGCGGAAAGGTTCACTCTTTTTTGGTGTTTGACAACAGAATCAAGTTGTTGCTTATGAATAGTATATTTTCGCTTTAGCATTTTTATCAAAACAAAGCTTTCATGAATAAGCAAAAAACACATTGTAGTAACAATCAATGCTAATTTTACAATACGTCCCGATTCTATGGTTGGTGAAGAAAGCAAAAGATATGAACTAGATATTGCACTGCTTGTAATAATTATCCCGTCTAATACTAATGCGTTTGCGTACGAATCGTCTTTATGGCTACTATACAACAAAATACCGATATAAACAACACATAGTAATACAACTAACCATATACAATCGAGGATAAGAGGTAAACACGACACTAACAACATACCTATTACAGTAATGGCAAATGTCTTATCAGAGAAGAAAACTGATCTTTTTCCTTCTTTTGTTGCAATATATGAAATTGAAACTTGTGAATATTGCAACAATTCGTTTTTCATACAAACTCCTTTTCAATTAAACCTTTGAATCAATATAAGGATCAACAACTTCACTATATAGTAAATTAAAGCCCCACCCTAAAATGATACCTATTCCAACACCTAAGGCAGTACCAGCACCAGGACAGATAGCCGTTCCGATAATTGATCCTAATTTAGCACCAGCGGCACTTGCTCCAATCGACCACGCACCACTACCAATATCAATCGCTGCATCTGACCAAATTTCTCCTGCAGACTCACCATTCTGAATATTTTGCTCAATACCAATACCAGTGCTGATAATAGTTGAAAGGGCGGTAAGACCATAACCTGTGTATTTCACACCTTTTCTTATAAATGCTTCGTCTGCTTTCAACATTTTGCTATATGTTCCCACACCAATATTATTAGGACGTGGAGCATTATACAAGGATTTTACCATTGCGCTTTCAAGCATAGGACTACCAATCTCCCAAGCATATCCTACACCGCTCAATGCATCGTCTACCATATCGTGAGTTGATTTTTTGTCTGAACGAAGTTCAGCTCCAAAAAAATCTTCAAATTCCTTAGGCAGAGAAGTATGTCTTAGGCACGTTTTTTTCAAGGAAATCGTCGCTAATATTATCGTCCACAGTATCAACGGATTTATGGATCTTCTCTATAGCTTCGGCTTCATAGTCTCGTCCGGACACCGCCTGCTTTTTAGCTTCTATCTCCTTTCCTCGCTTCCAAATAGCCAACGCTTCAGGACTCAATGGTTCCTCGCGG
>JAFTSS010000065.1 GCA_017467185.1 Paludibacteraceae bacterium | reverse complement strand
TAATATGGTACAACAAGCTGAGTTAAACGCTATTCAAGCTAAAATTAATAGGAGACCTAGAGAAAAATTAAACTTTTCTTCGCCAAAAGTAGAGTTTTTTAAACACTTTTTGTAATTTTGCACTTGCTTGTTGACTCTGCATGTTGATTTTTTAATATTATTTAATTGTATAGGTTGTATTTTTTGTGTAACTTTGCAAGTTATAATGTTATAGAGTAGTCTTATGTATAATGTCTTGTATCTCGTGTCTAACATCTAAATTCTAAAATTATGAAATATACATTTGATAGAGTTGTTCGTTTGGTTATAGCTTTGGCAGTGTTTGTTGTTTTGGCTTTGCTTGTAAAGAAGTTGAGCGGTGTGTTGTTGCCATTTTTGATTGGTTGGTTGTTGGCTTATTTAATTCATCCGTTGGTGAAGTTTGTGCAATATAAAATGAAGGTGGGCAATCGGGGAGTTTCGATTGCGATTTCGTTATTGTTTATTGCAATTGTTATTGTTGGTTTAGGTTTTGCAGTAGTGCCTGCTATTGGAAATGAGATTATGTCAATGCACAATGCACAATTCGCAATTCATAATTTATTTAATTCACAATCAGAGGCGTCTTATAATTTGGGAGAGCGGTTCATTGGTTGGTTGTCGGGGGTTATGGAGCATGTAGATATTGAGAAGTGGTTGAATTCTGAAACTGTGAAATCGGCTTTCGAGAAGTTGTTACCAGGAGTGTGGGGTTTGGTGTCAGGAACGTGGGACTTTATTGCTGGAGTGTTTGTATTGTTTGTGGTATTCCTTTATGTGGTGTTTATTTTGATTGATTATGAGAATATTAATCGTGGGGCAAGAGAGATGATTCCGCCTAAATATAGAGAGTTGATAGAGGGTGTTTTTGAAGATTTGGAGAGTGGTATGAATCGTTATTTTCGTGGGCAGAGTTTAGTGGCGTTTATTGTGGGGGTGTTGTTTGCTATTGGATTTAAGATTGTGGGATTGCCAATGGCTATTACGGTAGGCTTGTTTATTGGGGTGTTGAATCTTGTGCCATATTTGCAAACGGTGGGAGTAGTGCCAGTGGTGTTATTAGCATTGTTGCAGAGCGCACAAACAGGGCAGAGTTTTTGGTGGGTGTTGTTGGGTTGTTTTATTGTGTTTATTGTTGTTCAAGGTTTTCAAGATTTGTTTCTTGTTCCGAAGATTATGGGTAAGGCTATGGGTCTTAATCCGGCAGTGATATTGTTGTCGTTGTCGATATGGGGGGCATTGCTGGGGGTAATAGGAATGATTATTGCGTTGCCTATGACTACGTTGTTGATTTCGTACTATAAGAGATTTATTCTTAATAATGAGGAGTTAGGAGTTAGGAGTTAGGAGTTATGTTGTACTTTTGCCCTTTCAGGGCGAATGTTATGTGGAATATTGCAAACCCAAGGCGATGCCGTTGGGCTATGTACGAGGTGGGCTTTCAGCCCGAATGGATGTGTGCGAATATTGTAATTTTAAGGCGATGTTGAATTTATAGGCGTATTGGGTTTTCGGCCCGAATGGTTACATTGGAATATTGCAAACCCAAGGCGATGCCATTGGGTTATGTACGAGATGGGCTTTCAGCCCGAATGAGTTGTATATTTTTTTTGAGCTTTTTTGAGAAGTAGATTTAACATAAATAACGTCAGTTCGATATAAGAATCCGCATGGTATCTGTGTAATCCATAGAGTACATTTTTAGCAAAGCTAAAAAATAGCGAATCAAAAAAAGAAAAAATCTATAAAATCTGTGAATTATTGCGATAAGCGAGAGCAATAGAGTTTACTCTAATTGCCGAGCATAGCAATAATTTTGTTAAAAAATCTGTGGGAGATAAACAAAATTTTCCGTGTCATCTGTGCGTTCTGTGTGAGGTAAAAGTTATGTCGAACTCACGTTAAATAGGCTGTAAGCCTAATAGTACATAGCCCAATGGCAACGCCTTGGGTGGAAAAATATGATTTTTTATTACGCCCAGAATGGGCAAAAGTATATAATTATGCCCCAATCATTGTCAAAAGTATATTTGCATTTAGTTTTTCATATTAAAACAATTAGCCCTCAAATACGAGAAACCGATTTGGAACGTGTGCACGCCTATATTGGACAATTAGTAAATAAAACAGGGTGTGTTAATATTTGGGTTGGTGGTATTGAAGATCACGTGCATGTACTTTGTTTATTGTCTCGTAATGAAACAATTTCACATTTAGTAGAAGAGATTAAGCGTAATAGTAGTAGGTGGATAAAAACAATTGATGAACGGTATTATAAAAATTTTGCGTGGCAAAGTGGGTATGGGTGTTTTTCTGTGAGTCAGTCGGTGGTAGATAAAACTTTAGCATATATAAAAAATCAATCTCAGCATCATAAAAATCAATCGTTTGAAGCAGAATATAAGTCTTTTTTAACTCTTTATGAGGTTGATTATGATGAGGAATATTTGTTTAGGGATTGAATGCCCAAGGCGATGTTGAATTTATAGACGTATTGGGCTTTCAGCCCGTATGGTTACATTGGAATATTGCAAACCCAAGGCGATGCCGTTGGGCTATTAATATAGTGAGATTTTATTCTAAATAGGTTATTAAAATATAAATTTATATGAAAAGATTGTGTTTGTTTTTAATTTTAAATTTTTTATTATTTATTAATTTGTTGGCTGTACCTGCAAAACCAGGTATTATAACGTTGAAGCAATCGGATGGTACGGAGTTGAAGGTTAGATTGTGTGGTGATGAGAATTATCATTATTATGAAACACTTGATGGGGAAAGATTACAGATTACAGATTACAAATTACAGATTACAGATGATAGTCAACGCATATCAAGAAAAAGACAACATAGTTCTCAACTTTCAACTTTCAATTCTCAACATTCAATTCCTCAGCGTGCTCCTCATCAAGCAGAGCGAGGATTAGTTATTTTGGTGGAGTTTTCGGATGTGAGATTTGAGAAGACACGTCAAAATTTCAATGATTTGTTGAATAAAGAGGGGTATAATTACAATGGTGCTACGGGTTCGGCGAGAGACTATTTCCGTGACGCCTCGAATGGACAGTACGTGCCTCAATTTGATGTTTATGGCCCATATAAGCTTGATAAACAAATGAGTTATTATGGACAAAATGATTATCAAGGTATGGATAAGCATCCAGATCAAATGGTTGTGGATGCTGTAGCGAAATTAAATGCTGCAGAAAATATTGATTTTACTGATTATGATACAGATAATGACGGTTATATAGACAATATATTTGTTTATTATGCTGGTTATGGGGAGAATGAAGGTGCTTCAGAAAATACAGTTTGGCCTCATGCTTGGGAAGTGTATGATGAGAATGTTACAGGTCAGTTGGTTTATGATGGTAAACAATTGAGAGGTTATGCTTGTACATCAGAATTGCAGGGAACAAGTGGAAGTGTGATGTGTGGTATTGGTACTTTTTGCCATGAATTTGGTCATGTGCTTGGTTTACCAGATTTTTATGTTACAGATTACTCTTCATCGCACAAAACCTTAGGTGATTGGGATATTATGGATTCGGGGTCTTATTTGAATGATGGTAATACGCCACCTACATATTCAGCTCACGAGCGTTTTTATCTTGGTTGGTTGAAGCCAGAAATATTAAATACGTCGGGAGATTTTCTGTTGGAAGATTTGCAAAAGAGCAATAAAGCGTATATTATTACTTCTTCTGGAAAGAGTAATTTAGATGGTGGAAATCCTAATCCAGCGACATATTATCTTTTGGAAAATCGTCAAAAGACAGGCTGGGATGCTTATTTGCCAGGGCACGGAATGATGATTACTAAAACGGTTTATGATGAAAATAAATGGTACAATAATGTACCTAATAATATGGCAAATAAGCAAGGATATGATATAATAGAGGCTGATGGTAGAGCACCAAATGATACTTATGGTAAACCTGGTGATTTGTTCCCAGGATCGGCTAATGTAACTCGATATACTCTATACACAATGTACCATATTAATAGTATTAAAGAGCAAAATGGTGTGATTAGTTTTTCGTTTGACGTAGATGGTGATGATTCGGGGGGAGATGATGATATCTTAATGGGAGATTGTTTTGAGGAGACATTTGATGGCTTGATAGGAATTAGCAGTGCAGATATAACCGAATTAATTGATGATTATGCAGATAATACAGGTTGGGAAGGTTATAAGTTATTTTGTTCGTTGGGGGCATTGAAAGCGGGATCAAGTAGGTACGCGGGTTATGTGACTACACCTACGTTGCCTTTTGGTGGTAATGTTCAAGTTGAATTTGTTGGTAGTGGTTATAATGAAGATGCGATTATTAGTTTTGAAATAGATGGTGAAATAGTTCACACTATTGACGTTACTTCACAAAGTGCAGCATATAATTTTACTTTAGAGGGGTTGGAGGTTTATTCGCGGATAACAATTTCGGCAAGTATCAATCGTTTTTATATAGATAATTTTAAGGTTTGTAAAGAACAAGATGTGCCAACAATGATTGTTGATGAGTCGGAAGATGTTATATTGATTGAGGGAATTGAAAAAAGTGAGTTGATAGGGTTGAATTGTGGTAATATAGTTTGTTGTTACGATACAATGGGTAGGTTGTTGTGGAGTAAGGAGGCAGATGATGATAGATTTGAATTTGTAGCTCCACAAGGATTTTATCTTTTGCAAGTGATTGATGATGGCAAAGTGAATGTTCTGAAAGGTGTGGGGAATTAAAAAAAACAGTGAATTATGAATTATGAATTAAATAAAAGGGAGTTTTTGGGTGTCTATCGTGATTTTATGCGAATTGAGGGGCAACGGATAGACACTAAATATATGCAGCGGTTGAAGGAGGATATTCGTAGGTTTACTACGGAACATGATGTGACGTTAGATGCATTGGCTAAGTCGATGCGTACGGCTATGATTGCGCATCGCGAGATTTCGTTGGGGCATCATTCGATAGAGGCTATCTTGTTGTACACTTTGATTTACAAGACGGGCACACCTCTCTCCTATGTCGAAGAGCGTTATGGTGAATCGACAACTATGTTGGTCGAAGGGTTGATGAAGGTATATGACTTGTATAATCGTGGAGTGGCGGTCGAGAGCGAAAATTTCCGTAAATTGTTGATTTCGTTGGCTCAGGATGTGCGTGTGATAATGATTATGATTGTGGAGCGATTGGACACTATGCGTCATCTGCACGAGTATGAGATTGACGAACAACAAGAGATTGCGCGCGAGGTGTCGTATCTCTATGCTCCATTGGCGCATCGTATGGGCTTGTATGGTATCAAAACTGAGTTGGAAGATTTGTCGTTGAAATATACCTCACGCGAAGTATATAAAGAGATTGCAACAAAATTGAATGAGACTAAACGTAGTCGTGATGCCTACATACAGAAATTTATTGAACCAGTGAAAGCTCGACTTGAGGCTGAGGGATTGAAGTTTTCGATTAAAGGCAGAACAAAGAGTATTCATTCGATTTGGAACAAGATACGCAAACAGCAAGTGCCATTCGAGAAAGTTTATGACTTGTTTGCCATACGTATTATTATAGATTGTCCGATAGAGCGCGAGAAGGCGGCGTGTTGGCAGGCATTTTCGGTTGTTACCGATATGTACACAGCTAATACCAAGCGTTTGCGCGATTGGATTTCGGTGCCAAAAAGTAATGGTTACGAGTCGTTGCATGTGACGGTGATGGGCCCTGAAGGTAAATGGGTTGAGGTGCAGATACGTACCGAGCGTATGGACGAGGTGGCAGAGAAAGGTGTGGCTGCACACTGGAAATATAAAGGCGGCAAGAGCGACTCGGCTCAGATGGACGAATGGTTGAAGAATCTTCGCGATTTGCTTGAGCAAGGTGGCGGTGAAGATGATAATATGGAGGTGATGAACGAATTCAAGATGCAACTCTACGACGATGATGTATTTGTATTCACACCTAAAGGCGATTTGCATCAGTTGCATCGTGGTTCTACGGTTTTGGACTTTGCCTTTGGCATACATACGCGAATAGGCTCGCAATGTATGGGCGCTATTGTAAACGGTAAGCACGTAAGTTTCAAATATGAGTTGCAAAATGGCGATCAGGTGGAGGTAATTACTTCGCCAACTCAGACGCCACGTGCCGATTGGCTCAATTGGACAAAAACGTCGAAAGCACGTTCGCGAATTAAGCAAGCACTGAAAGAGGCTGCACATAAAGAGGCTGAAAATGGGCGTGAGATGTTGTTGCGAAGATTGAAGAATTGGAAATTAGAGTTCGACGACTCGTTGGTTAATAGGGCTGCACGCAAATTAGGATATAAAACATTGATGGATTTCTATGTGGCAATCAATCAAGAGAAGGTGAATTTGTTGCAGTTGCGCGATTGGTTTGTCGATGGATTTGAAGAACAAGAGCAACAACAAACTCCTCGTACGGCAGATGGTTTCGAGCAAGAGACCGAATTGCAGCGTATCACAGCCAAAGATGATGCCCTTGTGATTGACCGAAATTTAAAGAACGTAGATTATACATTGGCTCGATGCTGCAATCCTATTTATGGCGATGAGATATTTGGCTTTGTGTCGGTGTCGGGTGGTATAAAAATCCATAAAAAAGATTGTCCGAATGCACCGCAGTTGATTTCGCGTTTTGGTTATCGTATTGTCAATGCCCGTTGGGCTGGCGGTTCTACGGGAACAGAATACACTACTACGATACGCATTATCGGACGCGACGATATAGGTATTGTCACTAATATCACTTCGGTTATCAGCAAAGAGCAAGGCATAAATATGCGTTCTATATCAGTCGATTCTAACGCAGGATTGTTTGAGGGTACCATAACGTTAGTGGTACATCAAGCATCGCAATTAGAGGCTTTATTTAAAAAATTACGTACTATAAA
The DNA here is from genome assembly GCA_017467185.1 of Paludibacteraceae bacterium. Lineage (GTDB taxonomy): Bacteria > Bacteroidota > Bacteroidia > Bacteroidales > Paludibacteraceae > Aphodosoma. The sequence continues at coordinate 1,898 of JAFTSS010000065.1, read as the reverse complement.
AGGTGTAAAACAGATATTCCGTGTATGACAGCACACATAATTAATATAGGCGACGAATTGCTCATTGGGCAAGTGGTCAACACTAACGCATCGTGGATGGCTGAGGAGTTGAATAAACGTAATATTAAGGTTACAAACATAAGTGTTATTTCTGATGGTGGTGACGATATACGCACGCAGTTAGAGCGCTCATTGTCTGAGGCCGACGTAGTGTTGATTACAGGCGGTTTAGGACCTACGAAAGACGATATTACAAAGTCGGTATTGTGCGAGTTTTTTGGCGATACACTTGTGCGTCATCAGCAAACATACGACAATGTGAAGAAGTTTTTCGAGCGTCGTGGACTTCCTTTCACCGCGATAAATCAGGCTCAAGCCCTTGTGCCAAGCAAGTGTAAAGTGCTCGTAAACGAAGTAGGCACTGCACCTTGTATGGTGTTTACAATGCCTCAAGTAGAGACGCAATATATTGCGTCTCTACAAACAGAAGCGAAACCTTTTGAAAAAATCGTTATCAGCATGCCAGGTGTGCCTTTCGAGATGAAGTGGTTGATGCAGAATAGTGTATTGCCTCTCTTGCAAGAACGATTGGGCGGTGAGGCTATTGTGCATAAAACCATCCTCACTTTCGGCATAGGCGAGTCGTTCTTGGCTGATAAAATTGCCGATTGGGAAGATGCTCTGTCTGCTCACATCAAGTTGGCATACCTCCCAGAAGCAGGCAAAGTGCGTTTGCGACTATCTGCCTATGGTGTCGACCATACCGAGTTGGAACGTGAGGTGGCAGAGCAAATCGTGAAATTGAATGCTATAATTAGTGATAATATTTATGGTTATGACGATGAGACAATTTCGATGGCTATAGGCAAATTGTTGAAACAGCAAGGTGCTATGGTGGCTACAGCCGAGAGTTGTTCGGGCGGATTAGTTGCTCGTCGCATAACTGAGGCGGCTGGTGCGTCAGACTACTTCAAAGGTGGAGTAGTGGCTTATTCCAACGAAATAAAAATGAAGGCCTTGGGCGTAAATCCTGACACATTAGAGCGTTATGGCGCAGTGTCGGAGCAAACAGCCAAAGAGATGGCGCTTGGATGTCTTAATATGATGGATGCCGATTACGCCATTGCCACAACAGGCATCGCAGGCCCTACAGGTGCTACCGAAACCAAGCCATTAGGCTTGGTCTATATAGCCATTGCCTCGCATAATGAAGTAGTCTGCAATCGCTATGTCTTTACTACTACACGCGAACAACATCAAGAGCGCACAGCCAATCAAGCATTGTTTGATTTATATAAATTAGTACAAAGTAGAAAGTCGTAAGTAAAAAGACAAGATATCACTGATTGTTAAATGCGCTTTTTATTTCTTACTACTTACTACTTATTACTTACTACTTTAAAAAATATTATGATTTCAAAAATTTTCTCTCCGTATGTAGTTTCGGTGCTCATGCTTGTATTGAGCAACTGTTTTATGACCTATGCCTGGTATGGTCATTTGAAAAATATGAATAGTAAAGCGTGGTATGTGGCTGCTTTAGCAAGTTGGGGTATTGCCCTTTGCGAATATATGATTATGGTACCTGCCAATCGTATAGGTTTCACCGTATATACATTGCCACAACTAAAAATTATACAAGAGGTAATCTCGCTCAGCGTATTTATTCCTTTTGCTATGATATTTATGGGACAACCATTTAAGTGGGACTTTGTGTGGGCAGGATTGTGTTTGCTTGGCGCAGTATATTTCATGTTCCGCGGATAGTTATTTAATGCACAATGCACAATTCATAATTCATAATTCATAATGCACAATTCATAATTCATAATTCATAAGTCATAATTATTTGCTTAGCAGCTCATGACCTTCGGTTCATAATGCACAATTCATAATTC
>JAFTSS010000064.1 GCA_017467185.1 Paludibacteraceae bacterium | reverse complement strand
TATTTACAAATCTACGGCACAAAATCCCTTCCGTGCCGAAGATTTTTGCATCATTATTATAGAGGCACAAATACTTGAAACACAGAAGAAGCCACCGAAAGCCCACAGATCTCCTATAGATGTGCTATGGTGGTCGCCTAATTTGCAGCACGCCTATTCCAATGCGTTGCTCTGTATCACAAAAACACATCATATAGGTAAACATATACTGCATTTGTCAATTATGTGCAGCTAATCTTCCATTTTCTCATAAATTAGCACATTTATTTGTTTATGTCAAAAAAATATAGTAACTTTGCAGACTAGAACATAGTAAGGTGTACTATTTGTGAATTAATGATCAATAATATAAAAAAGTTATGGCACATAAAACATTTATATCGTACAAATATAGTGAAGCCCAAGATTTACGAGATAAAATTATTGAAGCATTGGGAAAGGATGCGAGTTACTATCAAGGAGAGACTGCAGATTCTCCAGATATGACAGATTGTAAAACTGAAACAATAAAGAAATATCTAACAGATATGATGTTTGACACTTCTGTTACGATAGTGATAATTTCTCCAAATATTAAGCAAAGTAAATGGATTGCATGGGAAATAGAGTATTGCTTGAAGAAAATAACTAGAAAAGATCGTACATCACAACGTAATGGGATAGTGGCAGTTATTAAAAAAGTAAATGATAGTTACGACTGGTTTAAACATAAGACCAGAAATGCGGATGGTTGTACAGTATCTACTTACAAAGAAGATCTAGTTTATGATATAATTAGAAATAACCGATACAATCAAATTACTCCAAATTATTCATGTCCTATATGCAAGAGCATTGATGCATTAAGTGGTTCATATATTTCGTATGTGGAACAAGAAGACTTCCTATCTGATCCACAAAAATACATCAATAACGCATTTGATAAAAGTGAAAATGATGCTGCAAAGTATAAAATAAATCCTACAAGATGATTGAGAAATATAAGAAGTGAATCAAATAGTACTTATTATAATTATTTTAGTATGAAAGAGATGTTTACGGAATCAGACCGCCATTTTATAGGGCTATTACATGATACTATTAATAGAATGGCAAATAATAGTGCGAATTGCAAGAACTGGTTGTTGGCTATATTAACAGCCGTGGTGGCATATGTTGCATCTAATCCCGAGTCTAGTAATTTGTTGTGGTTAATTATAATAATAGACGTTCTGTTCTATTGGTTAGATTCTTATTATTTGCAATTAGAGAATAATTTCCGTGATTTAGAGGCAGACTTTGTAACCAAAGTCTGCAATTTTGGAACACAAGAAGCAGAAAATCAAGATTATAATAAATACTTATATGACTTTAATTTCACAAGATTAGATAAAGATAATGTGAAAATCGTATGCAAAAACATGAAAAAAGCACTAAAATCTAATGCGACTTGGCCATTTTATTTAACAATTTTAATTGTTACTCTCATAGCATACTTTATGATTTCAGACATAGATTTTAATATTTGTATTAATTGTTGTCATTGTTGTAAGTAATATAGGATGGGCATTGTGCGGCGAAAATATAACAAGGAACGCGTAGATCTTCATACAAAATATAAACGTCCCATCTTATTGGTGGCTCAAACAATGCACCTTGGATTTACTGATGAAGAATTCTGTGCTGAATTTAAAAGATTACAACCCTTGTTGTGGAATGAACTACAGGATAAATACCTATCGTATAAAGAATTAGATATTGTAAGAAAATCCAAAGGACGTATTTTACGTAATTTCCCAAATCCCAAACGATTTCTCTTATTGGAAGCAAAACAAATATTGAAACACATACGAGATCAGCATGAACAAGGAAATTTCAATCAGCATGAGATTTTTCATAACAAGTTAATATTAGAAGAACGAGCAAGAAAAAAAACAGAACAATATAGAATAAGAATTTTTAAGGATTTATATTTAGTACAAGAGGTCAATCCATCATATGTTTCTAAGTTGATTAATATTTATTATTCAATTAGAAAGATAAATAATTTAGATGTAAATAGCAGATTAGCTATACTTCAAGAAGTAGCAAAATATAAATCGAAAGATACAATTAGTTTTTTAAAAAAAATACAAAGTGGTGACAAGAATGAGAACTTAAGAATGGCTGCATACTATGCATTATTAAAAATGCATGCTCCTGATGTAACATTGCATAGAAAAAGAAAAGGTAAAAAGAGAATGAATCAAATTGTAGAGCCAAAGGAACAAAAAACTCCGCAGGAATTATTACAATCAATATATAATGCAGATTTTGAACGGATTAAAGAATTTGATGTGTTTATTTCTCATAGTTCGCGTAATAAAGAAACTATACACTCTATTGTAAAGACTTTAAACGATGAAGGTCTTGTCTGCTATGTGGATTGGATTGCAGATAGACAACAACTGCAAAGGCAGTTAACAAGTAAAGAAACGGCAGAAGTTATAGTCAATCGAATAAAACAGTCTAAATTTTTTTTATATATACAGTCAAAAGAATGTATTGCATCGAAGTGGTCTCCATGGGAATTAGGGTACGCTTACGCTATCAACAAACCTGTTTGTGTATACCCAATAGAGAAAGTTGAGGACAAACCACAATATTTAGATTTGCATACATGTTATAAAGAAATAAATGATGTAGTTGCGTTTATCAAACAAAATATAGTATAGTTTTTATAAATATTTAGACAGAAGATTTTTTGCAAATATTATTTTATGGAATTATTCTTCCTCCTAATGTTATATTCTAACAAGGAGAGAGTTTTATTATAATCGATTCGTTTCCGCCAACAAGGAAAATTACCCTTTTATCATTTCACTATTGCATATCTGCAAATTTTTCCGTACCTTTGCAGGGTAATTAACAAAATTATAAAATAATGAGCGAGATAGATAAGCCAAATCAAACACTTTCTGCCTCTAGTCACCTATTTGCGGAGATTCGTGAAGTTCTTGTCACAGCACGCCGAACAGCTTATAAAGCAGTTAATTTTGCCATGGTAACTGCCTATTGGAATGTAGGTCGTTTAATTGTTGAAGATGAGCAAAAAGGCCATATACGAGCAGAATATGGTAAGGCTATATTAGCGGATTTGTCAAAACGCCTAACAGATGAGTTCGGAAAAGGATTTGATGAACGAGAATTACGCCGTATACGCCAATTCTATTTAGTGTTCCCAAAATGGGACGCACTGCGTCCCGAATTGACATGGACACATTATCGCTTATTGATTCGTGTGCAAAACGAACAAGCACGCTTGTGGTATATGAACGAAGCTGCGGAGCAAACATGGTCATCTCGACAGTTAGATCGCCAAATTTCTGTCTTGTATTATGAACGTTTATTAAATAGTACAGACACATTATCTGTACGCGAAGAGGCAGAAAATAACCTCGCACAATTAGCACCACAAGAATTCATCCATGACCCTTATGTACTAGAGTTTCTAAACTTAAAGAATTACCCCGCCTTACATGAAACAGATATCGAAAAATCACTTATCAATAATTTGCAATCTTTCTTATTAGAATTGGGGAAGGGCTTTTGTTTTGTGGCACGACAAAAATTGATGCGTTATGATAATGAAGATTTCTATGTGGATTTGGTATTCTACCATTCCATATTGAAGTGTCATGTTTTGATAGACCTTAAGTTAGGTAAATTAACGCATCAAGATGTAGGACAGATGGATAGCTATATTCGTATGTTTGATGATTTGTATAAACATACGGACGACAATCCTACTTTGGGCTTGATTCTATGTTCCGACAAGAATGAGGCAGTTGTAAAATATTCAGTTTTAGCAGAGCATCGTCAAATCTTTGCCTCTAAATATCTATTAGAGTTGCCAACGCCAGAGGTTCTGCAACAGGAGATCATGCGTGAACGCAAACAATTGGAAATAGAATAAGTACCTGCTCGAAGGATAAAGAAACAACCTTTACCGTTAACTTTCGGCACAATCTTCGGCGCGCGAAAACTTTTTTTCAAAAAAATACACCCACGCGGGAAGTATTTGTAATACAGATGCTTCCGCGTGTTGTATATACCATCTTACCCTCCAAATTCTCCAATTTTCAACACAAAAACACCAAAACGCTGAGTATTCAGCACTCCTAATAATATATAGAGGCGCATCAAAATAAAAAGTGTAAAAGTGACTATTTACGGCAATAGCGAAGATTATGCTATTCTGGCATTTTTGGTATAGTCAGAACCACATCTTCAGTTCG
>JAFTSS010000006.1 GCA_017467185.1 Paludibacteraceae bacterium | reverse complement strand
TTAGCCCTTAATTGTTTCTACAGGGGCGATAAAAGTTATTTTTGCCATAAACTAAGATATTTTTTATACAAAAAAGCTTACGATTTATCCAAAACGAACCAAAATAGTTCTTTGAATGGATTATACTTTGATTACTGAGTGATTTGTATCACTAACTTATCACTAATTAATCACTAACTTATCACTAATATACAGTTAATAATCTAAAAGACACCACAAAGGTACGGATTTTAGATGGATTATGCAAATTTTTAGGTAGAAAAATACGAAAAAAATAAATATGGGGCTTTGGCATAATTTTTGACAGTTGTTTGGCATAGCACTAAAGGTTATTGGATATACAAAGAAAAGGTATAGGATATACTATGAGGAGAGTGCTTGATAAAAATAATACAAACAATAATTATCAAAAGAGAAAGTTATGAAAAAGATTTTAGCCATAGCGGCAACATTGGTATTTTCGCTGACAGCATGTGCAGATCGTCAGCAATTGATTTCGTTTAATGAATTGCCAGCGGCAGCACAAACGTTTGTAAAACAGTATTTTAACCCATCTGACATTGCTTATGTTGGCAGTGAGAGAGATGGATTACACACCGAATACAACGTTCGACTGAACGATGCTACAGAACTGGAATTTGACCACAAAGGCAATGTGGAAAAAGTGGATTGCAAGAAAAATGCAGTGCCAGAAGGTATTGTGCCAGCGAATATAGTGAATTATGTGACAACGCATTTTCCCAATCAATTTATTGTGGAGTATCAAGTGGATTCTCGCCGTATTCAAATTGAGTTGAACAACCAATTGGAATTGGAATTTGACCTCAAAGGCAATTTGAGAGAGTTTGATGATTGATAAGAAAGGATTGATTGTCTATATTTACACAGAGAAATGCATTCCCGTAGTGGAGTGCATTTTTGTTGCAGATATAACGTGCAGATAATCAGATTGTTATAAAGTAAAATGGGGGGGGTAAAATTTATTTGCATATATGAAAAAAAAGCAGTACCTTTGCAGAAAAATATAAACAAATTAAATTCTATTTAGTGATGAAAACAATCAAAACAATTCTTTTTTGCCTTGTAGCAGTACTTCTTGCAAGTTGTGCAGGGCTAAACATGACTCCTTATGCTAATGATCCAGTAGAGACAAAGGTGATTTTGTCGGAGTCTAACTACCACATTGTGAAAGAAGTAAGTGGCGAATGGACTGCAACGTATGTGTTTGGTATTGGTGGTCTTTCTAAGAAGGCACTTGAAAACAACGCGGTAAGCGAAATGTACAAGAACGCAGGACTAACTGGTAATCAACAGATTATTAACATCACCACCACACAGTCTGTGGAAACATTGGCACTGGTTTATTCGAAATTACGTGCCATCGCTCATGGCTATGTGATTGAGTTTGAGGAATAATCGATGTTGTTGTTGGAAATGAAAAATGCACTCCGAGGGGAGTGCATTTTCTATATTATATATAAGGTATAACCTTACATTACGATGTTCACGATGCGGCCGGGGACAATGATGACTTTCTTTGGAGCGGCGCCGTTCAGCTGTTTGGCGGTCAGCTCGTGAGCCATGACAATCTTCTCGACCTCTTCGCGTGGAGTGTCCTTTGCCACTTCAATAGTAAAGCGAACTTTACCATTGAACTGAACAGGGTACTTCTGAGTTGATTCTACCAAGTATGCTTCGTTGCACTCTGGCCATTCGGCGTGGCAAACAGAAGTGGTCTCGCCACAGAGATGCCATGCTTCTTCTGCAATATGAGGAGCGTATGGAGCAAGCAAGATAGCGAAGGTCTTGAGAATAGCGACCTTGTTGCACTTGAGGGCTTGCAACTCGTTTTGCGCAATCATGAAGGCAGGGATAGAAGTGTTGAACGAGAAGTTCTCAATATCCCAAGTAATCTTCTTGATGAGCTTATGAAGGCTGCGCAACTCCTCTGCTGTTGGCTCGTCGTTGGAGAGGGTCTCGAACATATTCCACCACTTGCGCAAGAAGCGGTGTACGCCATCAATACCGTTGGTGTCCCAAGGTTTGGACATCTCCAAAGGACCGAGGAACATCTCATACAAGCGCAATGTATCTGCACCATATTTAGCCACTACGTCGTCTGGGTTCACCACATTGAACATAGACTTGGACATCTTCTCCACCGCCCAACCGCAGATATATTGCTTTGGAGCCATTGGCGAACCGATATATGGATTATCCTCTACGGAAGTGCCATCTGCAAAAACAAACTGTGCGTTCTTGAACTCTGGCATCCAGTTGCGGAAAGCATCGATATCGAGTACATCGTTCTTGACGATATTCACGTTTACGTGGATAGGTTGTACCTTATCTGTGTACTCTGGGTTGTCGATGAGGTTGTAGCTGATGAAGAGGTTGCCCGTTGCACCTTCGCCGATATAACGATAGACGAAGTTGGAGCGACCTTGGATCATACCTTGGTTGATGAGCTTGCGGAATGGCTCGTCCTCGCAGATATAACCGAGGTCGAAGAGGAACTTATTCCAGAAACGGCTATAAATCAAGTGACCCGTAGCGTGCTCTGTACCACCGATATAGAGATTAACTTGACGCCAGTAGTCGTTGGCTTCTTTGCCTACGAGCGCAGCATCGTTGTGGTTGTCCATATAGCGGAGATAGTACGCAGACGAACCTGCAAAACCAGGCATAGTGCAGAGTTCCAATGGGAAGACAGACACGTTATCAATCAAGGACTTAGAAACGATCTTATTATTTACAGTGTCCCACGCCCAGAGGTCTGCATTACCGAGAGGTGGCTCGCCTGTGGTGGTAGGTTTGAAGTCAGACACCTCAGGCAAGAGGAGTGGCAAGCACTCTTCTGGGAGCATGTATGGCATGCCGTCCTTGTAATACACAGGGAATGGTTCGCCCCAGTAGCGTTGGCGGCTGAAGACCGCATCGCGGAGACGGTAGTTCACTTTCACACGACCGAGGCCTGTGTTGGTGATATGCTCCTTCATCGCTTGGATAGCGTCTTTCACTTGCATGCCATTGAGGAAGCCCGAATTGATCATCACACCCTCTTTGGCATCAAAGCTCTGCTCGCTGACATCGGCACCCTCGATGAGTGGAATGATAGGCAAGTTGAAGTGCTTAGCAAAGGCATAGTCACGGCTATCGTGTGCAGGCACAGCCATGATAGCGCCCGTACCATAACCGCTAAGTACATAATCACTTATATAGATAGGTATCTCGGCTTTGGTGAGCGGGTTGATAGCATACGAACCTGTGAAAACACCTGTCACACGGCGGTCAGCAATACGCTCACGCTCGGTACGGTTCTTTACCATTTGGAGGTACGCCTCTACCTCGGCGCGTTGCTCCTCGGTAGTCACACGAGCCACATACTCGCTCTCAGGAGCCAACACCATGAAGGTCACACCATACACGGTATCTGCGCGGGTGGTGAAGATAGTAAATGGTTCGTCTTGACCCTTGATGGCGAAGCGCATCTCAGCACCTTCGCTGCGACCAATCCAGTTGCGTTGGGTCTCCTTGAGGGAGTCTGTCCAATCCACGCGGTCAAGACCCTCCAAGAGGCGTGGCGCATAGGCACTCACGCGTAGGTTCCATTGGCGCATAACGCGTTGCTCTACAGGATAGCCGCCACGAACAGAAAGGCCTTCGCTCACCTCGTCGTTAGCAAGCACACAACCGAGTTGTGGGCACCAGTTGACCTTGGTATCAGCCAGGTAGGCGATACGGTAGTTCATGAGGCGCTCTTGTTGCTCTTTCTCTGAGAGGGTAGCCCATGTTGGGTCGGTAGCCTCGAACTTCTCAATCAGTTTGCTGATAGGTTGTGCCTTTTGCAAAGAGGTATCGAAGTAGGAGTTGAACATTTGGATAAATGCCCATTGTGTCCACTTGTAGAAGTCTGGGTTGCAAGTCTTTACCTCGCGGTCCCAATCGTAGTTAAAACCAATCTTTTGGAGTTGCTCAATATAGTGCGCAATATTCTCCATAGTGGTCTTCTCTGGGTGTTGACCTGTTTGGATAGCATATTGCTCCGCAGGCAAACCGTAGGAGTCAAAGCCCATTGGGTGGAGGACATTGAAACCCTGAAGGCGTTTGTAACGGCTGTAGATATCGCTGGCGATATAGCCCAGAGGGTGACCTACGTGCAAACCTGCGCCCGATGGGTAAGGGAACATATCGAGCACATAGAATGGCTTTTTATCGCTTTGGTTACTTACGCGGTAAGTACCTGCTTTCGCCCATTCGGCTTGCCATTTCTTTTCAATTTCACTGAAATTGTAATCCATAAAATTATTTGTGATTTAATTATTTGCTATTTGTTCATTTCCTATTTCGGCTTGGCAGCCTCAAACAATCTGCTTATACCGTGGTCATTTAGGCGCGACCTTTGCGCTGCAAAGGTACTACAAAAATTGCACATATGCAAATTTTTAACTGTTTTTGTGGCGAAAGTTATCTATTCATTTAGAATAATTATACTCTTTCATTTATACAAACAAGTCATCCAATGTTATAGTATGCATAAAGTCGCTGGAGTATTCGTTATACTCAAGACCATAAGTAGTGATGAGTATCGGACGTATGGCAGTCTTGCGAGATAAGTGCTGAAGGAGTAGATTGGTACGGTGCACTAATTTCTGGTGATAGGACCTCATCTACTTCTTTTGTTCTTCCTATTAAACTATCCATAAAAGTTATTTTTATTCCGCCACGAAACATACGTTTTGTAAACTCATGGCGGATTATCTTAATGTTTTTTCGCTGCAAAGGTAGTGATTCATTTTGAGTTGAGCAATTGTTTTTTGTTCTTTTGTCAGAAATCCCCGATTTTTGGGTTTTGCAAGACATATAAAGTTACCTGCAGATTAGGCGACCACCATAGGAGATCTGTGGGAGATCTATGGGCTTTCTGTGGCTTTCTATAAACGTGTCTCTATAATAATGCTGCAAAAATCTTCGGCGCAAAAGGGATTTTGTGCCGAAGATTTGAGATTCGGGAGAGGAAAAGGGTATATGTAACACGCGGGAAGTATAGTATTTACTAAGCTTCCCGCGTGAGTGTATTTTTTTGAAAAAAGTTTTCGTGTGCCGAAGATTGTGCCGAAGGTTTAATCTCGCAAACATGCCAATGGTATTACTTTGACACCATCTTCGCGAGTATATGCAAGTTGTCCTCCTGTGATAACCATCATTAAGTCAGGTTCACGTAAAGGTACTTGCTTTTCATATTTATTGTATTCACGAATTAGATCGCGTAACTCTATCAAATGATTAGCACCTTCTTCAATCTCTGAACTACCCAGTTTGAACTCAATCAACGCAAATTGTCCATTAGCAATGCGCAAGACAGCATCTGTTTCTAAATCGTAACGGTCGTGGTAATAAGACAAACTACCTCGCATAGCTTGTGAATAAGCTCGCAAATCACGAATGCCCATTGTTTCAAAGATAAATCCAAAAGTTTTCAAGTCCATCTCCAATATCTGTGGTGTCAATCCCAGTGCCGACACAGCAATAGAAGGGTCACAGAATTCGCGTTTCATACCGCTACGAATAGCGGATGCTGAACGAATAGCAGGACACCAAGCAGGTAAATCTTGAATAACGAAGAGGCGTTGGAAGGCATTCAAATAACTATCGAATGTACTTTGAGAAACGCTCTCAAAGTTGGCAACCACATCTTTTAGCATATTCGTCTTTTTTGCCAATGTGGAGATATTACGTGCATATGATCGCAATATGGCTCGTGCCAACTCTTCGTTTCGTTGTACACCATCTACGGTAGAAATATCCGTAGCACAAAGACTATCAATATAGTTTTTGGCGACATTTAGTTTGGCAGTATTACTTTTGGCAATATGTGCAGCAGGCCAGCCACCACGACATGCAGCAAAGATTAATTCTTCCACACTGATTCGAGATGTGACACCATCAATGTCCAAATTAGGATTGTCAAACAATGCCTTAAGTGAAATTTCTCCTGTAGATTCCCCCGTTTCATACAAACTCATCGGATGCATTCTTAGCCGAGCTATACGACCCGTACCCGAATGCATGATTTGTTGATTATCCACAGAATTGCTCCCCGTCAAAATAAATTGTCCCATTTCTTGTCGCTCATCCACAGTTACACGTACTGCATCCCACAATTGTGGGATTATCTGCCATTCATCAATCAGGCGTGGCGTTTCACCTTTTAAAAGAAGTGAAGGTTTGGTTTTTGCCGTAGTAATATAAGCTTCGCGCGTATCAGGGTTTTGCAAACGAATAACACTCTTAGCGTGTTGTTCCGCTGTAGTTGTCTTGCCACACCATTTAGGCCCCTCTATCAGTACTGCGCCTGATGAATCTAACAATTCTTCTAATAGACTATCAACTTTTCTCTCAATATATGCCATATAGGTTAATTTTTGAAATACGCTGCAAAGGTACTAAAAATAAATGACATCTGCAAATCATTACGTGTTTTTGTGGTATTTTATTATGTGTTTTTGTGGCATTATGTTACGTGGTTTTGTGGTAACTAACTGAATGCAATTTGAGAATATGGAGAGTAAAATGGTATATACAACATGCGGGAAGTGTAGTATTTACTAAGCTTCCCGCGTGAGAGTATTTTTTTTGAAAAAAGTTTTCGTGTGCCGAAGATTGTGCCGAATCCAAAATCCCGTACCAATTGTCGCTACAATGTTGCGACATTTGGTTAGACAATAAGCACACCTATTCGGTGGTAGTTATAGTAGCCCACGAAGAGTGAAAGGTAACAGATAACAATCATCCCCTGTCACGCAATATGGCAGGGGATGAAAAATATATTTGAATATGCGAATACTATTTGTTGAGCGCATTGAAAATCTCTGTGAGCTCATTTATCATATCTTCATCATATTCAATAGATGTACCCATACGTATTAATCCAACAACTTTTCCGTTAATAATAAGTTGATGTCCCTCATAGCTAGTGCCATAGCAATGATCATGCTCACCGATACTAATAGTATTAATCTCAGTCAATGGAATGATTTTTCTGCTTCTATTCAATGTTAAAGAAGAAAGAAAAGTATCAGCTTGCAAACGACAATAAAGCGCAGCATTTGTGATACAAATACCTGTTCGAAAATACCCGAAGAAACTTTTACCGATTTTGTTAGTAAATAATAAGATTTCTTCATTTTGAGGAATTGGAGCATACCATTTTTCAATAGCTTCACGCAATTTTGAATCAATCTCTTCTGTAAAATAGAGAGAATCGCTATGTGCCACACCCGATGCTTTCAAAGTGTCAATAGCCTTTTTTAACTTTGTTGTATCCATGATTTTTAATTTTAATATTAATGCCTCTGATTATTTCATTCAATTTAATTCCAAATATATCACTATACTAGTAGAATCGTTAAGCTCGTAATGTTCTAATTCGCATTCATTATTACAGATTCTGCAGATTTCCTAAGTGACCACTTTTCGTTATTTTCATAACTGATAATATCATCAACAAACCAATTGCCATTTTCATAAACCATAGGCATGTCCACTTTTGTAAATGAACCCGCCTCTGGATATGATAACACTACATGAGCAACTGCAGTATTAGTAGATTTTATTTCTACATCCACTGATGATAAGTTAGCATCTGCTCCATTAGTACAGTTCCAATAGTTCCAATCTGGCCAGCCGATTTCGCTCTCATCAGTCTGTTGCGCTTTTTGAAAAAGAGTATAAAATGCATTAGACATGATTTGTTTGTCTGTGTAGGCTCCATCATATTGTGCAGATATTCGGGAACGAATAAGTTCAACAGCTGGATTTTCGTCCATGTCTTTAGAAATATCTTTGATATCCAATTCTTTTGTAGCTTCGTCATTGGAAGATCTAGGAGCACTCTTAAATACACCTGTCTCTAAGTAGTCCGTATAACGTTCAAGATCCCAAATATCTGCATCACAATACGATAAAACACCTACGGACACTGTAAAATGAACACGACTATTTTTCTCTTGGAAATACCATTGATATTCCTTTTCTTCGTTCTTTTGAAATGGTGTAAGGCTAATATTTAGGTCATTGTAAATTTTTAACAAACCAGCAGCATATTTCTTTTCAAAAGAATTCCCTTCTTTACTTACTTTTTCTAAAGCCAACTTATAGCTAGGCTGGTCTACATCATAAGTAGAGGCGATATCATCAATCTTTCTATCTGCTTTACTCTGCAACTCTAAATTTGAGTCCATATAAATATACTTAGGGTTTGCAGAGGCTAATGTATAACGCACAGCATCATCTACAAATATTTTGTAATTATTAATGTCATGTACATCGTCAATTGTTTCCACGACAGCATCAGCAACCTCTGTGAAAGCATATAAAATTGCTCCTGCTGCAATTATAAGACTTACAAACGTGTAAAGTAAGAATTTTAAAAACTTTTTCATATGAATTTAATTTATTTTGTTTATTCGGTAATAGATGTGACTTTTCCATCCATAAATGTTACAAACATATATTCCTCTTCTTCAATTTTAAAGAAAACTGATTCTGCCCAATTGGATATATATGTCCAAACTTCCACTTCTCCTAATATGTCTATCGTTTTATTTGTATGATGAGGTATTCCTAATGTTTCTTTACACATTTCCTTTGTCATACCAATACAAATTTCACCTTTAGCAATACAATTACCGTACTTTTCTCCATATTTGCGTATCATACTTTTACGATATTCTTCTTGTTTTTTCTCATCAGCCAAACGCTCTTGTTCTTCTTTGTAACGCTTTTGTTCTTCTTCGTATTTCCATTTCGTAATTAAAGCATCGGCCTCAGTTTTTAACATGAAATTTTGGTAATTTTCAAGCATAATTACACTAAAAGTATCCACTGTAGTAGTATCTACATAATCTGGTACGTAATTTCCAAAATATTTGTCGCTTATGTAATTTGTATTTCTAATTTCCTTTATATTTTGATTATTTGATTGTCCATTATTAGATATACACTCTACATAAAAGTCAGCACCTTTGACCAGTAGTTTCTTTATAGTCCATATTGAACTCTCTTCTACTTGTTCTATGAATTCTTTTTTATTGTGAAGGTCGCCAGTTTTGATAGGAACTAACTCCTTACCTATATACATATCTTTCAACATATTGTAAGACTTCACAGAAACAAAATCTGATATATCGGCTAAATAAAAGCTTGAATTATTGAGAGGGGAAGTTTGAGGAGAGAAATCTCTTCGAGATCTTGAGTCATACCGATTATATTTCTCTTCAAACCACTCTGCATAATATATCGTGTCATTCTTTTTCAATACATAAATAGGAGAAATATTTTTATACATAGCTTCCCAAATAGGTGCTTTTATCGGTTTCGGAAATCCAAGAACATCTTCCATTCCTACTTGGACAGTTTTTCTTAATTGACATGGTTTTTGTCCATCATAAATAGTAATTTTTTCTTCCACAAATGTTTTATTATTAAATGAATTGAAAAGTGAATCTTTGTCTTGCTGACAAACAAGCATATCAATTACCTGAAAATATTCTCCAACGGGTAATTTGCTAACACGTATAGAATTGTTTGTCGAAATAAGAGCAAAAATAGGTTTTCTTTCCTTTTCGTTCCTTACACTATACAACGTGTCTCCTATCAAGTATCTGTTGATATGTTGTATAATCGGCAAATTAAAAAGTCCGCTTTTGCAAAATGAAAGGTGCATTTTTTCAAATTGAAAAGTGCACCTTTTAATTTACATTCGAAGCGGTTTCAAACGCTTTTTGAAAGCCGATTAAATACAAAAAATCAAAGCCAATGCAAAACTGTTGAACCGCAAAAACCTTTCTCAAACACAAACCAAGCATAATTTACTGCCGAACCATTTTGCGAGGCAAAATCACCATTCTTAGCGCATTGAACACGCCGTGGAAAGACAAATACTTCTTTCAGTACTCCACGCTTGTAAAATCGCTCGTATCGAGCTTTACCCGAAAGAGCGTTCACATTCAATAGGAAAATCGCTTCACCGCCTTCAGGCAACAACTCCAACGAATGTTCTATGAACTCCATTGTGAACTTGTACGGCGGATTAGTCAATATACAATTGCAACCCTCTGGCAAACTCTCTACCTTGAGGAAGTCCACTCCACCAACACCATAGCCACGAGGCACAAGGTCTGTGGCAATTACACTATGGCCTTGCCCCTTCAACACCTCTGCCAAATGACCTGCACCACATGCGCACTCATAGACTACACGCGGAAGTTGCTTTTGCTTTAACAGGCTTGCCAAAGCACTTGGATCCGTCGCATAGTAATCGTGTTCCTGTCGCACACCTAATGCGCCCACAGGCGAACCTATCATGGCGTGTGCGCTGCGTTTGTTACCTGTCCAATCTTTCATACATTCAACTCAAACTTCACGCCTTGTGCGCCGTTCAATAGTTCGTAGGTACGCAGCAAGTTGGATTCGTAGATATGCACATTGCCCAAAAACAAAGTGATAGACTTGAGGGGCAAATCAATTTGACGTGCCATCAGATAGAGGTGGTAAATGTCAGCAGGCAGTCCCAAATTAGCGTCAGAACTGCGTTGGTAAGCGCTGAGTACCAAAATACCATCTTCTATTTGAAACTGCACCAGAGACAAACATGGTTGCTGATTAGTCTCTACATTCGTTTCACCCAAGAACAGCACATAGTTCTTGCTATTCTTTTTCTCTGCATTGATCTTCTTGATGAGTTTAGGCAAACGCTTGAAGTATGTAGGGTAACTGTTTTTGAGTTGCTCCCCACAATAGTCCCACCATGTAATGCCCTCTTGGCGATATTGCTCCGTAGAGGTGATTCCTGCTTGGAACATGCTCAACTCTGTTTTGAGTTTCTTACGCGCAATGCCATGTGTCTCGAAGATGTCGAGCAAATCGGCTGGAGTGAGGTGCAGCACCTCGTTGGTTAGGTACTTGATTCCGCCCTTCTTATTGGTCTGTGTGCGACCATCGGACATGATTTTGTCCAACATTTGATAGTAAAGATTCATGAAAATTCTCCTTTCCTGTTCAAAAATTTGTTTATGTCAAAAAAATGTAGTAATTTTGCAGCCTCTTACCTCATAGCCCTTTTTTAGGGCACATACCTTGGTCTTTTCTCCCTTGACCAGATACAAATAGCGCAGACCCGCTATGCAAAGGATTGTTATGTCCTCGGTAGCGGGTCTGCGCTTGTAAATACATTCATCAGGGAGGTAAGAGAATCTGTTGAATGTAGCCGGGGATATTTTTATTCCCCGTGTGCGATTTTCTAATTTATTATATTACATCAGATTTTGCAAGCATCTGATGGGTGTGGGGTGTACTGTTGATGTGCAGTATTCTCATGTTTATTTGTGTCAGGTCGTGCCGCCCGATACACGTCATAAGCAGCATTTCGCACTTCATCAGGAATATCCCAAGATCCATTCTCCGTGATAAAATCGAAGATAATACGCTCATAGGCGTGTTTACTATCAAGTTTATCAACGAAAGGTTGAAGTTGCTTGAGATCATCAATAGTTAAGCCAATTTCTTCTGCAAACTCTTTGACAAGGAATTTGCCTACCTGCATGGCTGCACCATGTTGAAGAGCGTAATCTATCATCTCTTGTTTTGGTCTGCGGACAAACTCAAAAATACATTGATGAGGAAACGACAACTGGCGGACGAATTGGAAGCCATTGCCCTTATTCACTAAAATGAGGTAATCAATGTCTTTGCTGTTGAAATTAGGGCAATTACTAAAAAAGGCACGTGAACCTATTAAAATCTTTTTATTCATAATTAAAACTATTTTTATATGTTGTCAAGAATTGCATATAGACCTGTTTTTAATCGCGCTGCACGCCTGAACTTGTCAGGTAAGGGACTTATTGAAATAGAGTGTCGCCAAGCAGGGCGAAGAATATATTTTACTACTAACACTTATGTAGAAAGTAACCAGTGGGAACACGGACGAGTAATCAATCATCCGCTTGCAGAGGGACTGAATAACTCCATATTGATGTCGTTGCTTGATATTCAGAAAGTAGAACTGGAGTACTTGAAAAGAGGAGTCTATTTGTCGCTCCCTGCATTGAAACATGCTGTTAGAGAGAAAATAAAACCTACTGCTACATTGGTTGAATTTGGTAATGAAATAATCATTGGTTCTGAACGCAAGAAGGCGACTATATCGGGATATCAAACTTTGTTCCGAAACATTGAGAAATTTCGTACTGGAGTATTGGTTGCTGATATTGATTATTCTTTCCTTGTTGCCTATGAAAACTGGATGCGTGCTCTTGGTATTGCACACAATACTCGTGTAGGGCGATTGTGTTTTCTTAGAACCATTATGAATGAAGCTGTGAGACACAAGATAATCAATAGCAGCCCTTTTACGGAATATAAAATACCACCAATGATTGCACGCGAAGGTTTCCTCACTACAGCTCAGCTGCACAAAATTGAGAAAATTGAGCTTCAAGGTAAAATGGCTGTTATCAGAGATGCGTTCCTTTTCGCATGCTATACAGGGTTGCGTTTTTCTGATTTGGTGACTCTTAAAAGCGAACACATTGTAAAACAGTGGATTCATAAAAGAATGATTAAGACGGAAAAGGTAGTCGATATTCCAATTTCTGATATATTCCAAGGCAAAGCATCTATTATTATAGAGCGTTATGGTACCATTGAACAGCTTGTCACCAAGATAGGCTGTAACTCCACTGCCAACAAACGACTGCGAGACATCTTGAAGTTGGTCGGTATTACAGAACACTACACCTTCCATACCGCACGGCATACTTTTGCTACTTTGCTTATTCAATATGGCTTGGCTATCACAACTGTTCAAAAGTTGCTTGGTCATCAAAAAATTGAAACTACACAAATCTATGGTGAAATTACCAGCAAAGCAATTACAGCCGATATTAAGCGTGCAAATCGTAAACACAACAAGTGAAAAAGTTTGGAGGATACTTGTTATATTGTGGCGATGTTCTCTCATAAATTCCTTATATTTTGACTATTATAGAGTTATCAGATTGTTTGGCTATTTTTGTGTTGCATAGTTTTTGCCAGATAAGGCAACAATCTGGCAAAAACTTGCAAAACTATCATACTAAAATCTCCTCTTTTGAGGTTGGTTTTATCTCCACCAAACTATTATTTCTGGTAGGAATTATAACCGTCAATGTTTCGCTTTCGGTACCACAAACACCGCCATAAATATATACATTTTTGATCTCTCCTTCACTTGTATCAGAGCAAGTAACAGTCAGATATTCAACACCGGGATTGATTACTAAATTCGTCCATGTTTCTCCTTCCTTGCCAATTGTGAAGTGATATAAATAGCCGTGTATATGACCGTTAGATAAGTTTCCTCCAAAGGTAGTAT
>JAFTSS010000063.1 GCA_017467185.1 Paludibacteraceae bacterium | reverse complement strand
GTACAAGGTCTATGAAACCACAGGGACAATATGGGAACTTTATTCACCCGAAATGCCGATTCCTGCCACCGATGCAACCGGCGTGCAAACGGTGAAACCTGATTTTGTAGGCTGGAGCGGCCTCATTCCAATATCGATGTTCATAGAAAATATTATCGGAATAAATGCCGATGCTGTAACGAATAAAGTAGTATGGCACAGCAGAAGTGAGAAACGCCATGGTGTTGAGGGGCTGAGGTTTGGCGATGTTGTTACTTCGCTTGTACGCAGTGGCAACCGCGTATCAGTGGAATCGAACAAAGAGTATATTCTCATACTCAACAATAAAAAGTATAGAATATTAAAAGGTAAGCAGGTTTTTGAACTTTAGAAATTGTAATAGTTTGCTTTCAAAATTGTATCTTTGACATCACAGCGAAGAAGGGTAAACATGACCGGGGTGTTTCCACCTGTAAACCGGCTGTTGATATGTAATGGCTTGCGACTACGATGTGCAATCAATGTACTAAATAAACCTTTAAATCTCCGACATCTTTGTATAAGAGGATGAATTTAAGGGTGGATAAAAACTTTCTCATCATAATTTAATTCAAATTTTCAACTTCTTGGGGTTACTTCACTGTGAGTCTCGAGTTTTTTACTAATAATTTAACAATCTAATAGTGCTGAATGCCTTATTCTGTAAACAAATCGTCAAGCACCACTTCACTCTGTATATTTCCGCTATACATATTCTTCTTCAAACCGTATGTGGTAACAAAGGTTTGATGCAGCGCTTTACGAGTTTTGGTTACAATACGGAACATTTCTGCTCGTTCACGCAGACGCTCATCATATTGTTTTGTAATTTCAAATTCGCTTTGTGAGAATTTCATTTCACAGAGATTGATTGTTTGGTCTCTACGGTCAATCAATAGATCTATTTGCGCCCCATCACCTTTCCACCCGCAAATATCACTTTGTACTCCACTTATACCAAGTTTTTGTTTTATCTGTCGAATATGGTGTAGGGCTAACTGCTCAAAAGAGTAGCCGCTCCACGCTCTACGAGATGGGGAGTCAATCATATTTTGCCAATGATTTTCATCCTGCCCTCGATAGCCTTTGACATAACGCAAATGAAATAATGTAAACAAGTCTGTTAGTTGATATATAGTTCCTCGCTCTGTTTTACCAAACGCCGTATATTGACGAATGAAGTCGCAGTCGCACAAATTTCGTAGAGCCTTTGTTAAAGCTCCTCCATCATCTATCTTTGTAGTTGCCATAATTTCAGCACGAGTCAACCCTGTGGCTTTATTTGCCAATGCTTCAATAATTTGCTTGTGGAGTGTTGCTTCGTTAAACAGCGATCGAAACAAAAAGTTATATTCTCGCGATAGTGGTGCATTTTGTACAAAGAATAGATTATCCACATTTTGTGTTAAGCTCTTGTCTCGTTCAAGCATTTGCAAGTAAAGAGGTGTACCACCAAGTATCATGTAACATTCGGCTATTTGATAACGATTCCATTTAATACCTCTAGATAAGAGGTATTGTTCTGTTTCATACAATGTGAAAGGAGCAAGGTAGATACTTCGTGTAGTTCTATTATACAAACCACCTTTATCAGAAAGTACATTCTCACGCATCCAAGTGGTTGCGCTTCCACATACAATAAGTTTCAAACGGTTATTCGTTGCACCCCATGAGTTCCAAAAGAACTCAAAAGCTTTAATGAATCGGCTTTTTTGGGTGTCCATCCATGGTAATTCATCGAGGAAAACTACAATTGGGTTATCTCCATTTATGGATTCAAGATATTCACGCAATTGAGCAAATGCATCAAACCAGTCTTTAGCAAGTTTCCATTTGCGTCCCGAATAGTACTCTAACTGACGATTAAACTCACCAAGTTGTTCTTTCTTTGTGCCTTGGTAAATTCCTGTCGAATAAAAATGGAATGTGTCATTAAAATATTGACGAACAAGGAAAGTCTTACCGATACGGCGTCTTCCATAAATCGCAATCAATTCCGGTGACTTTGACTCGATACGCTGACGTAATATTTCTTGCTCAACACTTCTTCCTATTATAGTATCTGCCATATTGAAATTGTTTTATCTTGTCACAAAAGTAAGAAAAGTTTTTCGATTCTTTATCGGTAACTGCATTGTTTTTTGATTTACCGACACAAAATATAATATTTCTTGCAAAACTAGAACATACTTTGACATATCGAAAACAACTTGCCGGATTGGCAATCATCTTCACAATAAGGATTTTTCCGTTGTGAAAACACTTAAAGCGGAGATTTAATCTTCGCTTTTTTTTATAATGATATGAGCGATGTGCATGCACATCGCTCATATCATTATAAATTGTTTTTTGCCTTATTTCAATTCAAAACGCACATTGACATTCACCGAATAGGTGAGCTTGCTTATTGATATAGCTTGTGGCGTTACGCCTGCTGCATCAACAGCCGCCTCTTCTGTTGTCATGGCGCGTGCAG
>JAFTSS010000062.1 GCA_017467185.1 Paludibacteraceae bacterium | reverse complement strand
TGCCAAAGTGGTGTAAAGCGTATTCAAACTATAGCAAGTAGTGGTGTTTGTTCCCTTTCCATCCACAGGAATGATATACGCATCACCTGTTTTCTCATCTGGAATACCATGACCACAATAATATACAATGGCTTTGCTACCCTCAAAGTTGTTGAGTGCATATTTCAGCCAATCTACACCACCAGAAATAACACCATACGAAGCATTGGCACAGTAACGAATTTGGCGTTCTGGAATACCCAATGTCTTGATGCAATACTCTTTGAATACCTCACCATCGTGTGCTGCAAAATTCACATCATCCACAAATTGATACTCCTCATTTGCGATAATCAAAGCGTATGTGTCTTCAGATTTTTTATTTGTTTGAGGGATGTTTTGATCTACATCAGATTTGGCAACTTCTTTCTTTTTAATATTCACAGGTACTTGACCGTCTGCATAATAAATAGGAGAAGAACTGTTTTTCTCTTCTAATTTAGCGATAAGATTATCCGACTTTAAATTTATGTCATTTCTAAAGTTTTGCATAATCTCTTTCACTGCTTCTACCATACAAACAGAAGCATCTTTTCCATAGTATAAACCCATCGCGCTCTTTTTACTCGTTGAATATTTATAAGAATCAATAATATCTCCATTAATATCCAATATATTAAAAGATAGTGACAAATCTATTTTGGTTGAAGTAAACGGAAGACCTATTAAGTTTGCCATAAACAATGTACCTCCAGATAGAACAGCCCATCCTAGATTTTGTTTCAAACGAGCTTGTTCGCATACGACTTCAATCTTACCTGCCTTTTGTCCAGAGTTACTAGTAATATTTTGATTAATTTCATTGCGAACAATATTTTTAATAAAATCCACATTCGCACCTTGAACATTACCTCCCGCATACCATTCAAATTCCATTTTAGGCAATTTTTGTGCTATCGGATTTTTACTTGCTTCTGACATAAAAGGCTTGTATGTCGTACAACTTGAGAACAGGTAGCCTAACAATACTACCATAATAAAGATTTTCTTTTTCATAATCATTTATTTTTTATTTGTGTATTTGAATTGATTTTTCCATTGTTTGCATCGTTTCATCATTGATGCGATTTTTGCGCAACCATTTCTGGAAGTCTTCTACAGATAATTCAGGTACAAATTCTCCCATATCTGATGCAGGCATTGAGAATGCTTTTTTGGAGAATACAAGAATAAATGTATCGAACTCTACCGTCTTTTCGGTCACTAAAATTGTTTCTTCTTGATAGGGATAGATTGGATCGGCAGTCGAAAGATACGTATATTCTTTATTGCTTTTCACCTCTCGTGCCGTACCGTCTTCATTTTCGTATGGCATCATACAAGAGATAATACCTGCATTATCATCGCGAAAGAAGATTGCCACGTAGCCACTGACTGGCGACTTGAACAAAATAGAAACTTTATCATTATTCCTAAATTGGTCAGATTCGAAGCCATTATTGAGAACCTGCATTTTCAATTCCACCTCTGCGGTTTTCAACTCACGCGCCTTGCCACATACCGAAGCGGTTATCACCATCACATCGTTTTCGTATGCAATGCTCACTTCTGGTTCTTTCGTATCGCTCAACCAAATGGCTTTTGATTCGGTGGAAGCATAACTATCTGACTGAACTTGTGATTTGCTATCCGAGGTGTGGATGGTTGTCGTGGTAGATTGTGATACAACCTGCCCAAATTCATTAGCAATAGCTTCGTTACGAGCTTTATCAATGGCTATTTGTTTCGCACGATTTAGAGGTATTTCTCCAGGTACGGTATAGCGATACTCGCCACAAACAGTTGCAACGCGTTGTGCGTGAATGGTTGCTGCAAATAAAAAGACTAATATTAGATTTATTATGTATTTCATTAGAAACCAAGTACTTTATCTAATTGTTCGTGCAAGTTTTCGCCTTTCTTTACCAATTCTT
>JAFTSS010000061.1 GCA_017467185.1 Paludibacteraceae bacterium | reverse complement strand
TATGGTACAACAAGCTGAGTTAAACGCTATTCAAGCTAAAATTAATAGGAGACCTAGAGAAAAATTAAACTTTTCTTCGCCAAAAGTAGAGTTTTTTAAACACTTTTTGTAATTTTGCACTTGCTTGTTGACTCTGCAAAATAGTTGTTGATGAAAAAAAACTTGTTGTTGTGAATTATTTTTTGTAACTTTGTCGCCTATTGTAATAAAAATGTTTTATTTTTTTACTATGAAAACAATAAACAAAATTCTATTTTCTTATCTATTATCTTTCGTTTTTGTTAGTTCTATTTTTGGACAAACAATTGTTAATTCCAATGGTTATCAAACAGATTTTGAAGATGAAGCAGAACGTTCAAAATGGGTGTTGAATAATGGTTTGGATCACATATTGGAGAAATGTGTTAATAAATGGTTCTTTGGCAAACCTGGTGCTAATTTAGGAGAAATGGGTTTGTTTATATCCGGTGATAGAGGAGAAACTAATAATTATCAAAATATTGGAGTTTCTATTGTAGCTTATCGTGAACTTACATTGGATGAAGGGGACTATGAACTCTCTTTTGATTGGCAGGCAGCAGGTATGACTGATATTGATGGTTTGTACGTTTTGTGGATACCGGTTAAAGATAGTATTAAAATTAATTCTGTAAATAATGGCTTTTTGCAAAAATGGGTTACGGAATATGATTATGGTTTAGATTTTGGACGTGATTCTTTACGTTTAAATCAGCGTACATGGAATACAATTACCGATACAATTCACTCAGATGGTTCGGCTTATAATCTTGTTTTTGTTTGGAATAATGGAGTAGCAGGGCCCTATTCTCCTGCTGCTTGCATAGATAATATTTTGATTTTAGAGTTGGGTAGATGTGATAGACCTACAGATCTTACTGTTGCAACAAAGGGTTATGATGTTGTAATGGAGTGGAAAGGTTCGGCAGATGCTTATGATGTGCGTTGTTGTAATAATATGACTGGAGAATGGATTGAGTTTAATGATGTTGTTGGTAAATCTCAAGTAATAGAGGGTTTGCCAGAGGGAATGTGTACATATTATGTTCGTTCTAAATGTGGGGGAATTGCAGGATCTTGGGTTTCGATAAGTAAGTTTTTGTTTTATCCAGCAGTTAGATGTATTGATTATTTAAATTTAACTTCAAATAATTGTTTTATAGGGACTACGGATAATCCATCTTCTAAACGACAGGTAGTTGATTATGGTTATCAAGCTATGGAAAGTCGTCACACATTGCATTGGAATCCTCTTGAGTACGATCCTCGTACTGAGGGTGGATTGAAGACGGTGCCAGAGGGAGAAATTGCTTCTGTGCGATTAGGTAATTGGGGTATTAATGCAGAGGCAGAGTGTGTGGAATATAATTATTTAGTTGATACTTTGACTTCTGCTATCCTTTTGCTCAATTATGCTGTTGTTTTGGAAGATCCATCACATGATTCCTTAGATCAACCTCGTTTTACATTGCAAATATTATATCAAAATAGACCTTTAGATAAGTTTGGTTGTGGTGAGGCTTATTTTGCTGCAGGGTTTAATTTATCGGAAAAGGATGGCTGGCATCAAGTTGGTGGTATTTGGTATAAAGATTGGACAACTATTGCTATAAATTTGAAAGAGTATCATGGCAAATCTTTAAAGGTTAAACTTACTACTTATGATTGTACGTTGGGAGGACATTATGGATATGCTTACTTTACGATGGGTTGTTCGGATGGTAAAATTAAAGGACTTACCTGTGGTGATGCCGATAGTACAGTGTTTGAAGGTCCAGAAGGCTTTATATACAGATGGTACTTGCCGAATAAGCCAGATTCTACTATTGAGACTTCTCAACGACTTAGTTTGCCTGCAAATGATACTTTAACTTACAATCTTGATGTAATTCAGCCGACAAATAAAAATTGTTATTATACGTTGTCGGCATCGGGTGTGGGTAGATGGCCACGTGCTTATGCAGCTTATACTGCCGAGGTGAAAAATTGTCAGAATGTTGTTACTTTTGATAATAAAAGTTATGTGAAACGTATAAATCAGATTACATCAGATAGTGTTTCAACTACCGAAAAATGTGAATCTTTCTTTTGGGATTTTGGAGATGGTTTCACTTCAACAAAAGAAAATCCTAAGCATATTTTCCCAGATGAAGGTGGAGTTTATAAAGTAACTTTGTCTGCTGGTATAGCAGGTGATAAATGTATGGATGATACGACGTTTTTTGTAGTTTTACCTAAAGTTGGAACTGTTAGAGATACAACGCATGCGGTTGTTTGTAAAGGATCGTCGTACAATTTTAGAGGAAAGTTTTATCAAGCAACAGGTTGTTATTCTGATACTGTACACTCTGAAGTTACAGGTTGTGATAGTATTTATACTCTTGATTTGTTTATGGCTTATCCTATAGATACGATAATTTATGATACCATTTGTAGTGATGAAGAGTATTATTTTAATGGTGAAAAAATAACTTCGACAGGAGAGTATGTTTTTAGCGGTGAATCTATTTATGGTTGTGATAGTATTGTGAGATTAAATATTGTTGTTAATCAAGCATTATATGCTGATTTTGATTCTGTGGCAACCGTTTGTGTAGATGATAAGGAATTACTTGTTTCATATAATATTACATCTGGAGATATTTATACATATACAGCTCATATTAAGTCCGATTCTGCTGATTTTGGTGTAATAGAAGATTTGAAACCTCAAGACAATCAGCTTGTTATACCGTTGCCAGATAGTATAAAACCAGGTATTTATACATTGGATTTGCAATTTGGAGAGACATGTGGAGGTGGTAAAAATGAAACTCTTTTGCCTCTTGAGGTGTATTATTCGAAAGATATTTTGGTACAACGTTGGGGTGATGTATTGGCGGTGGTTAATGAACAATATAATGGAGGTTATAATTTTGTAGCATATCAGTGGTATAAAAATGGAATTGCTATTGAGGGTGCAACTTCATCGATTCTTTATGTAGCGGGTGGCTTGGATTTGACAGCTTCTTATTCTGTTTTATTAACTCGTGAGACTGATAATGTAACCTTGATGACTTGTAATGCAGATTTATTTGATTATAGTGAAGAAGAATCAAGTGTTGTTGTTTTCTCAGAAAATCCTTACACTATAGGTGTTGAAAGTGCAAAAAATGCGAAAGTGAAAATTTGGTCGTCTTCTGGTTTGTTGTTAAAAGAATTGGATGTAGAGAAGGGTGAAAGTTTTATTAGTTTAGATCGTGGATTGTATATTGTTGAATTCATTTTTGAAGATAATAGGCATGAAATTCACCAGGTGATAGTTGAATAACTTATGATTGTTATTTAAATTTGAACTTCTATGAAAAATAGCACATTAAAAATCGTTATTATATATTTATTTGTGTCCTTGTTTGGTTTCTCTTGGGCTCAAAATATTTCTATACCATATTTTTGTGGTTTTGAAGATTCATTAGAAATAAGTAATTGGGTTTTGAATGCTGGTGCCGATGGGGTTAATTGTCAAGACCAGTGGATGGTCGGTAATTTAGATTATAATGAGGGATATAATTCTTTGTATATTTCTTGTGATACAGGTAAAACTACTAATTATGGAGCTAAGCCCAATATGGTTGTAGCCTATAGAACAGTGGAAATATCTTCATTGTTGGATACTACTAAAACATCTTATAGTGTAAATGTGTCGTTTGATTGGAAGTGTTTTGGGGAAAATAATTTGACGATGCTTAAATTTTATTTTTTGCCAGCTAATTTTATTACGGAATCGGAATTGTTGTCGTCGTCAAAAACGGCTAATTTGCCATCTAAATTGAGTCGAGTTGCAGCTACTGCAACTTTGTTTGGTAGTCAAGATTGGCAAAACTGGATGTCTTCATCTGCAAATAAGATGAAAGTAGATACCAAGTATTATATGGTTTTTGTTTGGCAAAATAGTAATACTGATACTGCTAAATTTGCGCCTCAAGCTGCAGTGATTGATAATATACAGATAACATCATCGAATTGTTGGAAACCAGAAAATTTGCAATATACTTCGGCATGCGATACCCTTTGGGTTACATGGGAAGGTGCAAATGAGGCATACGAATTTGAATTTCGACCTTCTGGCGCAAAAATTTGGCGCGGAAATACTATGTTAACAGAGAAAAAAATGGTGCTTGATAATATTGCAGAAGGCGCTTATGATATTCGTGTTAGAGGTATTTGTGGAGATGAGAAGAGTGCGTGGTTAACAAAAAATGGAGCTATCTGTTTTTGTCCTGATAGACATTGTATAAATTATGTTGACTTGGACAGAGAGGGGGTTTATTGTGAGGTTGGAACAGCTTCTGATCCGACTAAAGGTCGTCCTTCGTTAACTCCAACTGGTGTTGGTGTTTCAATGGCGGGTCCTATTGATTATGGTTCAAATGACAAACGTAGTAGGCATACCGTGAATTGGAAACAAGGTGAGTTCGACCCGCGTACAGGAAATAAATTACGTACAATCCCAGAAGGAGCATTAGCATCTGTGCGATTGGGTAATTGGAGTGTAAACACACAAGCGGAAGGTATAACGTATGAGTATTATGTCGATACAACAGAGGCATTTATTATTCTGATGAAATATGCTGTTGTTTTAGAAGCCCCAGGACATGGTCCTGAACAGGATCCATATTTTAAACTTGAAATAATAGATGAGAATGGTGATGTGATAAATTCGACTTGTGGTGAATTTGAATTTACGCCAGAAAATAAAAATATTAAATGGTATAAGAGTGGTAAGTATGTTTGGAAAGATTGGACATCTATAGGACTTAATTTGGCTGAACATCATGGTAAATTAATTCAAATTAGGTTGATAACACAAGATTGTACACTTTCGGCTCATGCAGGTTATGCTTATTTTACACTTGATTGTGCCGATGCTGCAATTAAAAGTACTAGTTGTGGCGAAACGATTGAAATGGAAATGGTTGCTCCTGACGGATTTAGGTATATATGGACTCGAGAAGAGAATCGTGACTCTGTTATTTCTACAAAACAATCTATTAGTGTTCCTGCCAATGATACTACAACTTACTATTGTGAGGTGGATTATATCGATATGGATGGATGTGGTTTTACTCTGTTTACTTCTGTTTTCCCACGTTTCCCTTATGCTGATTTTGGTTGGAAGTGGACTCCTGAAAATTGTGAGAATAAGATAACTTTTGAAAATTATAGTTGCGTTCATACTAAAGTTGATGGCGTAATAACTCCAACAACAGAGAAGTGTGAAACCTATTATTGGAGTATAAATGGAGGCGAATATGAGACTGCAATTGAGAATTTTGTATATACTGTTCCGCGAGAAGGAGATACTTTAGATGTTTCGCTTATGGTAGGAATTTCAGATGATGCCTGTCAAGATGACACTACGTTTACAATTATAGTTCCTCCTATATATGACCATAATGATACAAT
The DNA here is from genome assembly GCA_017467185.1 of Paludibacteraceae bacterium. Taxonomy (GTDB): domain Bacteria; phylum Bacteroidota; class Bacteroidia; order Bacteroidales; family Paludibacteraceae; genus Aphodosoma. The sequence continues at coordinate 15,758 of JAFTSS010000061.1, read as the reverse complement.
ATATGAAACTTATTGTGAAGGAAGTGTTCGTCTTTTTGATGATCAATTGTTGGCTATTGGTGGAGTCTATACTGAATATAAGAAAAATATTTGGGGGTGTGATAGTGTGACTGTCTTGAATTTGAATTTTGTTTCTCAGCCCGACGATGTACATGTTTATGATACCGTGTGTGCCGATAGTGTGTATTATTTCAACGAAAAAGAACTGACCGAATCTGGCGAGTATAGGTCAATATTGTTGACTAAATATGGTTGTGATAGTGTGGTTATTTTGCATCTTACTTTGGAAATCCCTGTAGGGGCAGAGGTGACTGATGAATATAGATTCGTTTGTGCCGATGATAAGGTGTTGAGTGTTGAATATACACCTCAAGAGGGACGGCGAATGCCGGGGGCTTATTCTGTCTTCTTTGATGATTTTGCTAAAAGAAGTGGATTTAAGGATGTCGAAGATATTCTTGTTGATGAAAGTAATACTTTTTTGATTACTATTCCTGATTCTTGTAAGCCTAATACTTATGAGGCAACTATTTTTGTTAAAGACATAACATCTATTTGTGGTGATTTATCTATACCTATAGAGTTTGATGTTTATTATAGTGCGTCTATATTAGATGCCAAATTTGATAATCTTCTTACTATTTATGATGAAAAGCATAATGGTGGATATTCATTTGTAGAATATCAGTGGTATAAAAATGGGGAGATAATGGAAGGGGATACGACATCTTTCTTCTATTTGCCAGAAGGAGAAGAGTTTGCTGTAGGAGATTGTTATTATTTGATGCTGAAACGAGAAGATGATGGTGTTGTTATGCAAACTTGTGAAATTTGTCCAGGTTCAGAAACAGATGTTGATGATGTGTATTCTAATGAAATTGTGATTTCAACATTGTTTAATGCGGGAGCAACGATTGTGTTTGATAATTTGAGTGAAGGTGTAGTTGCTTTTTATACATTAACGGGCCAGTTATTAGATGTTTATAATTTTGATAATGGCAATAATTCCGTTGTAGCTCCGAATCAATCAGGTTTTTATTTGATGCAAATAAAAACGTCAGATTGGGGTAAAGTGTATAAAATTCAAGTTCGATAGTTTGTTTTTGTACCTCCATGCGGAATCGAACCGCAACCAAGGGAACCGGAATCCCACATTCTATCCATTAAACTATGGAGGCTGAATTTAATTTATAATTACTACCATTGGTCGTGACCTTCGGTTTATAATAACTATAGGGGCTATAGAAACTATAGAAACTATAGTTGCTATAAAAACTATAGAAACTATAGGAACTATAGAACCTATAAATAATTATAGAGAAAATATAGAGACGCAAGTTCTTGCGTCTCTATATTTTATTTAGAATTCGATTGTTTCGTCGTTTTGTGGTGCTGCAGGTTGTTCTGCTGGGCGTTCGTCGTTGTGTTGTGGACGAGGACGGCGTTCGCCACGTTCAGGACGCTCTGGGCGAGGACGGCGGTCACCACGTTCTGGACGTGGGCGACGTTCAGGCTCTGCATAGCCTTTAGGTTTTTCTTTCAATACTTTTGCTGAAAGTTTGAATTTGCCTGTTTTAGGGTCGATTTCGAGGAGTTTAACATCGATAGAGTCGCCTTCTTTGATGCCAGTTTCTTCCATTGTTTCGAAACGACGCCAGTCGATTTCTGAGATATGGAGAAGTCCTTCTTTGCCTGGCATGAACTCTACGAAGCAACCGTATGCCATGATTGATTTTACTTTTGCAGTATATGTTTCGCCTACTTCAGGGATAGCAACGATTGCTTTGATTTGAGCGATTGCAGAGTCGATTTGAGCTTTGTTAGTACCTGCGATTTCTACGCGGCCGCCTTCTTCAACTTCTTCGATTGTAACCACTGCGCCTGATTCAGCTTGGATGCCTTGGATGATTTTACCGCCAGGGCCAATAACTGCACCGATGAGCTCTTTAGGAATCATCATAGTAAAGATTCGAGGAGCATGTGGTTTGAGGTCTGGACGTGGTTCAGCAAGAGTTTCTTGAATTTTGTCGAGGATGTGCATACGTCCATCGTGAGCTTGTTTAAGAGCTTTTTCGAGGATTTCATAGCTAAGTCCGTCAACTTTGATGTCCATTTGAGTTGCTGTGATACCATCGCGAGTACCTGTTACTTTGAAGTCCATATCTCCGAGGTGGTCTTCGTCGCCGAGGATGTCGCTGAGAACTGCGTAGTTAGTACCTTTGTTTTCAGAGATAAGACCCATAGCGATACCAGAAACTGGTTTGTGGATAGGCACACCGGCATCCATAAGAGCGAGACAGCCAGCACATACGGTAGCCATAGAAGAAGAACCGTTAGATTCGAGGATGTCTGATACTACGCGAACTACGTAAGGGTAGTCGGCTGGAATCATTGGTTTGAGTGCGCGATAAGCGAGGTTGCCGTGACCGATTTCGCGACGGCCGATACCACGTGATGCGCGAGCTTCGCCTGTAGAGAATGGAGGGAAGTTATAGTGGAGGATGAAACGGTCACGACCTACGATGAGAGCTTCGTCAACGATTTTTTCGTCCAATTTAGTACCAAGAGTTACTGTACTCAATGATTGAGTTTCGCCACGAGTGAAGATTGCTGAGCCGTGAGGGCCTGGGAGATAGCCTACTTCTGACCAGATAGGGCGAATTTCTGTTGTTTTACGACCATCAAGACGTTTGCCTTCGTCGAGGATTGAGCGACGCATAGCTTCTTTTTCTACGTCGTGGTAGTAGCGGTCGATGAGTGCGCCTTTTTCTTCGAGTTCTTCTTCAGAGAAGTTAGCTTTGTATTCTTCGAGAACTGCTGCGAAGTTTTCGGCACGTGAGTGTTTGTCGTCGTTGCAAGAAGTTGCTACGGCATATGCTTTAGCGTAAGTTTTTTCACGAACGTCGCGGCGAAGGTCTTCGTCGTTTTCTTCGTGGCAATAAACGCGTTTTACTGTTTTGCCAGCAGCTTCCATGAGTTCGAGCTGAGCTTGGCAGTGAACTTTGATAGCTTCGTGAGCTACTTTGAGGCCTTCGAGGAGGTCGGCTTCAGAGACCTCTTTCATTTCGCCTTCAACCATCATGATGTTGTCGATTGTAGCGGCAACCATGATGTCCATGTCTGCTTTTTCGAGGGCTTCGAAAGTTGGGTTGATAACGTATTCGCCGTTGATGCGAGCTACGCGAACTTCAGAGATAGGTCCGTTGAAAGGAACGTCAGATACTGCGAGGGCAGCAGAAGCTGCAAGACCTGCGAGAGCGTCAGGCATGTCGATGCCATCGGCAGAGTATAGTGTTACGTTAACGAAAGTTTCAGCGTGATAATCGTCTGGGAAAAGAGGACGGAGAGCGCGGTCAACAAGGCGAGAAACGAGGATTTCGTAGTCGCTTGAGCGACCTTCGCGGCGAGTGAAACCGCCTGGGAATCGTCCGTTAGAAGCAAATTTTTCTTTATAGTCCACAGAAAGTGGCATGAAATCGGTGCCAGGAACGGCATCTTTGGCGCTACATACGGTAGCGAGCAACATTGTTTTACCCATTGTGAGCATTACGGCTCCGTCGGCTTGTTTTGCGAGTTTGCCGGTTTCGAGGGTAATTGTGCGGCCATCACCGAGTGTGATGGTTTTTGTAACTACATTCATAAAGTTTACAATTATATATTTATATTCTCAAAAAACTTTGCAAAGTTACAAAAAATTATTGAGACGTACACTATATATAATTAAAAAAGCAAAAGAATTTTAAGTGGGGAGTAGTTGCATTTTTATTGAAGGTTAAATTTGTTTAGATTTGCTTAAATGATTTTTTGCTTACAAATTGAAATTTTAAGAATTTTTTGAGGAGACTGTACAACACAAAAAAACGATTTTTGGGTAAAATTGATGTTTAAGATTTTGATTTTTTTTGATGTTTTTGGACTTAATTTTGTGTTTTGTTGATTCTACTTATAATTTATCATGTATGTAATTTTCTGTTTTATAATTATTTGAATTTTGTGTTTGGTACGAAAAGGGGGTAGGTGGTTTAAAAATGAAATTATTTATTAAAAAACATGTTTTATAATATGTTTTTTTATTATTGTTATTTGAATAAAAAGTTGTTACTTTGCAGTGTAAAAAATTAAGATGAAAATAGCTCAATCTTTTTACCTTAAAAAAACTAATACTAAGAAACAATGCGAAAAGGAGTCTTTGTGAAAAGATTCCTTTTTTTTGCATAAAATTTGTGTGTTACATAAATAATTATTATATTTGTAGCGGAATAAAATTTTTAAATTATGATTGAACGAAAGATAGTAACAAGTGTGTTGGTTTATACATACGAAGAACTTTCGGAAGAGTATAAACGTTTGGTAGATGAGGCGAAACGTGTAACGCAAAATTCGTATGCGCCTTATTCAAAGTTTAATGTTGGAGCCGCAGTGTTGTTGGAAAATGGGGAAATAGTTTGTGGTACGAATCAGGAAAATGCAGCTTATCCGTCGGGGTTGTGTGCTGAACGGGTAACGATGTTTTATGCAAATTCGAAATATCCTAATGTTGCTCCGAGGGCGATAGCTATAGCTACATTTGCTGATGGCGATTTTTTGGAAGAGCCTATTACTCCGTGTGGTGCATGTAGGCAGGTGTTGTTGGAGACAGAGGTTAGGTATGGAAGAGATATTGATGTGTTGTTATTTGGGCGTAATGGTATTTATGTATTGCCTAATGTCAAGGGATTGTTGCCTTTATCTTTTGATAAAAGTTTTTTGAAATAGATAGTAGGAATTTAAAGTTTATATGTTAGAAGCTTATGGGAAAGACGAAATTTGTAATGGAATTTGTTCTGAATTCGTGTTCGCGTTCGGTGTTGTGGACGGCTGTGAGTACGCCTTCGGGTTTGGGCGATTGGTTTGCCGATGATGTAAAGTTGGTTGGTGAAAAATGGGTGTTTGTATGGGATAAATCGGAACAATCTGCTGTTAGACTGTCATGTCGCGATAAACAGTTGGTGAAATTTAGATGGGATGGAGATACTACTGATTGTTATTTTGAATTTAAAATCAATGAAGATGCGCTGACAGGTAACGTTACGTTGGTGATTACCGATTTTGCGGATGAGTCGGATTTGGAGGATGCAAAGATATTGTGGGAAGAACAAGTGAGAGTGCTTGGACTACAATTGGGGATTAGATTGTAGTTAGGGAATAGGGAATAGGGAATAGGGAACAGGGAGTAGGGAATAGGGAAGAAAGGGTTTTGGGGAGTGGGATTTTTTTTGTAACTTTGCGCTTGCTTTTTTGAAAGCTATAGAAACTATAGAGACTATGGAAGCTATAGAGACTATAGAAACTATAGAAGCTATAGAAACTATAGAAGCTATAGAAACTATAGAAGCTATAGAAACTATAGAAGCTATAGGAGCTATGGAGACTATAGAGACTATAGAGACTATAGAAGCTATAGAGATTATAGAAGCTATAGGAGCTATAGAAACTATAGAGATTATAGGAGCTATAGAAACTATAGAGATTATAGGAGCTATAGAAACTATAGAGATTATAGCAATCATATACTGTGAATATTAAAAATTGTAGGATGAAACGAATAGATATATATGTTTTAAAGAATTTTTTGTTGCTGTTTTTTGCGACATTCTTTATCTGTTCGTTTATATTGATAATGCAATTTTTGTGGTTGTATATAGGTGAGTTGGTTGGTAAGGGTTTGCCGATTAAAGTGTTGGTTGAGTTTTTGTTTTATTCGTGGTTGTCGTTGGTGCCAATGGCATTGCCACTTGCCATTTTGTTGGCATCGTTGATGTCGTTTGGTGATATGGGAGAGAAGTTGGAGTTGTTGGCAATGAAGTCGGCAGGGGTGTCGTTGTTTAGAATAATGCGTTCGTTGATGGTTTTTATTTTGTTGATTTGTTTTGGGGCGTTTTGGTTTTCTAATAATGTTATTCCGATAGCACAGAAGAGGCAATGGGCTTTATTGCATAGTTTTCGGAATAAATCACCTGAGTTGAATATTCCAGTTGGTGAATTTTATTCTGGAATTAATAATTTACGGTTGTATGTGCGAGATAAGGACTATGATACAGGCGCATTGATTGATGTGATGGTGTATGATTTTTCGAAGGGTTTTGATAATGCTGCTGTTACGACAGCAGATACGGTGTATGTGAAGATGACAGAGGATAAGTTGAATTTGAAGTTGCTATTTAAGAATGGCGAGTCTTTTGAGAATTTAGATAAAGATGAGGGTTTTAATTTTAAGAATGTTCCGTATAGACGTGAGGTGTTTAGGCAGAAAGAGATGTTGGTGAATTTTGATGCTAATTTTAATGAATTGGATGCGTCGTATTTAGATAATCAACATGTGTCGAAAAATATAGTTAGATTGACACATGATATTGATTCGGTTAATGTTGTGCGCGATTCGTTGAAAACGAGCTTATCGGTGCAGATGCGAGAAGAGAAATTGTTTGCAAAAGCGTTTGAGAGTGTTGATACTGTGAATGTTTTAAAAGATGATAAGATTTATGAATTCGATTCGTTATTTGAGAAATCAACCTATCGTCAAGCTAAAAATATAATGAGTAATGCTGTGTCGAGGATAAATTCAGTAGCAAATGATGTGCAGTATAGTAGTACAGTTATATCTGATTCTGATTGGTATTTTACGAAACACTCTTTGGAGTGGCATAGGAAATTCACTTTGTCATTTGCATGCTTGATATTTTTCTTTATTGGTGCACCTCTTGGTGCGATTATTAGAAAAGGAGGGTTAGGTATGCCTGCTGTTGTATCTGTGTTGATGTTTATTGTGTATTATATTATAGATACGATGGGTGTTAAGATGGCGCGTGAAGCAGTGTGGGAAGTGTGGCAAGGTATGTGGTTGAGCTCGATAGTGTTGTTGCCTATTGGTATATTTTTGACATATAAGGCGGCTACTGATTCTACGTTGTTTAATGTTGATGGATGGAAGGCGTTTTTTAGGAAAATTAGAAATAGGAAATGAGGAATGAGGAATGAGGAAGGAGGACTGGGGAATGAGGAATGTGGAATGGGGAGCAAGGAGTAGGTAGTGGATTTAATGAATTGGAAAAAAATAATATAAAAAATGGATTGAGGTTTGATGATGTATTGGGAAGTATTTTTCAATTTTCAACTCTCAATTCTCAACTTTAAAAGATATGGAATTTAAGATTAACACAATTGAAGAGGCTCTTGAGGATTTTCGTGAGGGAAAATTCTTGATTGTTGTGGATGATGAAGACCGTGAGAATGAAGGCGATTTTATTATCGCAGCAGAAAAGATTACACCAGAGGCTGTAAACTTTATGTTGAAAAATGGGCGTGGCGTATTATGTACACCGCTACCAATTAGTCGTTGTAAAGAACTTGAACTTGAACGCCAAGTGAGCAATAATACTTCTATGTTAGGTACTCCGTTTACAGTTACGGTTGACTATCTTGAAGGTTGTACAACAGGCGTTTCAATACATGACCGTGCTGCAACAATTCGTGCGTTGGCAGACCCAACAGTGAAACCTGAGGCATTTGGTCGCCCAGGACACATCAATCCGTTGTATGCACAAGAGCGTGGCGTATTGCGTCGTGCAGGTCATACAGAGGCATCGATTGACTTGGCTCGTTTGGCAGGACTCTATCCTGCAGCCGCTTTGATTGAGATTATGAACGAAGATGGCACAATGGCGCGTATGCCAGATTTGCAATTGGTGGCTCAAAAATATGGTATTAAGATTATTACTATTAAGGATTTGATTGCCTATCGTTTGCAAAAAGAGTCGATTGTCGAAAAGGGAGAAGAGGCTTTCTTGCCTACTCATTATGGCGATTTTAAAATTATACCATTCCGTCAAAAATCAAATGGTTTGGAGCATGTGGCTTTGATAAAAGGCGAGTGGGATAAAGATGAGCCTGTTTTGGTGCGTGTACATTCGTCATGTATGACAGGTGATATTTTTGGTTCATGCCGTTGTGAGTGTGGCGAGCAATTGCATAAAGCAATGGAGTTGGTAGAGAAAGAGGGCAAAGGTGCGATTGTTTATTTGAATCAAGAGGGTCGTGGCATTGGTTTGATGGATAAGATACGTGCATATAAATTGCAAGAAGAGGGATTAGATACTGTAGATGCTAATCTCCACCTTGGATATAAAGCTGATGAACGTGACTACGGTGTTGGTGCAAGTATTCTTCGTGAAATAGGTATCACTAAAATGCGTTTGATGTCGAATAATCCTGTTAAACGTATTGGTCTTGAGGGTTATGGACTTGAAATCGTGGAGAATGTGCCTATTGAGATTGAGAAAAATCAGTACAATGAGCAATATTTGAAAACTAAGAAAGAGAGAATGGGGCATACGCTTCATTTATAATTTAGACACGAGACACGAGACACGAGATACGAGATACGATACATGAGACACGAGATACGAGACAAAGGACATTAAAGTCTTTTATCTCGTGTCTTTTGTCTAAAATCTATATAGAGTTATGAGTTTTAGGGATTATATACCATATTATAAGAGGAATTTGAAGGTGGCGGGTCCGATTGTGTTGTCGCAGGTTGGAGTTGCGCTGACTCAGTTGGTCGATACATTTATGGTTAGTAGGTTGGGTACGGTGGAGTTAGCTGCTGTGTCGTTTGCGTCATCGGTGTCGTTGTTGGGATTTATTTTTGTTAATGGATTGTTGATGGGTGCAACGCCTATAGTTGGGCAAATTTATGCATCAAATGAAGTTGGTAGTAAAGAAGAGAAGAGGAGACGTATAGGGCAAATATTGCAAAATCAGATGTTGTTGGCTGTAGTGTCGTCGGTGTTGATGTTGGGTGTGTTGTTTGCTGTGCGCTATTTTTTGGGTTATATGGGGCAAGATGTGGAGGTGGTTGAGTGTGCAATTTTGTATTTTATAGTGTTGTCGGTGAGTATATTGCCTAATACGCTATTTATGGCAGGAAAGCAGTTTTTGGAGGGTATAGGTAATACGTCGGTGGCAATGATTATAACCATAATAGCCAATTTGGTGAATGTTTTGTTTAATTACTTCTTGATATTTGGTAAATGTGGTTTTCCTGAGATGGGGGTATTAGGTGCTGGAGTGGCTACGCTTATTTCGAGGATAGTGATGCCATTTATGCTTTTTGCGGTAATGTATTGGCACAAAGAGTGGTGGGCTTATTGTCAGGAGTTTAAACTGAAATTATTTAGTTGGTTAGAAGTGAAGGGAATATTGGTTGTGGGTTTTCCTATTGCAGCACATATATTGATGGAGATGTCGGCATTTGCTTTGTCGGGAATTATGATGGGTTGGCTTGGCGCGGCAGCATTGGCGAGTCATCAAATAGCATCGCAAATGAGTAACTTGTTGTTTATGGTGGTGTTAGGAATTTCGGCAGCTACTACGATAAGGGTGAGTCATCAGTATGGTGCGAAGGACTATAATGCTATGCGTATGGCGGCAAATGCGTCGATACATTTGTGTTTGTGTGCTAACTTTGTTATGGGTGCGTTGTTGATATTTTTTAGGGAGAATATAGCTATGTTGTTTTCTTCAGACCCAGAGGTTATTAGGTTGGGTTCGCAGGTGTTGATTATGGCAGGAATATTCCAATTGTCAGATGGGATGCAAGCCGTGGGGGCTGGTATTTTGCGCGGGTTGAAAGATGTGAAAATAACTATGTATGTGGCATTTTTGGCATATTTAGTAATCAATTTGCCGTTGGGTTATGTGATGGCATTTGTTGTGGGATTGGGTGCTCCGGGTGTGTGGATAGGATTTATTGGTGGATTGAGTGTGGCGGCAATATTGTTTAGGATTAGGTATTTGAGGGACTTTAAGATGATAATGGGGAATTAGGAATGAGGAATGAGGAGTGAGGAATTAGGAATTAACTCTAAGGTTTTAATTTTCAATTTTCAACTTTCAATTTTCACATTTCAACTTTCACATTTCAACTTTTAACTTTCACATTTCAACTCTCAACTTTCATCTTTCAACTTTCAACTTTCAACTATATTTATATTAACCTTTAAAATTTATTATTATGAGAAAAATTAAATTATTTTTGGTTGTAGCATGTGTGGCTATGTTGGCTGCATGTAATACAAAACCAGCAGAAACAGAAAAAGAGATGAAGTACGAAAATGAAACAATTGCGAGTATCATGGAGCGCAGAAGTATTCGTAAGTATAAACCAGAGACTGTGGCTCGTGAAACTTTGGAGAAGATTATGGAGTGTGGTATCAATGCTCCAAATGGTCAAAACAAACAATCGTGGGAGGTGCGTGTAGTGGATAATCCAAAAGTGATGGCAGAAATCAATGCTGTTATTGCAGAGGCATACGGCGACAAAGCCGAGATGGCAGTTGGATGTTTCCGTGGTGCGCCTGTGATGGTGTTTATTGCAAGAGATTTGTCGTATGATTTCTCGGCATACGATTGTGGTTTGTTGGCAGAGAATATTATGTTGTCGGCACAATCGTTGGGCGTAGGCTCAATTTGTTTGGGTAGCCCAGTTCGTATTATCAATGACAATGAGGCATGTGCTCCTGTGCTTGAAAGATTAGGCTTCAGCGAGGGTTATGAGTTCTGCCTTTGTGTGGGATTGGGTTATGCTGATGAGGCACCAGAAGCTAAGCCACGCATGAAAGAGAAAGTTAAGTTTGTGGAATAATAGGAGATTATTAGTCTTATTATAGCCTTGTGGCATAAAATTTGTTTTTGTTTTCGTAGGATTAAATATTGTAATGCTATGAAAACAAAAACTTTTTTATTATTACTTGTGTCGTCGTTGATGTTGGCGGTTGGGTTGACATCGTGTGAAGACGATGTGTATAGAGAGCCTACATATAATGGGCTTGTTACGGTTCGTTATACCGAGTCGGAGGTGCTGTATTTTCAGTTGGATGATGTGCGGACGTTGTATCCTGTGAATATGGGGAAAGGTAATTTGTGGGAAGAAGGGCAACGGGCATTGATTAATTTTTATGTGGTAGATGAAGATGATATGGGATTTACGGATGCGGTGTATGTGAATTGGATAGAGAGGGTGTTGACTAAGTCGATGGTAGAGAGTAAGGGGGCAGAGAATGATTTGCTGTATGGGCGTGACCCTGTGGAGATTGTGAGGGATTGGGTTACGGTAGTTGAAGATGGCTATTTGACATTGCGGTTTAGGACCTATTGGAGTGGAGGAGTAACGCATACGGTGAATTTGTTGTCGGGGGTAAATCCAGATAATCCGTATGAGGTGGAGTTTAGGCATAATGCCAATGGCGATTTGAATTATTATGTGGGTGATGGATTGGTGGCATTTGATTTGAGTAAATTGCCTGATACGGAGGGGAGAACAGTGAAATTGACTTTGAAATGGATGTCGTTTTCAGGTCCGAAGAGTGTAGTGTTCGATTATTGTACGTCGAAGGCATCGGATGGTAGGTTGAGTGTAGAGGATTTGAGAGTTACGGATGGGTTGGTGGAATAAATGTAGATGATTGAAAAAGACGAGGCTGTGTCGAAATTTATTGTTTTGACACAGCCTCATTTTTTTATTTTTTATCTCCAATATATTTTTTAATCAGTTGTTCTATTCTTTTTGGGGTTTCTTTTGAGTTGTCTAATTGAACATCTAATTCTTTTTGTATGATAGAGCGACGATTATAGTAATATTTTGAAGAAATATTTAATAATTTACATATTGTATCCCTATCGCAATTCATAAAAGTCAACCATATAATTGCTAAATCAGTATTTGTTAGTTTAGGATAATCGGTTTGCATTGCATGTAAATTATTTTTTACATCGGTATAAATAGTTTCTTTGTTTAAATCGTATCCATCTTTATATTGTTTGAATAGAGTATTGAATCTTTCCTTACTTTTTACTATATCTTTTTCTAATATCTCCATGTGTTTTTTATAACGCATAATGACAACAAAAGCAACGATTAGTCCAATAATCACAGTTAATAGTGCGATATTATATATCCTCATCACTATTAATTTTTCTTTTTTATTTTCCAACTCTTTGTTTAGCGAATCATACTCTGCGTTTATTGCTCCCAAGCGTTGATTGAACATAAACAGAGCGTCTTTTTTTAATAATTTATATGCCTCTTCCCAATTTTCGCTTGCCTCTTTATATTCCCCTAATAAATCCAATCTTCGTGAATTATAAAAGCTATAATCCGCTTTAAAGGAGTTGTGTTTTCCAATAGCGTCTATATATATCAATGCGCTATCAGGGTTACCTTTTCTTAAATATGCTTCGGCTAATATTCGCGCATCACCAGCATAAGAAATGCTATCGTAGCATGGTTTGACGTATGCAATTATTGTGTTGGGGTGTAATTCATCAATATGCCACCAAGCATACTTACATTTTGCAATTTCATCACCCCAATCATCAAAATATTCGAGGCTTTTTGCTAAATAGTATTGCGCAGAATCTCCTTTTGTCAATAGACTCAAATCCAGATAAGAATAAGGTAATCGTCGTTGATTATTATATTCTAAATTTTTTTCTAATGCCTTGTATGCATAATTCAGAGCAATAACTGTATCCGTTGTCATAGTATTACTAACTATCATTGAATATACAAACGACGCTACAGAATCACAATACAATAAATTTGCTTCTGCTTTTTTTAAGTGAATTAGCGATTTGTCAAAATCGCCTTTAAAAAAAAGTTTATATCCTATAAAAGTATTGCATAAACATACTTTTCCTTTTTCGCCTCTTATTTCGTATGTTTTAGCACAATTTTCTAAAGATTCAATTTCGATATTTTTATCACTTTGATTTCGTGCTGACTCTATTGCTTGTATCAGTATATAATCTTTTTCTGAATCTAATATTTCTTTTTTGCTGCAAGATGCATATATAGCCAATAGTATTATGGCTATTATTATTTTAATATTTTTTTTCATATACGTGATATTTTTTATAACGAACCGATATCATCCCATAAATATTTTCAAACTTATTTGTGTCAATTCGTGAAATTTGTGGGGTGATACTTTATTATTTATTTTATTATAATCTCTTGCAAAATTACTAAAAAAAATCATTAAAAAAGACCCTTTTTTGTTGAGGTGAAATATTTTGTGATATATCACAATTGTTGTATTTGTGTAAATTGTTGATTTTTAGAGCTGTATATGGTGGGTACTTCTCCTGTAAAAAAGCGTTTTGTGATATTGTAAATTTGGTAGGATTAGATAAAGTGGCTAAATTTGTAGCAAGTGAAAGCAATATATTTTTTAATTATTTAAATTATGAAAACTATGAGAAAGAAAATTTTTTTTGTTGTTGGAGCAATGTTGCTTTTTTGCAGTATTTCTTTTGCTCAAAGTAGTGGTGGTTCTCTTGTAGAACTTAGACCTTATAATCCGCCAGGCACACCACCTATCGGTGGTCTTATTCCACCAAAAGATACAACAATAACAATTTATCCAGCTTCAACCGACTTTGAAGAAATGGATTTTATCTGTTACAAAAACTCATCACATCTTACATTACAATGTAACAATGATGAACGAGTAAATGTAATAATCTACGAAATGCTATCAGGCGTAAAACACACCTCTACTATGAATATGGTGGCAGGAGAAATCTACACAATCGCCACTCCATGGGGCACAGGTCTCTACACTATCCGTTTAACCCTTTCTGACGGAACAATCCTCGAAGGTGATTTCCAAATTAAATAACTTTATTTATTAACTTTCTAAAATTTGCAACTATGAAAGATTTATATCTTATTTTAAAATCAACTATATTAATTATATCATTACTTGTAATAATAACTTCATGCCAAAAGGAGGAACATGAAGATATAAGTATATCTTCAGCATTATATGCCAATACAAATTATAGCGAAAATGAATATTTGTCTTCAGATGAAATCATATTACGAAATAATTATATAGAAGAAAATGCTAATATTTTTGGTGAAAATTTATATGTTTTTGATACAAACAGAGAAATGGATTCAATAGTAAATGAAGTGTTTTCAATGGATTATATAACTCTTCGTGAATGGTGTACAATCAATAACATTAATAATGCAGTATTAAACTCAAAGATTATATTTGATTCTATTCTTATATCCACGATGGCAGAATATGGTTATGACTATGATTCATATATGTCAGATCCAAATTATGATATAGATGATGATGATTTATTCATGGACATAAAGACGAATATAATTACTACATATTCTAGTTATGCTTATATATACGAAGAATTTGATGATTTTGGTTCAGAAATCTATGTAGAACCTTTAAATTATGAAGACTTTGATGAAATGATTTTTATGAATAATAAAAATATTATTGTTGTAGGATTGAATGTATATAAATTAGTAGAAGATATACTATTAATAATTCCGATAATGGAATGTAATGAAGATATTGCTAATATTGATTCAAAAGGAGCTTTGTTTACTTACATTAATAGTGGTAGTATAACAGAAGATAATATTGATATAATATATTTAAGTTCAAATGGAAATACTGAATCAAATGTTTCACCTAAAGTATTTAAAGATAAAAGCCAACGAAGAACTTTAAAAGTAAAAATAAAAGTTTACGATAGTAAAAATTGGGCAGGAAATGTTATACGTAATGCACATGTACATATTTCTAATTTTAATAGAGGTGTTTATTGTTCAATACCAACAGAAACAAATGTTAAATTTTATACACAAGGTATATACTCTGGATTTGTTAATCATGAATTTAAATTTAATAAGAATGAGAAAATTTGGTATAAATGTTATAAACAGAAATACATGGTTAGATCTTTCATTAAGGATAGTAATATCTTTATAGAAAACTTACGAGGACAAGTTTCTAATAGTAAAGGGCTTAGTATTAACTTCTAAATTATAAAAGCTATGAAAAAATTTAATATTGTAATTATTTTTGCTTTATTTTTATTGTTTTTATCATCTTGTGATAAATCTAGTCTATTGTATCAAAATGACTATTATATTGAAAACACAACGGATCAAGTCATTTATTGTGCATATCGTAATATGAATTATGAAACAAATGAATATTCTTCTTTCTTTAGAATAGAACCTTATGATAAGTTAATTATTTTTTCGGCATATCACGAAGAAGAATATAATATTCAAAATATATCTTCGTCCATAGATGGAATTATATTAAAAATTGGAGATTTTGAATTATTACTTGATGATAAGATAAAAAATGGTCCTATTTTTCATGAAAATTATCATAGAGATATCTATTTAGATTATAATGAATTTCAGCAAAATAATCTAACTATATCTCATAAATCTTACATTTTTAGTATTACAGATGATTTTGTGGAAGAACTTAAAGATTAAAATATAATAACGATGAATGTGTGGAAGTAGTAATTTATGAGATGTTATCAGGCGTAAAACACACCTCTACTATGAATATGGTGGCAGGAGAAATCTACACAATCGCTACTCCATGGGGCACAGGTCTCTACACTATCCGTTTAACCCTTTCTGACGGAACAATCCTCGAAGGTGATTTCCAAATTAAATAAAATACATTATTAATTATTAACTTAAAAAAGATTATCATCATGAAAACATTTAAATTATTATTATTATTTTTATGTGCAGTAATAATAAATTTTACAGCTTGTGAAACTCAAGAAACAAATACACTAACTGAAGAAGAACAAAAATCTTGGGAAACAAAAGTAGAAAACTATTTGCCTTTTATTTACAATAATTATAC
>JAFTSS010000001.1 GCA_017467185.1 Paludibacteraceae bacterium | reverse complement strand
TATGGTACAACAAGCTGAGTTAAACGCTATTCAAGCTAAAATTAATAGGAGACCTAGAGAAAAATTAAACTTTTCTTCGCCAAAAGTAGAGTTTTTTAAACACTTTTTGTAATTTTGCACTTGCTTGTTGACTCTGCAAAAAGTTTACAAAGTTAAAGAATCATCATCTTCTTCATCTAAAAAATCATCATCTTATGATTATGATAGCGACGATTTTGATAAAGCCGTAAAACAAGCCGAAAAAGCTCTTGAAACTTATGAAAAAACACTTGATGCCATGGAAAAACTCGAAGACTTAGACTGGTAAATGGTAAATTTTCAAACAAATAAAAAATATTAAATCTTAAACTTTCTAAAATTATGTCAGAACAAATTCAACAACAAACTGCCCCTAATGCTGTAGCAGCATTGGTACTCGGCATCTGCTCTTTACTTTTTGGATGCTTTTTCGTAGGTCTCATTTGCGGTATTATTGGTGTAGTACTTGCAAATAAGGGATTGACAGTATATCGTGCAAATCCAACAATGTACACTGGTTCAGGTATGCTTAGCGCAGGTAAAATAATGTCTGTTATCGGCATCATTTTTGGTGCAATTTACATTGTTTATTACATTGTAGCTGTGGCTATTCTTGGCTCTGCTGGCTTTGCATATCTATCATTCCTTGAAGAGTTAATGTAATTACTGTATGCCAATAGAGCAATATTTCTTGCCGTGTGCCTATAAACAAATTTTTGGCATATCTTGTCCAATGTGTGGGTTCCAACGCTCGCTATTACTGTTATTAAATGGTGATATTGAGCAAAGTGTAATAATGTTTCCTCCTCTAATTCCTTTATTAATAGTAATAGGAATCACTATAATGAATTATATTCGGTACAAAACATTACACAAAACCTACATCAAAACACTTTGGATAATAATTTTAGGCTTACTACTGCTCAATGGCGTATATCAAAACCTATAACAAAACGGCATCGTGATTTTTTCACGATGTCGTTTATATTTATATTCTAATCAATGAATTCCTTTTTCCTCACTGCAACCTGCAATCAACTTGCATCGTAGAAAACCGCCAAATTCACAACCTTACGTTTAACGTGAGTTCGATATAACTTTTACCTCACACGGAACGCACGGATAACACGGAAAAATTTGTTCATCTCCCACAGATGACACAGATGCCATGCGGATTCTTATATCGAACTGACGTTACGTTTACATCTTTTCTATTCCACCATAACATTTCAAAAATTAAGGATTTATTCAAAAAAACAATTGTATTGAATAAAAAAGTGTGTGTTTTGTTCAATACAGCGTAAAAAGTGAATAAAATTCTAAAATTTAGACTAACAGACACAATGTTTTAGTTAAACATTCTTAGCAGAAACACGAGCCGTGCGTCCCTACTTTGAGATGTGATTAAACATAATATACTCTTTTATGTTTTTTGTATCAAAATAATATCCTTTTTACAATAAAGAGACATAAAACTACGAATTTTCTGAAAGTAAAATAAAAATAAAATAAGAAAACGAAGCTATTTTTGAATATTTCCCGTTTATTTTCAAAGTATATATCAAAATTAAACACATTGATAATCAACATATTTATTAAACAAACAAAAATATTTATAAAAATCTTTGGTCATATCAAAAAAAAGCAGTAACTTTGCATCCGCAAATGAGAGGTTTACCTCTGCGGAATTTTTGCGATAAGCGAAAACTATCAAGTTCACTTGAATTGTTGAGCGAAGCAAAAATCTCACAAGATATAATCTTGCGGAATTTTTGCAATAAGCGAGAGCAGAACGAATTTATTCGATTATGCCGAGCGAAGCAAAAATCTCGCATTTGCTTTGCAAATGCGGAAATAGCTCAGTTGGTAGAGCACAACCTTGCCAAGGTTGGGGTCGCGGGTTCGAGTCCCGTTTTCCGCTCAACTTTTCAAAAGTCCCTGCGCAGGTGGTGAAATTGGTATACACGCTACTTTGAGGGGGTAGTGGTCGCAAGGCCGTGTGAGTTCGAGTCTCATCCTGCGCACAAAATTAGAGATGCAATTTTTAAGTTGCATCTCTTTTTTTTACATTCATCTGACAAAAAAAATCTTTTATCTCAACATAAATTTTCGTAAATTAACGTGAATTCGATATAACTTTTATCTCACACGGAACGCACGGAAAACACAGAACCAAAGGCCTTTGAGCTATTGCGAAAAAATTTTATTGTTTATCTTCCACAGATTTTTTAACAAGATTATTGCTGTGCTCGGCAATTAGAGTAAACTCTATTGCTCTCGCTTATCGCAATAATTCACAGATTTTTTAGATTTTTGCCATTTTTTCACCTTCGGTTCAAAGACCGCTGGTTCGGATATAACAATTTTTATCAAGATTTTGTTTACACTCGGCATAACCCAAATAAATTTGGTTTTTGCTCTCGCTTATAACAAAATTCGCCCTTTTTGCTCCGCAAAATTAACTTCGTTGAAATTGCTTTCGTTCGGCAACTGAAGTAAACTTCGTTGCTCTCACTTATTCGCAATTTTCACTCTATGGATGACACAGATACCATGCGACTTTTATATCAAACTGACGTTAAATTAACCCCAAATAAAATATTAGCTATTGATTTGTGACAATTTACATTTAATGTTTTAACTGAAGAAGATAATAAGCAATAATATTTTTTTCGCTTTTTTACTTTATATCTTTTATCCTTTTTGAAAAAAGATATAAATTTATTGTAATTTCTAAATATTTTTTTGTAACTTTGCGAATTAATAGGTAAAATAGTTTTTTTAAGTAAAAAGATAGATATTATGTCAACTAAAACAGACGTTAAAGAAGAGAAAAAGAATTTGAATTTCATCGAACAAATAATTATGGGCGATGTAGAAAAAGGGTTAAATGGTGGTCGTGTACAAACTCGTTTTCCACCAGAACCTAATGGTTATCTCCACATTGGTCATGCTAAAGCTATTTGCTTGGACTTTGGTATCGCTGAACGTTTTGGCGGTAAATGTAACCTTCGTTTCGATGATACTAACCCTGTAAAAGAGGATGTTGAGTACGTTGATTCAATCCAAGAGGACATCAAATGGTTGGGTTATCAATGGGAGAATATTTATTACGCTTCAGATTATTTCCAACAATTATATGATTTGGCTATTCGTTTCATAAAAGAGGGTAAGGCTTACGTTGATGAACAGTCGGCTGAAGAGATTGCAAAACAAAAGGGTACGCCAACTACTCCTGGCACAAATAGCCCATACCGTGACCGCTCAGTAGAAGAAAACCTCGACTTATTTGAAAGAATGAGTAAAGGCGAATTTCCTGATGGCTCAATGATTTTGCGTGCAAAAATTGATATGGCTCACCCTAATATGCACTTCCGTGACCCTATCATGTACCGCATCATCACATCGCACCCTCACCACCGCACTGGCAATCAATGGAAAGTATATCCAATGTATGACTTTGCACATGGTCAATCGGACTACTTCGAAGGTGTAACTCACTCACTCTGTACACTTGAGTTTGAAGTTCACCGCCCATTATACGACTACTATCTCGACCAATTTGCTAGCGAAGATTATCGCCCTAAACAAAGAGAATTCAACCGTTTGAACATCACTTACACTGTGATGAGTAAACGTAAGATGTTGCAATTGGTGCAAGAAGGTCTTGTTCGTGGCTGGGACGACCCTCGTATGCCAACTATCTGTGGTTTACGCCGTCGCGGTTATACTCCTGAAAGTATTCGTTCGTTCATTAATAAAATTGGCTACACTAAATATGAAGCTTTGAACGATGTATCGCTTCTCGAAGCTGCTGCTCGTGAAGACCTTAAACCACGAGCAACTCGCGTATGTGCTATTCTCGACCCTGTGAAATTAGTTATCACTAACTACCCTGAAGGCACAACAGAGGATCTCGTAATGGAAAATAACCCTGACAATGAAAATGCAGGAACACGCGTAGTGCCATTCGGCCGCGAAGTATATATCGAACGTGGCGACTTCCGCGAAGAGGCAGACAAAGACTTCTATCGCCTCAGTCCAGGCGGCCGCGAAGTGCGTTTGAAAGGTGCTTATATTATTCAAGCTACTGGTTGCGAAAAAGATGCTGATGGTAATGTAACAACAGTATATGCTACTTATGACCCTAACACTAAATCGGGCACAGAAGGTGGCAACAAAAAGGTGAAAAGTACAATCAACTGGGTGGATGTCAATACAAGTGTTGAAGCAGAAATTCGCCTTTACGATCGCTTATTCGCTGTAGAAAATCCATCTGCTGAAGAGGGAGATTTCCGCGATCTATTGAATCCCGAATCAATGAAAGTTATCACTGGTGCACGCGTTGAAAAATCGTTGGCAGATGCTAAACCTGGCGATAAATTCCAATTCTTGAAAATCGGTTATTTCAATACCGACCTTGACACCAAAGATGGACAATTGGTATTCAATAGAACAGTATCGCTTAAAGGATAATTCATAATTCATAATTATAGCTACTATATTTACTATAACTACTATAATTTCAATGAAAATTGAAAATTGAGAATTGAGAATTGAGAGTTGAAAATTAAAAAATAATCAATAATACTAATACATAAAACACAATCTATTATGAAACTTTCAAAGAATGTTGAGGCTTTTCGCCCAAGTCCAATTCGTGCTATGTTGCGCGTAGTTGCAAACCCTAATATTATTTCATTTGCAGGCGGTATGCCAGGTGAAGATTTGTTTCCAATCGACGATGTACGCGAAATGGTACAACTCGTTCCTCGCAAAATGATGGAAATTGGTTTGCAATATGGAACTACCGATGGTCTTGGTTTACTCATCGAAGAAATCAAAAAAGTATCAGAGGCACAAGGTTTTGATATGACTAAAAACAAAGTCATCATCACTACAGGTTCAACACAAGTAATGAACATTGTGGCAAAATTGATGCTTGACCCTAACGACATTATGTTGACCGAGGACCCTGTATTCGTAGGCAGTCTTGGCGCATTCTGCTCATACAACGCACAAGTAATTGGTATTCCATTGGACAATGAAGGTATCGTAATTGAAGAATTGGAAAGAGCATTGAAACTCCACCCAAAATTCATTTACATCACCCCAACATTCCACAACCCAGCAGGTTTGACTTACAGCGAGCAACGTCGTAAAGATTTTATTGAAATGATGGCAAAATATCCTGACACAATGGTTCTTGAAGATGACGCATACGGACGCTTGTATTTCGATGAAGAGACAGCTAAACTCATCAAACCAATGAAAACTTCAGCACCAAACGAACAACAATTTATTTATTGTAGTTCATTCTCAAAAATCTTTGGTCCTGGTCTTCGTATCGGATGGATGATTGTTCCAAACGAATTGTATGATGTAGCTGAAATCGCAAAACAATCAATGGACGCATGTACTCCTGTATTCTCACAAATTTTGGCATACGAATTTATCCGCTCTGGCAGAATGGACAAATATGTTGTTTATTTGAGAGATACATACAAACTACGTCGCGATGCAATGGTTAATGCTATCAGAAAATATTGCCCTGCTGAAGCAACATTCGTAGAACCAAAAGGTGGTTTCTTTGTATGGCTTAGATTGCCTGATGGCGTTGATACTGATGCTTTGTTTGACGAATGCAGCAAAAATGGTGTTGTGTTTGTAAAAGGTTCAGCATTCTCACCTGAAGGTAAAGATAATCGCCACATTCGTATCTCATTCTGTAATGTAAATGAAGAGATTATCGAAAAAGGAGTTAAAATACTTGGCGATGCAATGCATAGCTTAATGAAAAAATAATAATTAAGTAGTAAGTAGAAAGTCGTAAGTCGCAAGACTTACAGTTATGAATAAAGACTTTTAATAGAAAATTCTTACGACTTACTACTTATTACTTACTACTAATAATCTAAAAAATGAATATTTCGTACAATTGGCTTAAACGCTATCTTAAAACTGAATTGCCAGCAGAGGAGTTGGCTAAGATATTGACTTCAATCGGACTTGAGGTTGGATGTGTAGAAACAGTACAAACAATAAAAGGTGGTCTTGAAGGATTGGTTGTAGGCGAAGTCCTTACTTGTCGCGATCACGAAAATTCCGACCACTTGCACGTTACAACAGTAACAGTAGGCGGCGACCCAATGCAAATTGTGTGTGGAGCACCGAATGTGGCTGCTGGACAAAAAGTTATTGTAGCAACTGTGGGTACTGTGCTATACGATGGAGAAGAGAGTTTCACTATCAAAAAATCTAAAATTCGTGGAGAAGAGTCGTTCGGTATGATTTGTGCCGAAGACGAAATTGGAGTCGGTACTGCTCACGATGGTATTATGGTGTTGCCTGCTGATACAAAAGTGGGTATGACTGCTCGTGAATACTTTGGTATTGAGGACGATACACTCATTGAAGTAGATATTACGCCTAACCGCTCGGATGCAACATCACACTATGGCGTTGCTCGCGACTTGGCTGCATACTTCAAAGCACATAATATTCCTTACGAATTGAGCAAGCCATCGATTGATGATTTCAAAGCAGACAATAATGATTTGAAAATAGAAATAGAATTGGCTAATGCAGATCGTTGTCCTCGCTATTCTGGTATTACAGTGAAAGATGCAAAAGTTGAGGAGTCGCCAAAATGGTTGAAAGATGCGTTACAAGTGATTGGACTACGCCCTATAAATAATGTAGTGGATGCAACTAACTATATTCTTCACGCTTTTGGACAACCATTACACGCCTTTGATGCAGACAAGATTAAAGGAGGCAAAGTGATGGTTCGCACAGCTGAAGAGGGAAGCAAATTTACTACTTTGGATAGTGTAGAACGTACACTCTCGGCTGAGGATTTGATGATTTGCAATGCCGAAGAGCCAATGTGTATCGGTGGTGTGTTTGGCGGTTTGGATTCAGGTGTTACGGAAGAAACTAAAAATATCTTCATCGAATCGGCTTATTTCAACCCTGTATCTATACGCAAAACTGCTCGTCGCCACGGATTGAATACTGACGCAAGTTTCAGATTTGAACGTGGTATTGACCCACATAATACTATCTATATTTTGAAATATGCTGCTATGTTGATTAAAGAGTTGACTGGCGGTACTATTGCATCGGAGGTTACTGACATCTACCCTGCTCCACTTAACAATTTTATCGTTGATATTAAAATCGAAAAAATTAATTCATTGATTGGTAAAGTAATTGAGACTGAACAAATTGAGCGTATATTTGAAGGTCTTGAAATGAAGGTATTGGAGAAAGATAATGAGGGTTACAAATTGGAAGTACCTGCTTATCGTGTTGATGTTCAACGTGATGTGGATGTGATTGAGGATATTTTGCGTATCTATGGCTACAATAATGTGGAATTGAGCGATAAATTGACATCGAACCTAAGTTTCTCAAAAGGTGTTGACTCAACAAAATGGGAAAACTTAATTTCTGAACAATTGACAGCCAACGGATTCAACGAAATATTGAATAACTCGCTTACAAAATCGGCTTACTACGAAGGACTTACAAGTTATACAGCTGATACTTGCGTTCGTATAATGAATAGTTTGAGCCAAGACTTGAACGTAATGCGTCAAACCTTGTTATTTGGCGGTTTAGAAAGTATTGCTCGTAATGCTAATCGCCAAAATTCAGACTTGAAGTTCTATGAATTTGGCAATTGCTACCACTTTGATGCTGAAAAACGCCAAAATGCTCAGGCTTCGTTAGATGGCTACAGCGAAGAATATCACTTGGCATTGTGGATTACTGGTCGTAAAAATTCACTCAACTGGGCTGCAGGAAACGACAAAGTAAGTTTCTACCAATTAAAAGCTTATGTGCAAAATACACTTATAAGAATGGGTATTGACTTACGTAAAACTCAAATTGCTGAAACAAGTGATGATTTGTTGACTGAAGCTTTGGAAATCAAAACTGTTAGTGGCAAATTGTTGGCTACAATCGGTGTTGTATCGCCAAAACAATTAAAAGCGTTTGACATTGAAAATGCTGTTTATTATGCAGATATACAATGGAAAGCATGCTTGAAAGAGTTGGGTAAACGCAAAATCAGTTATACTGAAATTTCGAAATTCCCTGAAGTTAAACGCGACTTGGCTTTGTTGGTTGACAAATCAGTGCATTTTGCAGAAATTGAAAAAATAGCATTTGACACTGACAAGAAGTTGTTGAAAAACGTGACTTTGTTTGACGTTTATGAAGGCAAAAACTTGGAAGCAGGCAAAAAATCATACGCCGTGAACTTCACTTTGCAAGATAAAGAAAAAACATTGACTGACAAACAAATTGACGGAATTATGCAAAAACTCATCAAGAATTTAACAGAAAAACTTGATGCTAAATTACGTTAATAAAAATACAGAAAAAACACAATGCATCAAAAAATTTTGATGCATTGTGTTTTTTTTAATGACTATAGTAGCTATAGAAACTATAGTACTATAGAAAATATAGTAGCCATAGCAACCATAAAAACTCCCCCCAACAAAAGCAATGAACAACCTAATATTACTAACCAACACCATAAAAAAACAATTAACATTCGAACCAACAAGACAACAAACAGAATTGATTGATTTGTTGGCTCAATTCTGTTGCATGCCAATTGATACTAAAGCATTTATATTAAAGGGATTTGCAGGAACAGGAAAGACTTCAATTGTGAGTGGGTTGATTATGGCAATGAAAACGTTGGGACAAAACACTGTATTATTAGCTCCGACAGGTCGAGCTGCAAAGGTGTTGAGTAATTACTCAAATCATAGTGCATTTAGTATTCACAAGGTTATTTATAGACAAAAATCGGCAGGTGATTTTACTTTTAATTTGAATTATAATTCACATAAAAACACTCTATTCATCGTAGATGAGGCGTCTATGATAGCAAATCAAAGTGCATCTGGAGTAGAATTTGGCTCTGGACGATTATTGGATGACTTGGTTGAATATGTATATTCGGGCGATAATTGCAGTATGATTTTAGTTGGTGATACAGCTCAATTGCTGCCAATAGGTCAGAGCTCTTCGCCAGCATTGAATAAAACGATTATGGAGGGTTATGGCTTGGAGGTAATGGAATATCAATTGACGCAAGTCATACGTCAAGCGGGAGAAAGTGGCATACTATTCAATGCAACAAAAATACGCCAAGCAATAGAAACAGAACCATTTACACCTATAAAGTTAAATCCTAATTTTGATGATGTAAAAGTTGTTAGCGGAGAAAATTTGGTTGAAGAGTTGGAGAGTTCGTATGGCAAAGTCGGCGAAGAAAATACGATTATATTAACATATTCGAATAAACGGGCTGTGCTTTATAATCGAGGTGTCAGAGGTCAGGTGATGATGAAAGAGGAAGAATTAACCACTGGAGATTATTTGATAATTACAAAAAATAACTATTATTGGTCTAAACCGTATGATAATCTTGACTTTATTGCCAATGGTGATATTGCAGAAATAATCAGAGTAGGAAAACATTATGAACTATACGGGGCAAGATTTGCGGATTTGATATTGCGACTAATTGATTATGATATAGAAATAACTGCGCGTATTTTGATAGACTCATTATACACAGAAACTCCTTCTGCTCAAAATACATTAAATGAACGATTAGTAAATACAATAGCCGAAGATTATGCCGACATAACAAATAAGAAACAATTTTGGCAAGAGATGCAAAAGAATGAATTTTACAATGCTCTACAAGTAAAATTTGCATACGCTATAACAGGTCATAAGTCGCAAGGTGGATCGTGGGACCATGTCTATATTGACCAAGGGTATTTAACCGAAGAAATGATAACACGAGAATACTATCAATGGCTGTACACTGCTATAACTCGCGCCAAAGAAAAGGTTTTTTTAGTAAATTTTTCAAAATACTTCTTAAAATAATTGTAAATATCAAAATATATAGGTAACTTTGCAAACAAAATATAAATTTTTTAATTATGAAAATAAAAAAATTATCGCTGATAGTAATATTATGTACTATTTTTACAAGCTGTATAACTGATATCAATACAAATGACATAAATTCAGATATCAATCTTAATACATCATTGGCACTACCAATAGGCTCAGTGCATGCAAATATGTTATACCTATTAGACATTATAGATTCTACATACGTATCAACAGATTCAACCAATGCTATATGTCTGCTATATAACCAAGAAAATATTGATTTAGCAGTCAACTTAGATACATCTTTTCGTAAAGGAGAATATTTGAAAGACTCTTTAACTCTGAAAACTCAACCATGTTTTCACGAATTATTCAATCTTATACCATCTAATATAGAGTCAGTTACACTCCCAAGTGGCAGTTATAAATTTGGGAAAAGCACAAAATATGACTTAAAATTCAATAAAAATACACCAGAAGAAATCATTAAAATCGACTCTGCCGTAATAGATGAAGCAAATGTAGATTTCAAAATAAAAGTGGAAGGATTTCAAATTTCAGAAGATAATCCATTAGTAATGTCGTTTCATTATCCTAAATTATTAGATAAAGAATATGATAATTTATTCTCAGATATTTATATAACTACGAATGAATATTCATTGAGTAAGCAATTAACTAGATTTATGGCCCATTTCAATGAATTAGATGAAGGAAACTTAATTGATTTGGAAATTGAATTTAATTTAATATCAACAGGGACATCAAACATTACGCGAGACGCTAGACTTATTTTTGAGACAGAAATAAATTTAATTAACACACATGAAGTGTATGGCTTTGTGTGGTATAGAGACCCTATAGATGCAGGTAATGTAAATTACGATATTCCACAAGACATTTTTCAAAATGAATTATTACAAAAAAATAACTTGCTATTCGCTAATCCTGAAATAACAATAACAACCACAACAAATATAGGATTACCTCTTAGGCTTGAGTTAAAAAATGTATATGCAACCAAAGGTGATAAAATTGAATATGCTTTTTTCAATGGAGAACAAACCACTACCCGTGATTTAAATATTCCTAAAGTAGCATTCGATAGTGCATCAACTGTCATTAAAATCAATAGAGAGTATGGTTCTTTACATACATTATTATCAATGCTACCAGAAACAATAAATCTAGACTATAGTGTAACTACTCCACAAGAAGAAAAAATAGAGGATCATTCTCAATTTTTAACATTACCACTACTAGCCAAACTTGATGTACAAGCAAAAATACCATTACAATTTGATCCTACCACAAATTTTTCTTACAAGGACACATTAGACGCTGACTTTTCATCTCTGTTTGAACAAGAATTTTTAAATACAATTGATATTGACACAATAACCTTATATTTAGATGTAAATAGTGCATTACCAGTAAATGCACACTTAAAATTATACTATCTAGATAACACAAATGAAGTTATCTCGGAATCAAAGAGATTCACTATACCTTCGGCTATTGTTGATACAGAAGGCCGTGTGATAACACCAACTCAAGAAGAACTAACATTAAACACAAGCGGAGAGGCAATAAAGGATGTATACAATACAAAAAAAATTATTCTAGACATCTCAATAAATGGCTATGATGAAAAATCAATGATATACTTTCAATCAACAAATGCTATTGACATAAAAATAGGAGCATTTGTTAAAGCAGGTACATCTATAACATTAAATCAAGAATAACAAAACAATATTCTACTATGAAGCTAAAACATATAATTATACTATTAGTGATGTTTTTGACATTAGGAAGTAATGGCAAAGCTCAAAATACAAATACATTATATTTCATGGATAATGTGGCAGAACGTATCAATATTAACCCTGCGTTTATGCCAAATTGTAATTTTTATCTAGACTTTATATTTCTGCCAAATCTATATCTCAACGCTGGAACAAATAGTTTAACACTCAATGATTTGCTATACATGCAAGATGGAAAACCTGTTACAGTTTTTAGTTCTCAAGAAAATATAAATAAAATATACAATACATTAAGTCCAACAACAAATATTAATTTCAATTTAGGTCTTAATATACTTTCCTTTGGTTTCAGAGTTAAAAAAAATTACTTTTCTTTTGACATCGGAATAAATGCAGATGCTAACATTTATTTGCCTAAAGATATATTTAAATTGGCCTTTTACGGGACGCCAGATGCTAACGGAATCAACACTTTTAATTTAAGCTCTTTGGGCATTGAATCTACACTATATTCAAAAATAGGATTTGGATATATGAATCAAATCAATAAACATTGGCAAATCGGTTTAAAAGCTAAATTTTTAATGGGATATGCAAATATTGACACAAGGATAAATAGTTTGCAATTAGATGCATCACGACATGCATGGCACCTTAAAACAGATGGAAATATACACGCTACACTACCTCTACATTTCAATAGAAACGAAGATGGATCTATGGATCTCTCATCTGCAAGTTTATATAATACTAATGATTTAATATCTCTTCTTTATAAACCCGCAGGATATGGTGGAGCTATTGATTTTGGTCTAACATATCAGCCTATTAAAAATTTAACAATATCAACTTCTATAACTGATTTAGGTTTTATATATTGGACCCGCAATGCTGTTTCTGGACAAATGCATGGTGAGCATGAAATTGATGGTATTATAGATTATACCATAGGAGATTCTATCTCCATTGGAGATCAAATAAATAACACATTCAACCAACTAGGAGAAGATATTATTGGTACTATAAAAACCAATGACTACAACAATGCATATATGACTATGTTAAAAGCAAACTTCTATACAGGTATTGAATATGGAATATTAAAAAATAGAATCTCATTCGGAGCTGTTAATAGATTAACTTTCAACAATCGTCGCTTACAAGATGAAGTTACATTAGCTATCAATTTCCGACCTGTAAATTGGCTTAAAGCGACATTTGATTATTCTTTCTTAAATGGACGTTGGGGAAATCTTGGTCTTGGACTAAATCTACGCGTCGGCATATTCAATATGTACTTGCTTGCTGATTACATACCTATTTCATTTACACGCCTACATACCGAATCTATGAAAATACCTATTCCTAATAAAACCCAATGTTTTAATTTACAAATTGGATGGACTTGGAATATCGGTAACTACTCAAAAGATCCAGACCGAGACGGCATAAAAGGCAGAAGAGACCACTGCCCTAATACTGATATAGACTTCTTAAGAAGTAAATGCCCTGACATAAAAAAACGTAAACATTTTGTCGATAAACATGGTTGCGATTTAGATGATGATAAAGATGGAATACATAACTGTTATGACCAATGCCCTGAAACTCCTCTTGGCGTAGAGGTTGATTCGGTTGGTTGTCCTTTTGATACTGACAAAGATGGTATCTATGACTACCAAGACCATTGTCCTGATACTCCAGAAGGTGTTGAAGTAACAGCTATGGGTTGCCCTACTGATGCAGACAACGATGGTGTTGCTGATTACTTAGACCAATGTCCTGAAACTCCTGCAAATGTATTAGTTGACTCTATTGGTTGTCCTGTTGATAATGACAAAGACGGTATTGCCGATTATATTGACTTATGTCCAGATACTCCTGAAAATGTGTCAGTTGATGCTAATGGATGTCCTATAGACTCAGATGAAGATGGAATTGCAGATTATCTTGATTTATGCCCTGAAACTCCTCTTGGAGTTACTGTTAATGAAAACGGCTGTCCTACTGATACAGATAAAGACGGAGTTGCTGATTATTTAGATAAATGTCCTAATACACCAGAAGGGACTATTGTTAACGAAATGGGTTGTCCGCTAGATACCGATGGTGATGGCATTTTAGATTCAGAAGATAAATGTCCTCAACAACCTGGTCCTGCAAGCAACTACGGATGCCCTGAATTGAAAAAAGAGGTACGCAATTTGTTCAAAAAAGCAATGACTGGTATTCAATTTGAAACAGGAAAAGATATAATAAAAAAATCTTCATACCCAATTCTTGACCAAATTGTATCTGTAATGGAACTTAATCCTGAATATCATTTAACAATTAGCGGACACACTGACAACGTTGGTGACGACAATGAAAATATGCAATTATCAATTGACCGTGCAGCTGCTGTAGGAAAATACATTATTGATAAAGGTATAAATGCTAGTCGCATCACAACACAAGGTTTCGGCGAAACTAAACCAATAGCAGACAATAAAACATCTAAAGGAAGAGCAAAAAATCGTCGCGTTGAGTTTGAAATAAGTTTCGAAGAAGTAACATACGAAAAAGTTGTAAACCCAGAACTTCAAAATATACTTCAACCTACAGATAGCATCAATAATAATACGATTAAAACAGATTCAATAAAATAATTTTTTATCTAACTTATGAAACTAAAATTCATTTCTATGATTGCGATTGTAGCAACACTGATGTCGGCTTGCTGCAACAAACCTAAAACCTACAATTCAGTTGATGAATATCCTGAATACAAAGGCACTGATTTAGGTGTTACTTATTCCCCTAAAAAATCATTCTTCCGCACTTGGTCTCCTGCAGCTCAAGAGGTTCGACTTAACATTTATGAAGACGGACTAGAAGGTACTCCATCTCAAGTATTTGACATGAAATATGACGTTGATGGAACTTGGACATACACTGTAAAAGAAGATCTCGTTGGTAAATTTTACACTTTCCAAATCAAACAAAATGACCAATGGTTAGAGCCTACTCCTGGCATTTGGGCTAAAGCTGTAGGCGTAAACGGCGAACGCGCTGCTATCATTGATTGGGCAACCACTAACCCTGAAGGTTGGGGAAATGACATCCGCCCAGAAATGAAATCATTCACTGATGCAATCATCTATGAAGTTCACATGCGCGACTACACTATTCACCCATCATCAGGCAGTTCATACCCTGGTAAATTCTTAGGTCTCAGTGAAACAGGAACTAAAACCATTGATGGTTTGACTTCTGGTATCGACCACTTAAAAGAACTCGGTATCACACACGTACAAATCCTACCAAGTTACGACTACGGCTCAATCGACGAAACTCGCCTCGCCGACAATAAATACAACTGGGGCTATGACCCTAAAAACTACAATGTTCCAGAAGGTGGCTATTCAACAGATCCATATTCACCAGCAACTCGCATACTCGAACTCAAAACTATGATTCAACAACTCCACGCTGCTGGTATCCGCGTAATTATGGACGTTGTTTATAATCATACTTTTGTTGGCGACAATTCTCACCTCAATCTCCAAGCTCCAGGCTACTTCTATCGCTTCAACGAAGATGGCTCATGGGGCAACGGCTCGGGCTGTGGCAACGAAACAGCTTCAGAACGTGATATGATGCGCCGCTTTATGATTGAATCTATCAAATATTGGGTAAACGAATACCACATCGATGGCTTCCGTTTCGACTTAATGGGTATCCACGACATTGAAACTATGAATCAAATTCGTGCTGCTGTTGACGAAATCGACCCTACAATATCTATCCATGGCGAAGGTTGGGCTGCTGGCGGTTGCGGTATTCCAGAAGAAGAACGTGCAGTTAAAAACAATGCCACTCAATTTGCTCCTATCGGCGTATTTAGCGACGACATTCGCGATGGACTCCGTGGTAAATGGACAGATGGCAACAAAGGAGGTTTTGTTTCTGGTAAAGGTTTAGATGAATCAATTAAATTTGGTGTTGTAGGTGCTACAGCTCACCCTCAAATCGACCTTACTCAAGTAGCTCATACTAACAAAGCATACGCTACATCTCCAGCTCAAGTTATCAACTATATGTCTTGCCATGATGACCCTTGTATCGTTGACAAACTTAAAGCAATCAATCCTAATTATACAATCGAAGAAATCATCCGTATGGATTTACTCGGACAAACTATCGTATTCACAGCTCAAGGTGTTCCATTTATCTATGCAGGAGAAGAGGTTTTACGCGACAAAAAAGGTGTTCACAATACATATCAATCACCTGACTCTATCAACCAAATTGATTGGACAAATAAAGTAAAATATGCCAAAGTTTACGAATACTATCGAAACCTCATCGCTCTTCGTAAAGCTCACCCTGCATTCCGCATGAACAATGCTGCTCAAGTAGCTGAAGCCATCAACTTTGTTGAAACTCCTGCAAATGTAGTTGCTTACACACTTAATGGTTCTCTTACAAACGACCCATGGAATCAAATTTTTGTTATCTACAATGGCAATACTACTGATGTAGAAATCAATCTTCCTGAAGGTACTTGGACCGCTGCATGCTACGATACAAAAATCGATGTAAATGGTTTAGGTAAATTTACAGAAAAAATTAAAGTTCCTTATACATCTGCTGTAATTTTATACCAATAAAATTTGGATATTTCAAAAAAAAATCGCATCTTTGCATGTAATTTGCACGCAAAGTTGCGATTTTTTTTGTTTATAAATAAATATTCAAAAATATGAAAAATTTCAAGTTTATTCTACTTTTCGCTGTTCTATTCTCAGCGACTTTTGCTTATGCCCAAAAGCGTCCACTTAATGCCTATGTTATAGGATTTTACAACCTCGAAAATCTATTCGACACAATTGATGACCCCATCAAAAATGATGCTCAATTCTTACCTAATGGTGATTATGCTTGGGGTACATTAAAATACACCAACAAATTGCAAAAAATGGCATACGCTATATCACAAATGCCCCAAAATTTAGCAATTTTAGGCGTTTCTGAAATCGAAAACATTAATGTTTTAGAAGATTTAGTAAAGGAACCAGCCATTATAGACCGCAATCTTAAACCAATTTTAGTTGAAGGTCCCGACCGCCGTGGCATTGATGTCGGATTATTATACAATACTAAATTATTTACCCCAACTAATGTAACTTCAACAAGAATTACAACTGAATTAGAAAATTTCTTCACTCGCGACCAATTATGCGTATCTGGAATTCTTGATGGAGAAGAAATTCACATCATAGTAAATCACTGGCCTTCACGCTCAGGAGGAGAAAAACGCTCTAAACCACGCCGCGCTGAAGCTGCTCGTACAACAAAACTTATTTGCGACTCTTTATTTGCACTCAACCCAAATGCAAAAATTGTAGTTATGGGCGACTTAAACGACGACCCTATCGACCCTTCAGTAACTGACGAACTTGGCGCAAAATCAAAAATCGAACAAACCAAACCTGGCGAATTGTTCAATACCACATACGCTTTCTACAAACAAGGTATCGGTACTCTTGCCTACCAAGACCAATGGAATTTGTTCGACCAAATCATAGTTTCTCATGCTTGGCTAAACAAAGATAGAAAAACTCTTAGCTACTGGAAAACTGAAATTTTCAACAAAGACTTTCTAAAACAACAAGAAGGTCGCTACAAAGGATACCCTCTCCGCACTCATTCTGGCGGTGTTTGGACAAACGGATATTCTGACCACTTCCCTTGTCTTATTTGGGTAGTAAAATATAAATAAAATCTAATTTACAAAAATCTATAGCTGCTATAAACATTATAGTTACTATAAAATACAAAATGGCAAAAAAGAAAGTAAAGTTACAATTTAATCCCGAAACACTTTCATTTGAACGTGTAGAAAGATCTTTTGGAAAAACTCTGAAGAAACTAACATTGCACCTATTTTCAAGTGCTTTCATTGGATTCCTATTCTTCATTGTTTTTACAATAATTATTGATTCTCCAGATGAAAAACGATTGAAAAAAGAAAACGAACGAATGGAGATTCAATACGAACTCCTTAACCGAAGATTAGAACAAATGAACGATGTATTAGCAGACATCAAACAACGCGACAATAATTTATACCGAGTAATATTTCAAGCCGACTCAATCCCCAATAATGTCCGCCACAATACATCACTAAACAATCGCCGCTACAAAGAACTCTCCAAAATGAATACATCAGCTATTCTAATTGAAACAACACACAAAGCTGATGATATAAGCAAGCAACTTTATATCCAATCAAAATCGTACGACGATTTAATGCTTTTAGTAAAAAGCAACGAACAAAAACTACAACATATCCCTGCTATTCAACCAGTGCTCAATAAAGATTTAACACGTGTTGCTTCTGGTTTTGGATACCGCATTGACCCTGTATATCGAACTCGAAAATTCCATCAAGGCATGGACTTTACCGCGCCAACAGGAACCGATATTTATGCTACAGGAAATGGTGTTGTTGAATTTGCTGGTTGGAAACAAGGTTATGGCAACACTGTTATAATTGACCACGGCTTTGACTATAAAACATTATACGCTCACATGCATAAATTCAAAGTAAAAAAAGGTCAAAAACTTACCCGTGCCGAAATAATCGGTGAAGTTGGCAATACTGGTAAAAGCACCGGCCCACACCTCCACTACGAAGTAATTTATAAAGACAAAAAAGTTGACCCGCTGAATTATTACTTCCTCGATTTATCACCCGAAGAATACGATTTAATGATACAACTTGCTGCTAATGCAGGACAAGTAATGGACTAAAATACAATGAATAATGAATAGTTATTAATGATTAACGAAAAATAACAATTTAATTGTTAATAATTAATAACTAATAACTAATAATTAATCATTAAATTATGATTGACTACCACAACCTAACACCTGAGCAAGAAGAAGAGATGATTCAATCTGAATTTAAAGCTCTTCTACGCGATTATGCAGCAACTGCACATAAACAAAAAATTGAAATTATCACCAAAGCTTTCGAATTTGCAAATAAAGCTCACGGAGGAGTTAAACGCCGTTCGGGCGAACCTTACATCATGCACCCTCTTGCTGTTGCTCGTATTGTTGTAAACGAAATAGGTTTAGGTTCAACTTCTATTTGCGCTGCTCTACTCCACGATGTAGTTGAAGACACTGATTATACGGTCGAAGATATTGCCAACGAATTTAATCCAAAAATTGCATCTATCGTTGCTGGTCTCACAAAAATATCTGGAGGTATATTCGGAGAAGGCGCATCTGCTCAAGCTGAAAATTTCCGCAAACTTATTCTCACTATACCTGAAGATGTTCGCGTAATCCTCATCAAAATGGCTGACCGCCTACACAACATGCGAACTCTCGGATCTATGCCACCTGCCAAACAACTCAAAATTACTGGCGAAACTCAATACATATATGCTCCTCTTGCTCAACGACTTGGTTTCTTTCTCATCAAAACAGAATTAGAAAACCTCAGCTTTAAATACGAACAACCAAGTATCTATTCAAAACTTGAGCGACAAATAATGCAAGTAACTCCTATGTTGGAGGATGCTTTCCGCATTTTTATTCAACCTATTACAAAAATCCTCGACTCTTACGGCTACGACTACGAAATCGTAAAACGCATAAAATCTCCTTATAGCGTCTTTAAAAAGATGCAAACCAAACACATAACTTTTGAAGAAGTTTACGACCTTTTAGCAGTAAGAATAATTCTCAAACCTAAACCAAACGAAAACGAAAAAGCAAATTGCTGGGTAACTTATTCGGCAATTACAAGCATATATACTCCTCACCCCGATCGTACACGCGATTGGATTAACACCCCAAAATCAAATGGTTACGAAGCCCTACACGTCACAGTTATGGGACCTGGTGGCAATTGGATTGAAGTACAAATTCGTAGCCAACGAATGAACGACATTGCAGAAAAAGGACTCGCTGCTCATTGGAAATACAAAACTGGCGAACAAGAAGAATCTGACCTCGACAAATGGTTTAAATCCATCAAGGAGATGCTCGACACGAGCGACTTCACAAATGCTGTCGAGTTTATGGATACTTTCAAACTCAATCTATACTCAACCGAAATTTTCGTATTTACCCCAAAAGGCGACATTCGCAAAATGCCAGCCAAATCTACCGCGCTCGACTTTGCATTCCACCTTCACTCCGATATTGGATCTCACTGCATTGGTGCAAAAGTCGATCATCGCCTCGTTCCAATTAGTTATGAACTCCAAAGTGGCGACCAAGTAGAAATTCTAACATCTAAAAGCCAAAAACCTCAAATGGAATGGCTCGATTTCTGCACCACTGGTAAAGCCAAAGCTCAACTACGAACAATCCTCAAAAAAGAATTAAAAGCAATTATAAAACGAGGACAAGATGCTGTCGAAGAGGCAATCAATTCGGTAGGTCAACCAGTTAATAATCAAACTCTACAAGTGGTTCTCGACCATTTCAAAATCACAAATTCTGCCAACTTATATTCCGCCATTGGCAATGGCAAAATCGACACTTCTGTCATACCATCGCTATTTTTGAACAAAACCAAAAACAAATGGATGCGTATTTGGAAACTCCAATTTGGTAGCAACGACAACAAAAAAGAAGAAACTACATCTCAACCTACACAACACAACCCGAAAAAAACTCTCCATATAACCGACGCCGATGTTGGTTCTGGATATAAAATCGCCGATTGTTGTCAACCTATTCCTGGCGACAACGTACTCGGATTTATTGAAACAGGCGGCGATGTAATTGTTCACAAGCGCGATTGTCCCGTAGCCCAAAAACTCCAAGCAAGTTATGGTAACCGCATTCTATCAGCCAATTGGGAAACTCAAAAGGTTCTCTCTTTCCTTACAACAATCGAAATTTCTGGTGTTGACCAAACTGGATTGCTCAAACAAATCGTACAAGTCATCAGCGATGACTACGCTATAAACATCAAAAACATCAATATCGATACTACAAATGGCGTATTCTTAGGTACTCTTGACATATACGTCTATAGTGCCGACGACATCAACAATCTATGCAAAAACCTTTTGAAAATCAAAGCTCTCAAATCTGTTAAACGCATAAAATAAATCAACAAAATATGAAAAAAATACTATTTGCACTATTTACAATCTCAATCATAATCCTTAGCGGTTGTAAAAACGAAGGTAAAAAAGGTGTATATCTACCATCTGTTTCTGGTGCAGCCTACGAAGTGCTACTTGTCATTGACGATAGTCTCTATCGCACTCCAGCTGGCGAAGCTATGTACTATGTACTAAACGCACCAACCCCAATTTTGCCACAACCTGAACCGCTATTCAAAATGTCAAAAGTGGCACCAATCCATTTCGATAATTTATTGAAAGCTACTCGCAACATTGTATTCGTAGAAGTAAATCCCAACAAATACACACAAGCAAAAATCAATCTTAGCCGCAACCGTTGGGCTAATACTCAAGCACTTGCCAATGTCGTTGCTCCCGACGAAGAATCTCTAAAAAATCTTTTAGAAACAAGCGGAACTACAATTTCCGATTATTTCATCATGGCTGAGCGCGAACGCATGCTTGACTTCTACCAAAGCAATATCAATGCCGAAGCATTACGCCGTGTATATCAACAATTTGGATGTAAAATAGCAGTTCCAACTTCATTAAATAAATACGAGAAAAAAGACAATTCCCTTTGGATTACAAATGGCAGTGCACAAATTCGCCAAGACATTGTAATCTACACAACTCCTTATCATTCAACCGACCAACTCACCCACGAAGCCATCATGGCTCGCCGCGATTCTGTCATGAAAACCAATATGCCTGGCGGTGTCGAAGGTTCATACATGGGTACAGAATATCGTCACCTACCTCCTGTAACCAATTTTGTAACACACCATAACGCCTGGTGTGCAGAAACTCGCGGTCTCTGGAAAATGAAAAACGGCGAACACATGGGTGGTCCTTTCATATCACTCACCCGCGTTGACGAAATGAATATGCAAATCATTACAATCGAAGGTTTTGTATTCGCTCCAGGAAAAGACAAACGCAATCCTCTTCGCCAACTCGAAGCTATGCTCTACTCACTTCTCCTTCCTCACGAAGTTAACGAAGTAGTTATCACAGCAAAAAAATAAATATCAAAAATAAAAACTTTTTTATAAAAACCACTTTTTACCCAACAGCAACCTTCAAACAAGGTGTGCCGAAGAAAACCGTCACAGGAAAAAGAACAAAAAAACACTTATTGCATATCAAAATATAACAAAAAATAATAAAATTATAAATTATGCATTGTGCATTGTGCATTGTGCATTCAAAAAAAAAAGAAAAACATGGAAAAAAAACTCAAAATAGGTATCACTCAAGGCGACATCAACGGAATTGGCTACGAAGTAATCCTCAAAGCTCTCACCGATCAACACATCCTCGAACAATGCACTCCTATCATCTATGGTTCAGCTAAAGCTGCAAGTTATCACAAAAAATCACTTGGTATTGATTCTTATACAATCAGCGTAGCCCGTTCTGCCGACGATGTTAATCCACACAAAATCAGCATTGTTAACACATCTGCCGACGAACCAAAAGTCGAACTCGGACAACCAACTCCCGAAGCTGGAAAATCGGCTCTCGAAGCTCTCGAAGCTGCAACAGCCGACCTCTTAGCTAACAAAATTGACGCCATCGTTACTGCTCCTATCAACAAAGCATCTATCCAAAGCGAAACATTCAAATTCCCAGGTCATACCGAGTATCTCGAAAATCGTGCAGGCTCTGAATCTCTTATGATTCTTGCCAGCGATCGCCTTCGCGTTGCTTTGGTTACAACCCACATGCCTATCACCAAAGTTTCGCAAGCTATCACAAAAGAGGCTATTCTCCACAAACTACGCCTTCTCAACAAATCATTAAAAGAAGACTTCAGCATCATACGCCCACGCATTGCCGTACTCGGACTCAACCCACACGCAGGCGACAACGGACTACTTGGCACAGAAGAACTCGAAGTAATCAAACCTGCTATCGAAGAAGCTATTGCCGAAGGCATAGTATGCGTAGGACCTCTCGCTGCTGACGGACTATTTGGTTCAGGCAAATTCCAACACTACGACGCCGTACTCGCTATGTACCACGACCAAGGCCTCGCACCTTTCAAAGCCCTCACAACTGAAAAAGGCGTAAATATTACCGCTGGTCTCAAATTCGTGCGCACATCTCCAGCTCACGGCACAGGCTACGACATCTCTGGTAAAAACATTGCAAACGAACTCTCTATGCGCGAAGCCATTTACGAAGCTGTGCATATCGTTCGCAACCGCGAAACATACAAACAAATGCACGCTAACACACTTCCTTTCCCTAAACAAGAAGAACGTAAACCACGCGAAATCAAACTATTCGACCCTGTTGCTCACGACGCTCAAAAAGCCTACGAAGCCCAACAAGCTAAACTCCAACAACAACAGCAACAAGAACAAACTCAGCAACAATAAAAATAGTAGAAAGAAAAAACTACAACATCAATAAACCCTAATATTACTACTTTCTACTTACTACTTATGTCTGAAATCATTGACTATATCATACAATTCCTAATCCGTGACGAGCACAACGCCCACCACGTAGGATATTGCAACGATAAAACTCAATGGTCAAAATACAAAGTCGTAATTGTTTCATCTAACTTCTTCAATAATAACATTTACGGCACACAACAATCTATGCCTTCACTCCCACTTCAAGAGATTGAAGGCATACCTTTTTTATTCGGCTCACCACACATCGAAAAAATCGAAAACACGATAGTGTGCTATGCCGACCTCATCGCAAGCACCTATTTTCTAATCTCCCGTTACGAAGAATACATCAACCCCAACAACAATCGCGACATCCACGGCAGATACATCGGCAAACAATCCATACCCGCAAAAGCAAATTTCATACACCGTCCAATCATCGAAGAATACGGCGAACTACTAAGAAAACTCTTATCATCTAACTTATCCGACACGTCTGAATTGTCCGAAAAGTCTGACAAGTCCGACCTAACACACCTCCATCCTATACCTCAACAAATCAACCACATATACCTAACCCATGATGTCGATTCAATAACAAATTATCGCCGACTACGTGGATTTCTTGGTGGCACATATCGCTCAATCGTTAAACGTACAGAATTCCTTACTACAATACTAAAATCACTCTTCAACATCAACAACGACCCTGCCTACACTTTCCCTTGGATTCTACAACAAGACAACCAACTACCCGAAGCCACACAAATTTATTTTATCAAAGCCACTCACAACGCCAAAGGGTTCGACCGACCTACATACAATTTAATAGGCAAAAACTTCAACCTACTCAAAAAAAACATACTAAAATCATCACCAAACGCAATATTTGGGCTACATGCGAGTTATAAAAGTGGAGACACTCCCGACATTATCGTAGAAGAACAAAAACTCCTACAATACGCAATCGAAAATCAACGAATAACAACCTCACGCCATCACTATCTCCGCTCACTTCAACCAAACGACATGGAAGCCCTAATTGATGCTCGCATAACCAACGACTACACTATGGGTTACGCCGACATAGCAGGCTTCCGACTCGGCACCTGCCGTGCAGTCCGCTTCATCAATCCATCCACACGCAAACTAACCTCATTAACCCTCCACCCTCTAACCATGATGGATTGCTCTCTCACCCACGAAAAATACATGGGATTAAATTACAAAGAATCCCTACTATACGCTCAAAATTTAATTGAACAAACAAAAAAATACAACGGCGACCTATGCCTCCTTTGGCATAATACAATATTTTCAGAAAAAGACCATAAAAACCTATACTCTCAACTCATTCAAATATTACAAAAACAATGAAAATAATTACAATAGTTGGAGCTCGACCTCAATTTATCAAAGCTGCAATGGTTAGCAAAGCCATAATAGATTTCAATAAAGATAAAGGATACAACGCAATAGAAGAACTTATACTCCACACAGGTCAGCACTACGATGAAAATATGAGCCATATTTTCTTCGACCAATTATCAATTCCACTACCAAAATGGAAATTAGACGGAAAAGATAAAACAATCGATCAACTGTGTGAGATGATATATCCCATCATAAATAAAGAAAAGCCTGATTATGTTTTACTATATGGCGACACCAACACAACTTTAGCCGGGGCTTTGTCTGCTGAACGTGCAAATATAAAAATTATACATATCGAAGCGGGTCTCCGTAGTTTCAATCTTGCAATGCCCGAAGAACATAATCGCATAGAAACCGACAAACGCTCTACTTTGCTCTTTTGTCCAACATCCACAGCAGTAAAACATTTACAAAACGAAGGTATAACACAAAATGTATATCAAATAGGAGATGTTATGTACGACGCCGCACTCTATTTCGCCAAAATATCAAAAACAGAATCTTCAATACTAACAAAATTAAATCTAACACCAAAACATTTTAACTTAGCAACAATACACAGAGCCGAAAATACAAACAACATAGAGCGCTTAAAAGAAATTATATTATCATTCAACCAAATTGCTACAAAAGATAAGCCCATCATATTACCTTTACATCCAAGAACAAAAAAAGTTATCAACAATGATGACTGCCTAAAACAACTCATACTACAAAACACCAACATAGTTATCATTGAACCTATCTCGTTTATAGACATGATAGTCCTCGAAACTTCTGCCCATAAAATACTTACCGACTCTGGAGGTATTCAAAAAGAAGCTTATTTCCACAAAACTCCTTGCATCACACTACGCGATGAAACTGAATGGGTCGAAACTATAACAAATGGTTGGAATCAACTCTCTGGATGCAACCACAAAGAAATAATTAAATGCTATAATACAAACCCAACTACAACCCCAATTAGCGAATACGGCGACGGCAATGCTGCCAATAAAATAATAGATATAATATGGCAAAAAAAATTTTAATACTTTCAGAACCATTTGCACCTCCTTCTTTTTTGCCAAGGGTAACTAATCTTTGCAAGAATTTAGACAGAAACAAATGGACGCCTGAAATATTCACCGAAAAAATTAAAGACGTAAATTACTCAACTGATTTATGTCCCGTTTTTCAGATGCCATATTACAACTCAAACAACAAAATTTATTGGGCAATTAAGTGGGTATTACATTTCTTATTTCAATACAAAGACTTCAAGCTACAAAAATTTATAGAAAATACAACTAACGTAAATGACTACGACTTAATTTTTTGTAGCATATCAAATTTATTTCCAATAACTACCGCAGCACGTTTATCTAAAAAATACAACAAAGCTTTAATAATTGATTTAAGAGATATTGACGAACAATGGGGCAAACACAAATACCTAACACACTCAATATCAAAATCATCAACAATAAATAATTTTATATACAAACAAATCGAACGTTTAAATATTAAGCGCAGAAACAAAGCCTTATTACAAGCAAATAGTGTTACAACCATCTCTCCTTGGCATCGAGATTTTATAAAAAATATCAATAATAATACCCACCTAATATACAATGGTTATAATGCTGATATTTTCTACCATCAAAAAATAGTATCTGATACATTCGATATTACCTATACTGGAAGACTAATCGATTTGCAATTCCGTAATCCTAATTTACTCTTTGAAGCTATCCAACAACTTGACAAAGAACAAAAAATATCACCAGACAAACTAAAAATTAAATGGTATATTGGTTCTACATTAAAAAATGAACTTATAGAATTAGTAAAAAAGCACAACATAACACAATATAATCACTACTTCGATTTTATCCCAAACAACGAAATACCCCAACTACTAAATAAATCATCTATAAATCTAATCCTCACAACTAAATCATCTAATGATGGCCCTCATGGCATAATGACCACAAAATTCTTCGAAGCCTTAGGAGTCGAAAAACCGATACTATGCGTCCGTAGCGATGAAGAATGCTTAGCTCAAGTAATTCAAGAAACAGAATCTGGACTTGCTGCAACAAACGTTGAAGAGGTAAAAAATTTTATACTCCACTACTACAACCAATGGCAAAAACAAGGCTATACTCATATTGAAATAAAAGGGAAAGAACAATTCACTCGCCAAAATCAAGCCCTACAATTCGAAAAAATATTCAATCAAATTCAATAATGCTCTCTATACTCATACCTACATATAATTACGATTGCTACGATTTAGTTTGCGAACTACATCGCCAAGCTCTCGAATGCAATATTGAATTTGAGATTATCGTCGCTGACGATTGTTCTAATGTAAAACTTTCTAATCTACATCGCATAACAGAATTATCGAACTGCCAACTCATCAAACCGCAACAAAATATTGGCCGAGCAAAAATACGAAATTTTTTAGCCGAAAAGTCACAATACAATCATCTACTATTCCTCGATAGCGACTCTTTTCCTGCTTCCAACGAATTTCTAAAAAAATATATTGAATTTATACCTCAAAACATCACCATTTTAGGCGGTAGAATTTATAATGCTCCACAAAATCAATACCATACTCTACTAACCAAATATGGTATCAATAGAGAAAGGAATAAAGATATTTTAGTCAAATCAACTGCACCCTTCACTTCTCCTAACTTTCTTATTCCCAAAAATATTTTTAACCGAATAAAATTCAACGAAAACATAAAAGGATACGGGCATGAAGACACAATCTTCGGAATAGAACTATCTCGACACAATATTCCTTATTATCGTTTTGACAATCCAATCATCCATTTACAAATAGAAGATAACCTAACCTTCATACAAAAAACAAAAGAATCAATCTCAAACCTCTACAATATATATCTTACAAAACAATATCCTGAATTAGAAACTCTATCTCCAATCCTAAAATTATATTTAAAACTAAAAAAACTTCACCTTACAACTCTCTTCGCAAAAATATATCACAATTTTTCAAACTCTTTGATTAGATACTGCGACAATACAGACCCAAATTTA
Organism: Paludibacteraceae bacterium; assembly: GCA_017467185.1. Taxonomy (GTDB): domain Bacteria; phylum Bacteroidota; class Bacteroidia; order Bacteroidales; family Paludibacteraceae; genus Aphodosoma. The sequence goes on along the minus strand of JAFTSS010000001.1, from coordinate 32,572 downwards.
GCAATATTTTCATTATATAAATTATGCTATTTATGCCACATCTCACAAAAATAAACTTTTAATTATGCCAATGTGGCACAAATCAATCAACATTCAAACTTGGCACAATATATGATAATACAAAAGAGGCGCACCACTTGCGTCTCTTTTATATTTTACAAAATAATAAATATTAATAATAACAATTAGTTAGAAACAAAACAAGTTTATCTATTAACTAACTTGAATTGTACAGACGCAATATATTGCGTCTCTACTAACTACTAAAAATCTAAAAAAAACATGAACATTAAACCATTAGCAGACCGCGTACTTATCTTACCTGCAGCGGTCGAAGAGAAAACAATCGGTGGTATCATCATCCCTGATTCTGCAAAAGAAAAACCTCTAAGAGGCGAAGTTATTGCTGTTGGCAACGGCACTAAAGACGAAGAAATGATTCTTAAAGCTGGCGACCAAGTGCTTTATGGCAAATATGCTGGCACAGAATTAGACCTCGACGGCACAAAATATCTCATCATGCGTCAATCTGACGTTCTTGCAATAATTTAATGATTAATGAGTAGTTAGTAATTATTAACGAAAACAAAATATTTCACTAACTACAAAACAACAATCACTAATAACTAATAACTAATCATTAATAACTATTCAAAATATGGCTAAAGAAATTTCATTCAATATTGACGCTCGCGACCAACTCAAACGTGGTGTTGACGAGCTTGCTAACGCAGTAAAAGTTACTCTCGGTCCTAAAGGCCGTAATGTAATTATCGAAAAAAAATATGGTGCACCTCACATCACTAAAGATGGTGTTACAGTAGCAAAAGAAATCGAACTTGACGATGCAGTTCAAAACTTAGGTGCTCAACTCGTGAAAGAAGTTGCCTCTAAAACTGGCGACGATGCAGGTGATGGTACTACAACCGCTACTGTTCTCGCTCAAGCTATCGTTGGCGTAGGTCTCAAAAACGTCACTGCTGGTGCTAACCCAATGGACCTCAAACGTGGTATAGACAAAGCTGTTGCCAAAGTTGTTGAAAGCATCAAAAAACAAGCTCAAGAAGTAGGCGACAACTACGACAAAATCGAACAAGTTGCTACTATTTCAGCCAACAACGACGCTGTTATCGGTAAACTCATTGCTGATGCAATGAAAAAAGTATCAAAAGATGGTGTTATCACTATCGAAGAAGCTAAAGGTACAGATACTACAATCGATGTTGTTGAAGGTATGCAATTCGACCGTGGCTACATTTCTCCTTATTTCGTAACCAATACTGAAAAAATGGAAGTTGAAATGGAGAAACCTTACATCCTCATCCACGACAAAAAAATATCTAACCTCAAAGAATTGCTTCCTGTACTCGAACCTGCAGTACAATCAGGTCGCCCTCTCCTCATCATCGCAGAAGATGTTGACTCTGAAGCATTGACTACATTAGTAGTTAACCGTCTCCGCGCTCAACTCAAAATATGTGCAGTTAAAGCTCCTGGCTTTGGCGACCGTCGCAAAGAGATGCTCGAAGACATCGCTGTACTCACTGGCGGTATCGTAATTTCAGAAGAAAAAGGCATCAAACTCGAAAGTGCTACAATAGACATGCTCGGTACAGCCGAACGCATCACCGTAAGCAAAGACAACACAGTCATTGTAAATGGTGCTGGCGCAAAAGAAAATATCATGGCTCGCGTAGCTCAAATCAAATCTCAAATTGCTGCCACTTCATCTGACTACGACCGCGAAAAACTTCAAGAACGCCTTGCTAAACTTGCTGGTGGTGTAGCTGTACTCTATGTTGGTGCCGCTTCTGAAGTCGAAATGAAAGAGAAAAAAGACCGCGTAGATGATGCCCTCAGCGCAACTCGTGCTGCTATCGAAGAAGGTATCGTACCTGGTGGTGGTGTAACTTACATCCGCGCAATCTCTGCTCTCGAAGGCCTTAAAGGCGAATGCGACGACGAACAAACAGGTATCGAAATCGTTAAACGTGCTATCGAAGAACCTCTTCGTCAAATCGCAACAAATGCAGGTAAAGAAGGTGCCGTAATCGTACAAAAAGTACGCGAAGGCGAAGGCGATTTCGGCTACAATGCACGTGCTGACCGCTTCGAAAATATGTTTGCTGCTGGTGTTGTTGACCCTGCCAAAGTTACTCGTGTAGCCCTCGAAAACGCAGCATCTATCGCAGGTATGTTCCTCACAACTGAATGTGTTATCACAGACAAAAAAGAAGAAAACCCAGCACCTGCAATGCCTCCAATGGGCGGTGGCATGGGTGGCATGATGTAAAAACAAACTCAAATGACAAATAACTAAAAACTGATAGAAATTTCTATCAGTTTTTTTTACATACTATAACTTATAACCATAAAAACACACCTATTCTCCACTATGTATTAACATTCCTTAGATGCCAAAAACCACAAGTAAACAAATAGACACATCACAATACACACTCTCAAGATATATTAAATTATATTACTGTCCGCTAAAAATTTTATATAAATGCAATAACCTATGCAAATTAAAATATTTATAATTGCACAATAAAATTAAGGAAAATTCAAGATACAACGACGTTGAAAACGTCGAATTATGCGTAACTGCGGGTGATTTTTGCGAGAAGCGAAGCGATATCGCAAAAATTACCCGCAGATGAAGAAAACTCCCCACACTCTACGACGTTGAAGACGTCGAACTAAAAAAACAAGCCCCCTCTCATAAGATTATCTTATCTCCCCTTTGTTTATTAATAGTTTGAATAATTGCTTTATTTTTTACCGGACACCAATAAATAAAAAATCCTCTCGTCAAATGATGACAAGAGGATTTTATTTATATACCGTTAATTATCAATCGGCGAGTTCAGAAATCTCTTCGATATCGGTAACATTACGGCTTGCTTCTGACATACGTTCATACTCTTCGCGTGAAGCAACAAACAAGTGATCGTATTCACGAAGACCTGTACCAGCAGGTATCTTATGACCAACAATAACGTTTTCTTTCATACCTTCGAGACGGTCAACTTTGCCGTTGATAGCAGCTTCGTTCAATACTTTTGGAGTTTCTTGGAACGATGCAGCAGACATAAACGATTGAGTTTGAAGTGCTGCACGTGTGATACCTTGAAGCATTTGAAGTGAAGTAGCTGGCATTGCATCACGAGTTTCTACTGTACGCATATCGCGACGTTTAAGTGCTGAGTTTTCATCACGGAGTTTACGAGCTGTTACAATTTGACCTGCCATGAAGTTGGTAGAATCACCTGCATCGGTAACAACTTTTTTGCCCCAAATACGGTCGTTTTCTTCCATGAATTCAATCTTATCAACCACCTGTCCTTCGAGGAAACGAGTATCGCCAGCATCAGCAATTTGTACTTTACGCATCATTTGACGTACGATAACTTCGAAGTGTTTGTCGTTGATTTTCACACCTTGGAGACGATAAACGTCTTGAACTTCGTTCACGATATATTCTTGAACTGCAGTAGGACCTTTAATAGCCAAGATATCGGCTGGAGTAATAGCACCATCAGAGAGTGGTGTACCTGCACGTACATAGTCGCCATCTTGAACGAGGATTTGTTTTGACAATTGTACGAGGTATTTTTTCTCTTCGCCTGTACGTGAAGTAAGGATGATTTCGCGGTTACCACGTTTGATTTTACCGAATGAGATTTCGCCATCAATTTCGGCTACAACAGCTGGGTTAGATGGGTTACGAGCCTCAAACAACTCAGTAACACGTGGAAGACCACCGGTGATATCGCCTGTTTTACCTACAGCACGTGGAATCTTAACAATCAAATCACCAGGTTTAACCTTTTGTTTCGCATCAACTACCAAGTGAGCTCCCACTGGGAGGTTGTATGTTTTGAGTACATTACCTGCTTTATCGACAATTTGAGCTGCTGGAGCTTTAGTTTTGTCTTTAGACTCGATAATGATTTTCTCCAAAAGACCTGTAGTTTCGTCAGATTCTACTTTATAAGTAGAGTTTTCGACCATTGATTCGAATTGAACTGTACCAGCAACCTCTGAAACAATTACAGCGTTGAATGGGTCCCATTCACAAATCTTATCACCTTTCTTAACTTCAGAACCTGCAGGGATAAAGAGTTTAGAACCGTAAGGGATATTTTGAGTTGTGAGGGCGATACCTGTGTTATGGTCGATGATACGAGCTTCAGCCAAACGACCTACAACTACTTGGTATTTAGTTCCAGTTGCATCTTCAGCATCTACAGTACGGAGTTCATCGATTTCAAGACGACCATCATATTTAGATGTGATACCATTGTCAACAGCGATATTCGAAGCCACACCACCGACGTGGAATGTACGAAGTGTCAACTGAGTACCTGGCTCACCAATAGATTGTGCAGCGATTACACCAACAGCCTCACCTTTGTTAACCATACGACCTGTAGCAAGGTTACGTCCGTAACATTTAGCACAAACACCGTGACGAGCTTCGCAAGTGAGCACTGAACGAATTTCAACGCGTTCGATTGGTGAATTTTCAATACGTTTAGCTGTAGCTTCAACGATTTCTTCGCCTGCAGCAACAATAAGGTCGCCTGTAAGTGGGTCGATAATATCATGAACAGAAACACGACCAAGGATACGTTCGTAAAGTGAAGCTACTACCTCTTCGTTGTTTTTGATTTCAGTAGCAACAAGACCACGCAATGTACCACAGTCTTCTTCTGTAATGATAACGTCGTGAGAAACGTCAACAAGACGACGAGTGAGGTAACCAGCATCGGCAGTTTTCAACGCCGTATCGGCAAGACCTTTACGCGCACCGTGAGTAGAGATAAAGTACTCCAACACGCTAAGACCTTCTTTGAAGTTAGCCAAGATAGGGTTTTCGATAATTTGACCGCCTTCGGCACCTGCTTTTTGAGGTTTAGCCATCAAACCACGCATACCTGACAACTGACGAATCTGCTCACGAGAACCACGGGCTCCTGAGTCCAACATCATATATACTGAGTTGAAACCTTGATTGTCGCCAGAGAGTTGTTTCATTACGACACTTGTCAATTCGCTATTAACACGAGTCCAAGTATCGATGATTTGATTATAACGTTCGTTATTAGTGATATAACCCATGTTATAATCGTTCATAATATTTTCTACCTCTTCGTAACCAGAGTTAACGAGAGCTTCTTTTTCTTCTGGGATGATAACGTCGGCCAAGTTGAAAGACAAACCACCACGGAATGCCATTTGATAACCGAGGTTTTTGATATCATCGAGGAATTTAGCTGTACGTGCCACACCGCAAGTTTCGATTACGCGACCGATAACGTTACGAAGTGATTTTTTAGACAACAATTCGTTGAGGTAACCACACTCTTTTGGCACAAATTTGTTGACGATAACACGACCAACAGTTGTGTCTTCAACCAAACGAGTAATGATATTTCCTTCTTTATCTACGTCTTGTGTACGTACAGAAATAATAGCGTGAATATCAACTGCGCCTTCGTTGTAAGCGATTTCAACCTCTTCTGGAGAGTAGAATTTCAAGCCTTCACCTTTCACGCCCTTACGAGCTTTAGTGATATAGTAAAGACCAAGCACCATATCTTGAGAAGGGACTGTAATTGGCGAACCATTGGCTGGGTTGAGGATATTGTGAGAAGCCAACATAAGCATTTGAGCTTCGAGAATAGCCTCGTTACCAAGTGGGAGGTGAACCGCCATTTGGTCACCGTCGAAGTCGGCGTTGAACGCTGTACATGAAAGTGGGTGAAGTTGAATTGCTTTACCTTCGATCATCTTAGGTTGGAATGCTTGAATACCAAGACGGTGAAGGGTCGGAGCACGGTTGAGCAACACTGGGTGACCTTTCATCACGTGTTCGAGAATATCCCAAACAACAGGGTCTTTGCGGTCGATAAATTTCTTAGCCGATTTAACTGTTTTTACAATACCACGTTCGATAAGTTTACGAATAATGAATGGTTTGTAAAGTTCAGCAGCCATATCTTTAGGAAGACCGCACTCGTGCATTTGCAATTCAGGACCTACGACGATAACTGAACGAGCTGAGTAGTCAACACGTTTACCGAGGAGGTTTTGACGGAAACGACCTTGTTTACCTTTCAAACTATCTGTCAAAGATTTCAAAGGACGATTTGAGTCAGTCTTCATTGCGTTAGATTTACGAGAGTTGTCAATCAATGAATCGACAGCCTCTTGCAACATACGTTTTTCGTTACGAAGAATAACTTCAGGAGCTTTGATTTCGATAAGACGTTTGAGACGATTGTTACGGATGATAACACGACGATACAAGTCATTCAAGTCGGAAGTTGCGAAACGACCACCATCAAGTGGCACCAATGGACGCAATTCTGGTGGAATAACAGGCAACGTTTTGAGAATCATCCATTCAGGACGGTTACGGTGACGAGCAGCACGGAACGATTCAATCACATTCAAACGTTTCAAAGCCTCAGCTTTACGTTGTTGTGATGTATCGGTGTTTGCTTTGTCGCGCAATTCGTATGAAAGTTTATCCAAATCGAGGTTACGAAGCATATCATAGATAGCTTCAGCACCCATTTTACAGATGAACTTATTAGGGTCAGTATCTTCGAGGAATTGGTTGTTACGATCTTTTTCATACAACATATCCATCAACTCCATATAGCGATCTTCTTCAATGAGTTCGCCAACTTCAACACCCTCAACACCTTCGAGAACACCAGCTTGGAGGATGATATATTTTTCGTAATAGATAATGGCATCTAATTTCTTAGATGGCATACCAAGAAGGTAACCAATTTTGTTAGGAGTAGAACGGAAGTACCAAATATGAGCAACAGGCACAACGAGTTGGATGTGACCAGAACGCTCGCGACGTACTTTCTTTTCAGTTACTTCTACACCACAACGGTCGCAGACAATACCTTTATAACGAATACGTTTGTATTTACCGCAATGGCATTCGTAGTCGCGACAAGGACCGAAAATGCGCTCGCAGAACAAACCATCGCGTTCAGGTTTGTAGGTACGATAGTTGATAGTTTCAGGTTTCAAAACCTCACCGTATGAAGCCTCAAGAATCTCTTCTGGAGAAGCTAAACCGATAGTGATTTTGCTGAAATTAGTTTTTACTTTATTATCTCTTCTAAAAGCCATAGTCTTTTATATAATAGTGGAAATATCTATAAATCTTTCTCCCCTACGGGATCAAGATTTATAGTTTCCCGTTTTATTAAACTTCTCTTATTCGGTATTACTCTAATCTAACGCTGAGGCCAAGACCTTCGAGTTCGTGCAACAATACGTTGAGTGATTCAGGGATACCTGCTTGTGGCATTGGTTCACCTTTAACAATAGCCTCATAAGCACGAGCACGACCCATAACGTCGTCGGATTTAACAGTAAGGATTTCTTGAAGGATGCTTGAAGCACCGAATGCTTCGAGCGCCCAAACCTCCATCTCTCCGAAACGTTGACCACCAAATTGAGCTTTACCACCCAATGGTTGTTGAGTAATGAGAGAGTAAGGACCAATAGAACGAGCGTGCATTTTGTCGTCAACCATGTGACCAAGTTTCAAGAAGTAAGTTACACCTACTGTCGCTGGTTGGTCGAAACGTTCGCCAGTACCACCATCGTAAAGATAAGTTTTACCATAACGTGGAACACCTGCTTTGTCGCACCATTCGTTAAGGTCATCAATATCTGCACCATCAAAGATAGGAGTTGCAAATTTAACTCCGAGTTCTTTACCTGCCCAACCAAGAACAGCTTCGAAAATCTGACCAAGGTTCATACGTGAAGGCACACCAAGTGGGTTCAAACAAATATCCACAGGAGTACCATCTGCAAGGAATGGCATGTCTTCTTGACGAACAACTTTAGAAACGATACCTTTGTTACCGTGACGACCCGCCATCTTGTCACCTACGCGGATTTTACGTTTTTTAGCGACGTAAACTTTTGCAAGTTGAACAATACCTGAAGGAAGTTCATCGCCGATAGTAAGGTTGAATTTAGCACGTTTAAGTTGAGCATCAAGCTCTTTAACTTTGCGCAAATAGTTAGTGATTATATCACGAATCAATTCGTTACGATATGCATCTGTTGTCCATTTAGTCAACTGCACTGTATTGAAGTCGATTTCGTTCAATACTTTTTGAGTGAATTTATTACCACGTGGGATAATATCTACACCCATAAAGTCTTTCACACCTTGAGAAGTTTTACCATTGATAGTTGAAACCAATTTCTCGATTAACAAAGCTTTCAATGCTGCTACTTCTTGGTTGAAGTTTTCATCCATACGATCGAGGATTTCTTTATCAGCAATACGATCTTTGCGAGTTTTTTGTGCTTTGCAATAGAGTTCTTTGCCAATAATTACACCACGAAGCGAAGGTGAAGCTTTGAGTGATGCATCTTTAACGTCGCCTGCTTTATCTCCGAAGATTGCACGAAGAAGTTTCTCTTCTGGAGTTGGGTCAGTCTCACCTTTAGGAGTGATTTTACCAATAAGAATATCGCCAGGAACAACGTGTGCACCTATACGGATAATACCGTTTTCGTCGAGGTTGCGTGTTGCATCTTCACTCACGTTTGGAATATCAGATGTCAATTCCTCTACACCACGTTTAGTTTCACGCACTTCAAGAGTGTATTCACTAACGTGAACTGAAGTAAAGATATCTTCGCGAACAATACGTTCGTTAAGCACGATAGCATCCTCATAGTTGTAACCTTTCCAAGGAATATAAGCCACTTTAAGGTTACGGCCAAGTGCCAATTCTCCATTTTGAGTTGAATAACCCTCTGTGAGGATTTGACCCTTAGTTACTTTATCTCCTTTGCGTACGATAGGACGAAGGTCGATAGTTGTATCTTGGTTAGTACGCATAAATTTAGGCAATTTATACTCTTTAACCGAATCAACAAAGCTTACGAATTCTTCATCATCTGTACGGTCATAATTAATACGAATTACAGAAGCGTCAACAAATTCAACAACACCATCGCCTTCTGCCATAATTTGAGTACGAGAATCGCGAATCATTTGACCTTCGATACCTGTACCTACGATAGGAGCTTCAGAGCGAAGCAATGGAACTGCTTGACGCATCATGTTAGATCCCATCAACGCACGGTTCGCGTCATCGTGCTCCAAGAATGGAATCAATGCAGCTGCAATAGAAGCAATCTGTTGTGGAGCTACGTCCATCATATTTACTTCAGTTGGAGCTACGAGTGGGAAATCAGCTTCAAGACGTGCTTTAACTTTGTTACGGATGAATGTACCATCATCGTTCAAAGGTGCATTACCTTGAGCTACTACAAGATCTTCTTCCTCTTCTGCTGTCAAATAAACGACATCATCGTTGTTAAGATTTACTTTACCATCTTCTACTTTACGATAAGGAGTAGAGATAAAGCCGAGGTCGTTGATTTTTGCGTAGATACACAAAGAAGAGATAAGACCGATGTTTGGACCCTCAGGAGTTTCGATAGGACAGAGACGACCATAGTGAGTATAGTGAACGTCACGAACCTCGAAACCGGCGCGGTCACGAGAAAGACCACCAGGACCGAGAGCTGACAAACGACGTTTGTGTGTAATTTCTGCCAATGGGTTAGTTTGGTCCATGAATTGAGACAACGCATTAGTACCAAAATAAGTATTGATGACAGAAGAGATTGTTTTAGCATTGATAAGGTCAACTGGAGTAAACACCTCGTTGTCACGAACGTTCATACGTTCACGAATTGTACGAGACATACGTGCCAAACCAACACCAAATTGATTATATAATTGTTCTCCAACAGTACGCACGCGACGGTTGCTCAAGTGGTCGATATCGTCAACAGTTACTTTAGAGTTGATAAGTTCGATAAGATATTTAATAATCTCAATGATGTCTTCGCGAGTAAGTACGCGAACATCCATACTTGTTGAGAGATTAAGTTTTTTATTGATACGGTAACGACCAACTTCGCCCAAATCGTAACGTTTTTCAGAGAAGAACAAGCCATTGATAACCTCACGAGCAGTTTGGTCATCAGCAGGTTCTGCGTTACGCAATTGACGATAGATGTGCAATACAGCTTCACGTTCAGTATTTGAAGGGTCCTTTTGAAGAGTATTATAGATGATTTGATACTCTGTCATGTTTTGATCCTCTTTGTGAAGAAGGATTGTTTGGCTACCAGAATCAATAATAGGTTGAATGTGAGCTTTTGTCAATTCAGTTTCACGTTCAATAATTACTTCGGTACGTTCAACAGTAACCACCTCACCTGTAGCTTCATCAACAAAGTCTTCGACACGTGGTTTAACTACACGAGCAGCGAGTTGACGACCAATAACACGGTTAAGGTTAGTTTTGTTCACTTTTACCTCTTCAGCAAGACCGAAAGTTTCGAGGATATCTTTATCCGATTCGAAACCAATTGCACGCAACAAAGTAGTTACAGGCAATTTTTTCTTACGGTCGATATAAGCATACATAACATTGTTGATGTCAGTAGCAAATTCAATCCAAGAACCACGGAATGGAATAATACGAGCTGAATAAAGTTTAGTACCATTTGTGTGAACACTTTGACCAAAGAACACACCTGGTGAACGGTGCAATTGAGAAACGATAACACGTTCAGCACCATTTATGACGAAAGTACCCTTATCAGTCATATATGGGATAGGTCCCAAATATACGTCTTGGATAACGGTATCAAAATCTTCGTGATCTGGGTCAGTACAATAAAGTTTGAGTTTAGCCTTCAAAGGCACACTATAAGTAAGACCACGACGAAGACATTCTTCAATAGTATAACGAGGTGGCTCGATATAATAATCGAGAAATTCGAGAACGAAATTATTGCGGGTATCAGCAATTGGAAAGTTTTCAGCAAAAACTTTATACATACCCTCATTCTTCCTATGCTCAGTAGCAGTATCTAATTGGAAGAAATCCCTAAACGATTTGAGTTGGACTTCAAGAAAGTCAGGATAAGGATACTGACTTTTCACAGAAGCAAAACTAACTCTCTGATTGTTAGTATTTAAAGACATGAGTATAAGAATATTTGTTGAACTTAGTGAATTATACGTAAAAAGGTTTAGAGTCCCTTTTTATCGGGAATCTAAACCATATTTCCTGATTGAACAGGAGAAGTTTATTACTTAAGTTCAACTTCAGCGCCTGCTTCAGTAAGTTGTTTTTTAAGAGCTTCAGCTTCGTCTTTAGCAACACCTTCTTTAACTGTTGAAGGAGCACCGTCAACCATATCTTTAGCTTCTTTCAAGCCAAGACCTGTAAGTTCTTTAACCAATTTAACTACTGCAAGTTTGTTTGCACCAGCTGATTTCAAGATTACATCGAAAGAAGTTTTTTCTTCAGCTGCTGCTTCAGCACCAGCAGCAGGACCAGCAGCGACAGCAACAGCTGCAGCAGCAGGTTCGATACCATATTCGTTTTTCAAGATTTCGGCCAACTCGTTAACCTCTTTAACGGTCAAGTTTACCAATTGTTCTGCAAAAGCTTTCAAATCTGCCATTGTAATAAATATTTAAATGTTTTGATTATTTGAATTAATTGAATAAAAATATTATCTTTCAGCGAGTGTTTTAAGAACCCCGTGAATTGTATTTCCTCCAGATTGGAGTGCAGAGATAACGTTCTTAGCAGGCGATTGGAGCAAGCCAATAACTTCGCCAATAAGTTCGTTTTTGCTCTTAATTGTAGCAAGAGCTTCGATTTGGTTTTCACCAATATAGAATGATTCTTCAACGTAAGCTGCTTTAAGAACAGGTTTCATGTTCTTTTTGTTGAAATCTTTGATAAGTTTAGCAGGAGCGTTACCTACATTTGAGAACAACACTGCTGTATTCGCTTTCAAAGAATCGTAGAGTGGTGAAAAATCGCCTTCAAGTGATTCAAGAGCTTTGATCATCAACTTGTTTTTAACAACAAGCATTTTGATGTCATTTTTGAAACACTCTCTACGAAGTTCGCTTACTTGCTCAGCATTCATACCTTGTGTTTCAGTAAGGTAGAAGTGAGAATATGAAGAAATAACTTCTTTAATTTGATCAATTACTATGCTTTTATCTTCCTTTTTCATACTTTCAGATTATTAGTTTTCATCAATAGATTTGGTGTCAACTTTAACACCTTTACTCATAGTTGTAGAAAGATAAATGCTCTTAACGTAAGTACCCTTAGCAGTAGAAGGTTTCAATTTCATGATTGTTGCCATGAATTCACGTGCGTTTTCAACGATTTGTTGTTCATTGAATGACACTTTACCGATTGAAGTGTGCACGATACCATATTTGTCAACTTTGAAATCGATTTTACCTTGTTTTACTTCGCGTACTGCGTTAGCTACATCCATAGTCACTGTACCACTTTTTGGGTTTGGCATAAGTCCACGAGGACCTAAAACGCGACCGAGAGCACCGATTTTACCCATGATAGCAGGCATTGTGATGATAACATCTACATCTGTCCAGCCACCTTTGATTTTCTCAATATATTCATCGAGACCTACATAATCAGCGCCAGCAGCTTTAGCTTCAGCTTCTTTATCAGGAGTACATAATGCAAGAACTCTTACTTGTTTACCTGTACCATTTGGCAATGAAACCACGCCACGAACCATTTGGTTTGCTTTACGTGGGTCAACACCCAAACGTACATCGATATCAACAGAGGCATCGAATTTGGTAGTAGTAATTTCTTTTACCAATTTTGCAGCTTCTTTGAGTGTATAAGCCTTTCCTGCTTCAATTTTTTCTAAAGCCAACTTTTGATTTTTTGTTAGTTTTCCCATTTCAATTGAAGTTTTAATAATTAACAATTAGGAAATTCACCTTTAACGGCGATACCCATACTTCTCGCAGTTCCTGCTACCATTTTCATAGCAGCCCCAATTTCAAAGCAGTTCAAGTCAGGCATTTTATCTTCTGCGATAGCACGAACTTGTTCCCAAGTGATTTCTGCCACTTTTTTACGGTTAGGTTCTGCGCTACCAGATTTTTGTTTTGAAACTTCCAAAAGTTGAATTGCAACTGGTGGAGTTTTTACAACAAAAGTGAATGATTTGTCTGCATAGTAAGTAATAACTACTGGTAATACTTTACCTGCTTTGTCTTGAGTTCTGGCATTAAACTGCTTACAGAATTCCATTATATTGATACCTTTAGAACCAAGTGCAGGTCCTACAGGAGGTGATGGATTTGCTGCACCACCTTTGATTTGCAATTTAATAAATCCAGCAATTTCTTTTGCCATAATTTTTTAATTTTTTTTGTGTTAACAAAAAGGAACTTCTCTGAGATTCCCGTTTTTAATAGTTAAGAGTTTATCAAATTCGTAACAAAATGACTTACTCTTTTTCTACTTGTGTAAAACCAAGCTCAACTGGAGTTTGACGTCCAAAGATTTTGACCATTACTTTCAGTTTCTTCTGTTCGTTGTTAACTTCTTCGATTACGCCAGAAAATCCGTTGAAAGGATCAGTGATTACCTTCACGTTGTCACCAACATAGAAAGGTGTCAAGATTTCTTCTTCAGCATCAGCAATTTCATCGAAGAGGCCTAATATACGTTTCACCTCAGAGTCTCTAAGTGGTTCTGGTTGTTTTCCTACAGAAGCACCCAAAAAACCAATGACGTTAGGAACGTTATCACGCAGATGACCAGTCACCTCACCATTCAATGCTGCCTCAACAAGGACATATCCAGGAAGATAACTGCGTTCTTTAACAACCTTCTTGCCATTACGCACAGAATACACCTTTTCAGTTGGAATCAAAACCTGAGATACATATTGACCGAGGTTCGAGTTCTTGATTTCTGCATCAATATACTCCTTAACCTTTGCCTCCTTGCCACTAACAGCACGAAGGACATACCATTTCTTTGTTGTCTCAGACATTTTTAATTCCTCCTAAAATTAAATGTATTTGTAAATTAACGACATGATGTTTTCGAAACCTAAATCCATAACCCAAACCACCAATGCGATAAGGAGGGAAGCTATCAAAACAACTACCGCACTATTGGTAAGCTCTTTACGAGTAGGCCATGAGGTCTTCTCAACAAGCTCAGTATAGGATTCTTTAAAATAGTTGATTAGTTTCATAATTTACAAATAGTTTTTAGCACGGGTCGAGAGGCTCGAACTCCCGACACCTGGTTTTGGAGACCAGTGCTCTACCAACTGAGCTAGACCCGTATTTCAAAAAGGAGCGGGATCACGAAACGTCATCCCGTTTCCTTTTTATTTATTTTAATTCTTGTGATTAGTCAAGAATAGCTGTGATTTGACCAGAACCTACTGTACGACCACCTTCACGGATTGCGAAACGAAGACCTTCGTTGCAAGCTACTGGGTAGATAAGTTGAACAGTGATTTCCAAGTTATCACCAGGCATAACCATTTCAGTTCCTTCTGGAAGAGTGATTTCACCTGTTACGTCCAAAGTACGGATGTAGAATTGTGGACGATATTTGTTGTGGAATGGAGTGTGACGACCACCTTCTTCTTTTTTCAAGATATAAACTGAAGCTTTAAAGTTAGTGTGAGGTGTAACTTTACCTGGGTGAGTGATAACCATACCACGTTTGATTTCGTTTTTGTCGATACCACGGAGGAGAAGACCTACGTTATCACCAGCTTCACCTTCATCGAGAAGTTTACGGAACATCTCAACACCAGTAACTGTAGAAGTAAGTTTTTCTGCACCAAGACCGATAATTTCAACAGCGTCACCTACGTGGATAACACCAGTTTCGATACGACCTGTAGCAACTGTACCACGACCAGTGATAGAGAATACGTCTTCAACAGGCATCAAGAATGGTTTATCTACAGCACGTGGAGGAAGTTGAATCCAAGTATCAACAGCATCCATAAGTTCCATAACTTTGTCTTCCCATTGAGCTTCGCCGTTCAAAGCACCAAGAGCAGAACCACGGATGATAGGAGTGTTATCGCCATCGAATTCATAGAAAGCGAGAAGTTCACGCATTTCCATTTCAACGAGTTCAAGCATTTCTTCGTCGTCAACCATATCACATTTGTTCATGAATACAACAAGACGAGGAACGTTTACCTGACGAGCGAGAAGGATGTGCTCACGTGTTTGAGGCATAGGACCGTCAGTAGCAGCAACTACGATGATAGCACCGTCCATTTGAGCAGCACCAGTAACCATGTTTTTAACGTAGTCGGCGTGACCTGGACAGTCAACGTGTGCATAGTGACGAGAAGCTGTTTGATACTCTACGTGAGAAGTATTGATAGTGATACCACGTTCTTTTTCTTCTGGAGCGTTGTCGATAGAGTCGAATGAACGCAATTCAGAAAGACCTTTTTTTGCAAGCACTGTAGTGATAGCTGCAGTCAAAGTAGTTTTACCGTGGTCAACGTGACCGATTGTACCAACGTTTACGTGTGGTTTCGATCTGTCAAATTTTTCTTTTGCCATAGTGAAATAATAGTTTAAAAGTTGTTATTTTTTTATTATTGATTTTTCAAGAGCTGTTGACGAGGATTGAACTCGTGACCTCTTCCTTACCAAGGAAGTGCTCTACCACTGAGCTACAACAGCAAAGTCCAGTGGAGGAGTGGGCAGTGATGGATTCGAACCACCGAAGTCGAAAGACAGCTGAGTTACAGTCAGCCCCATTTGGCCACTCTGGTAACTGCCCATTACCTTAAAATAAATCAAGGAACTTTTTTGAGCCTCTTGTCGGATTCGAACCAACGACCCCGAGATTACAAATCACGTGCTCTGGCCAACTGAGCTAAAGAGGCATTCAAAAATCTTTACAAACCATTCAAAAATGTTCTTTTCAAACGGCTTGCAAAGATAGACATTTTATTTGAGACTGCAAAATATTTCAGAGATTTTCTTTTAAAAATTTGTCATTCTGAATAATTCAGTTTTTTTATTCATTGAATATCAAAACTTTGCAGTTTAACAGATTTAGAATCTTATTTTTTCTCTTTTGCTTTTTTAATCTGTTTTTCGAGCGCTTCTACGCATAAATCGATAGCTTCTTCGAACGTATCACACACTTTTGAAGCAAAAAATTCTGTATTTGGTGCCAAAACCGTGATTTTTGCTTCTTTATTCTCTGAAGTTTCTGGTTTAACAACTTTCAAAATTACTTCAGCTGTAGAAAGCTCATCAGATATACGTTCTAGTTTATTTACTTTTTTCTCGATAAATTGTTGCAATTTTTCTGTTGCATCAAAATGGATTGATTGAATTCTTACTTCCATAGTGTCCTCCTTTTCTTTGTCACCTCGTGGGTGTGCTTGTTGATAACTTTTTTTTATTTGTTCAAAGGATGCATGTGTATAAACCTGAGTGGCAGCCAATGTTTCATGACCAAGTAAATCTTTTATTGCCTTTACATCAGCTCCGTCATTCAAAAGCGATGTCGCAAATGTATGTCGCAAAACATGCGGACTGCGTTTCTCCTGTGTAGTAACAGCACCCATCAGTTTTCTTACCACATTATATATATGCATCGGATTCAACGCCGTCCCTTTTTGATGAACAAAAAATTTTGTCGTATTCACATCCACTTCCTCATCCCGCTTCAAACGATAAGTTTCTATCATTTCCGCCAAACCTCTACCAAACGGCACTACCCTCTCTTTATTGCCTTTACCAAGCACCTTCAACTGACATTGTGCAGTATCAACATTCACATCTTCGAGATTAGCCACCTCCGAACGCCGCAATCCTGTCTGATATATAAGTTCAATTATCAAAGAGTTTCTTACGCCTTCAAAGTTACAATTTTTTTCTGAAACTTCCAAACAATTATCCAAATCTTTTTCATAAAAAAATTTAGGCAACGATTTAGGCACTTTCGGCGCAACAATCTTTAGTGTTGGATTGTTGTCTGTCAGGTTTTTAAGATTAAGAAACTTATAAAAACTTCGCACAGCAGAAATTTTACGTTTTACAGACGAGGGCTTTTCCCCCACATCCATAAGCGCAATTACCCACTCGCGGAGCTCATCTGAAGTAAGATTTTTTGGATTAAAATCTCCCTTTTGGGTAACAACAAAATCACGCAACTGCTCAATATCGGTCTGATAAGACAAAACGGTATGAGAAGAATAGTTCTTCTCATACCGTATATATTGCAGAAATGATTGAATCATAATCCTGCCTATTTTTTGCGTATAACAATCGGACTAAATATTAGTCTTCGTTTTGGTGCAATTGTTGTACGTAAATAGCGTGTTGCATTTTTTCACGTTTAACAACTGATGGTTTGTCAAATTGTTGACGACGACGAAGTTCTTTAACAACACCTGTTTTTTCGAATTTACGTTTGAATTTTTTGAGAGCTTTTTCAATGTTTTCGCCCTCTTTTACTGGTACTACAATCATTTTAATTTGTAATTTTATAGGTTGATTAATAATTATTTATCACAATAAAACGCACAATGCGTCCCGACTTAAATTCGGGTTGCAAAGTTAGCAGTTTTTTTTGACACTGCAAAGTGTTTTTATGTTTTTTTATCCGTTTTCTACTTAAGTAATTAAAAATCACCCCCCTTTATTCAATTCATAATGCACATTTTACAATGCATAATTTCTAAATATACAAATCAATATTATATTTATTCGACTGTTGGTATTGCAATTTTTTCTACACGGCGTTCGTGACGGCCACCTTCAAAATCATTAGCAAAGAATGTTTTCACAATTTCCAACGCTTTTTCTTCTGAAATAAAACGAGCTGGCAACGAAAGCACATTAGCATTATTATGTTGACGAGCCAAAGCTGCCAATTCTGGTTCCCAGCAAATTGCAGCACGGCAACCCTGATGCTTGTTCACTGTCATTGTGATACCATTTGCACTACCACAAATTGCGATACCAAACTCACAAGCTCCTTGTTCTACTGCATTAGCAAGTGGGTGAGCAAAATCAGGATAGTCGCAACTATCTGTACTATTTGTACCAAAATCAGTAGCAATAACACCTTGTTCTTCAAGATATTTTTTCACAGCCTCTTTCAAATCATAACCAGCATGGTCAGAAGCTATACCGATAGAAAGCAAATTGATTGGTTTCATATTTTATTCAATTAATTATTAGCTTTTTTTGCGACTGCAAAGTTACAAAAAAATAATTACATATACAAATGTATTTTACACCACAAAAAGCACAAATCACATATCCACCATTCCAAGCGAATAACTAAATTATTGTTGAAACAAATCCAAAGCACTGCCCCAAAATTTAGATTGTAAAAGTTTGGTCAATTGCTCTTCATTGGCTGTACATTTATAGAACACATCGCCGTTTTGAGTAGGAATTAGCGTAAAAGTGAAATTTATGTTAGAATTAATTTCATAAAAAGTCCACACTCGACCAGGTTCAAGCTCCACAGGTTCCGACAAAATGACCTCTATCGAGTCATACCGTTCGAGGACCTCATTATAAAAATTTTCATTGGCCGACAATTCCACTAAAGCATCACGATAAGACTTCCCATCCATCTGCATTTTGTCCGACAACTCAGAAAGGTTTGAAATCCACTGCAAAATATCAGCCCAATTTTCAATTTTTGGCACCGAACTACAAATTGCCAGTTGAAAACGCACCGAATCCTCCATTTCTGCCGAATATCGTTTAATCGAAGGCTTACAAGCAGAAAAAATAGCCAGAACCAACAGAGGTAACAAATAGGTCTTTAATTTCATAATATCATAAAATTAAGTAATTCGACAAACGATTATTCTTTTGCAGATTCCCCCTTAAACGCATTCCAGCCTTGTGCCGTAATCTGAATCTCTTGACCATCACGTGTAACAAGTGCTGAACCTGAGTTTGCATCTGTAATATGACCTATAATATGCACTCCTTCTAGTCCTTGAAGTTTTTCATGTTCCGATAGTGGCACTGTGAACAACAACTCATAATCCTCGCCTCCATTCAACGCTACAGTTGTCAAGTTCATATTAAACTCATCACACATCGATGCTGTGGCATAGTCGATTGGCAATTTATCTTCATACACGCGACATCCCACCCCACTCGCTTTGCAGATATGCAACAATTCCGACGACAATCCATCGCTAACATCCATCATGGCTGTTGGCACAATATTTTTCTCTCGCAAATATTTAATTGTATCAATACATGCCTCTGGTTTCAACTGACGCTCAAGTATATACTCCTTACCCGCAAAATCTGGTTGAAATCCTTCATCTTGTCCGCTCTCAAAGATACGTTTCTCACGTTCAAGCAATTGCAATCCCATATATGCTGCACCGAGGTCGCCTGTAACGCAAATCAAGTCTGTCTCTTTTGCGCCACTACGCAACACGGCACGGTCTTTTTCCACCTCGCCAAGACAAGTGATACTGATAGTCAAACCTGTCAACGATGCCGATGTATCGCCACCTACAACATCCACTCCAGCCTTTTCACAAGCTAAATATATACCTGCATAAAGCTCCTCAATTTGCTCTACATGAAAGCGTTGCGATATACCGATGCTCACCAACATCTGTGTTGGACGTGCATTCATCGCACAAACATCCGAAATATTCACCATTGCTGCTTTATATCCCAAGTGTTTCAATGGTGTATATGTCAAATCAAAATGAATACCCTCCAACAACAAATCAGTTGTTGCCACTACATCTTTTTCGCCATAGTTCATCACTGCGCAGTCATCACCTACGCCCACTTTCGATGATTCATTTTGCAATTCGATACATTCTGTTAGTGCATCGATAAGACGAAATTCGCCCAATTCTTGAATTTGTGTCATATTTTTATATTTACATTAAAATTCATTAATCTTCCGTGTGTTCCGCAAAGCGACTTTGACGCAGTTAAAAAGCGAATTCTATCAACAACAGAAAAGCATATAATAAAAATCCGTGTATTCCGTGCGTTCCGTGTGAGATAAAAGTTATATCAAACTCACATCATTTCATCATCTCCAACACCTTCTTCAATGCCGCATTTTCCACATACATCACCCTATAAAATGCCTCTGTGCCAAACAATCCTTGCGCCACCACCGCCTTCATCTGCAACATCAACAACACCTTACTCTTCTCTACATCTCCCTCCTCAAACTCAACCTTCTCTTTACGCGCATTCGCTATCAATCTATCATAAATCTTCTCACTCATCTCAAATCCTGCCTCAAACTCTTCAAACGTACTATATTTACGACTCCACGCTTTTCTATTCTGATCTACATACTCTGATACTGTACTGTTAAACACGCCTTTAGCCACTACATTCCTATGCAATTTTGTCACTCGTGTTGTATCCAATGGCACAAACACATCAGGGAATATACCTCCTCCGCCATACACCGTGCGTCCTTCCACTAATGTCTTATATTTCAACGAGTCTGGGAATGTTATACTATCTGGATTTACAAATTCCCCATGCTCATATCTCCTTTCAAGGTCTTTATAATACTCCTCTTTCCCCTCTGAGTATGGCTTTTGTATATTTCTACCCGATGGAGTATAATATCTCGATGTCGTCAATCTAATTTCCGACCCATCTTTCATTCTCAACGGTCTTTGCACCAATCCTTTACCGAACGACCTACGCCCAACAATCGTCGCTCTATCCCAATCTTGCAATGCACCTGATACAATCTCGCTCGCCGATGCCGAATGTTCATCTATCAACACATACAATGGCATATCTATCAACTTCTTACCTCCAAACGACATTGCCGAAAATCTATCTTGATGCACTCCTTCGGTATATACTATCAACCTATCTTTTGGCAAAAACAGATTAACCAACTCTATCGCTGCCGACATCACACCGCCTCCATTCGACTGCAAATCCAACACTAAGCTCTTCAACTCGCCCTCTCTCTCCAACTCATCCAATGCCTGCGCTATCTCGTCTGTCGTGGTAATCGAAAAACTATTCAATTTCACATACCCCACTCCATCAGCCACATAGAATGATGCATCTACAGAATGAAGCGGAATTTTATCGCGTATAATCGTGAATACTATAGGCTTCTTCTCGCCTCTACGCACAACCGTAACATCCACTTTCGACCCTTTAGGTCCACGTATCAATTTCGGTATCTCCGACTGCTTCATCCCCACACCGGCAATACAAGTCTCGCCCACATGCGTCAATCTATCGCCTGGCAACATCCCCACTTTCTCTGCCGGACAACCCGCAATTGTCTGACTCACCACAACTGTGTCTTTTATAAACTGATACGATATTCCAATCCCCTCAAAATTTCCCTGAATACCCTGATTCATCTCCGCCACATCCTCTGCCGCAATATACGACGAGTGAGGGTCCAACTCTTGCAAAACCTCCACAATTGCCTTCTCGGCCAACTCGCCCACATCCACCGTATCTACATACAAATTATCAAGATAAAACAAAAATTGCGACAACTTCATTCCCGCCTGCTCCAATTCCGTCCTATCCGCATACCCGCGCATACCCACTAACAAAGTGAAAACCAATAATATATATTTCAATCTATACATAATACACCAATTTAAACAATCAATTTTCAAAGATACAAAAAAAAGTTGAAAGTTGAAAGTTGAAAGTTGGAAATTATTCACAATTTCATCTTTAACTCAAAAGCTTTATCACAAATAGCTTTATCACACACATAAAAACACAAAAAGCAAGAAATACTAAATAGTATTAAATCTCAGCAATAACAACAAAAAGAGACAAAAAACTTAAAACATAAAAAAACTATTACAATCTTGCATGCTTACAAGATTTTTTATATCTTTGCTCAAGTATATTCAGAAATATAAAACATAGACTTATCCAATCTAAAATTCAATACATTTATGATTTACTTCAATAGCGACTACATGGCAGGTGCCCACCCCGAAGTGATGCGCCGATTAATAGAAACCAACCTCGAACACACTGTTGGTTATGGTTGCGACCCTTATACTCAACAAGCCAAAGATGCCATCCGCTCTGCCTGCGCTGCACCTAATGCGTTAGTTCAATTTATGGAAGGTGGCACCCAAACCAATGCTACTGTCATCGATGCTCTTCTCCGTCGCCACGAGGGCGTTTTGGCTGCCGAATGTGGCCACATCAATGTCCACGAAAGTGGTGCTATTGAGCATAGCGGTCACAAGGTCCTCACCCTACCCGACACCTGCGGCAAAATCACAGCCGAACAAGTTGATAACTACATTACTAATTTCTATCGCGACGAGACCTACGAACACATGGTGGCTCCTGGCATGCTATATATCACTATGCCAACGGAGTATGGCACGCTCTATTCGCTCAACGAACTCGAGCAACTCTCTGCCATTTGCCACAAACACAATATTCCACTCTACATGGACGGCGCTCGCCTCGGCTATGCCCTCGCCTCTAAAGCATGCGATGTCACTCTACCCGATATAGCCCGCCTATGCGATGTATTTTATATTGGTGGCACCAAATGCGGACTACTCTTTGGCGAAGCTGTCGTTGCCTCTAATCCTGCCACACTACCCCACTTCTTCCCTTTAGTAAAACAGCATGGCGCATTGTGTGCCAAAGGCAGAATCTTAGGCGTGCAATTCCTCACTCTTTTCACCGACAATCTCTACGAGCGTATCTGCGCACATGCCGTTGTATTAGCGCAACGCATCCGTACTGCTTTTGTCAATAAGGGCTATCGTGTAGCTATCGATTCGCCTACCAATCAGCAGTTTTTCATTTTGCCTAATGATGTAATCGACCGCCTACGTGCGAGCGGCGTCTCTTTCGAAGACTGGGGTGTTCGTGGCGCAACCGAAACCACTGTCCGCTTTGTAACCTCATGGGCCACAACCGAAGAAGATGTCAACAAACTAATAGAGATACTCTAAAAATATCCCCCTATAAAAATCTCCTTCTCTTGCAAATTCACAAAAAAAACACTATATTTGCAAGTTATTTAGAGCAAAAACATCTCATAAAACAATGAACCTAAAAGTTATAGTCGTAACTGGTCCCGAAAGCACTGGCAAATCCACTCTCTGCCAGCAACTTGCCGAGCATTTTCACAGCGAATATATCGCTGAATATGCCCGCGACTATGTGGCTGAACACGACTATAAATACACTTACGAGGATGTTGAACACATTGCCCGCTATCAACACGAGCACCTAAAACAAAGAATCGAACAAATCAAAAACACGCCTTCCACTACCGACGAACCATACCTACTATTCGTTGACACTCACTTAATTATTACTAAAGTATGGTTCGAAAAAGTCTATAACCGTGAACCTGAATGGATTGCAGAAGCTATTGCACAATCTCCCGTAGATTTCTACCTCCTCTGTCAACCCGACACTCCTTGGGAATACGACCCCGTCCGCGAGAACCCCAACATCCGCCCCGAACTCTATGCTCGCTACAAACAACTCATCGAGCAACACCATTTCCCATACGCCGAAGTCTCAGGTCTCGGCGAAGCCCGTCTCAAATGTGCTATTAAACAAATAAAACTCAGTAACAATCAAGTAGATAAGTAAAAAAAACATACACTTTATTTTTTTAGACAGAATGACATAAAAATATAAAATTAGTAATAAGTAGAAAGTCGTAAAACGAATGATGCTGCAAAGCTCTTTCTACTTTGTACTAACCGACATATACCTTGCTACGCCGATGGCGTATCTTGGCAAATGAATGACAAATTATATAAATGTAACTAAAAATATGTCATTAGTGTCGAGATTTTTACGAAGTAAAAACAAGACCTTTATGTAAAATAAAAAAAATATGTTCTTCTGTCATTATGTCTAAAAAAATATATTTTTTAAAGTAATACTCTGAATTTAGTGTAAAAAAATAGCAAGTCTCGCTACTAACTACTCGCTACTATCAATATGAAAGAATTTGAATTAGTTGCCAAAACCTACTACGGCTTAGAAGAGATTTTGGCAAAAGAACTCACCGAATTAGGTGCAAACAACGTAACAATCGGCCGCCGTGCCGTATCTTTCACAGGCGATAAAGCCTTGATGTACAAAGCCAACCTACACCTTCGCACCGCAATTCGCATCCTAAAACCAATACTAAAATTCAAGGCTTCCGATGCCGACATGGTTTACGACAAAGTAAAAGCTTTCGACTGGAGCAAATTTATGACCGTAAAAACTACTTTTGCCATCGACGCCACTGTCAATTCCGAAAGTTTCCGCCACTCTAAGTTCGTAGCTTACAGAGTGAAAGATGCCATCGTCGATCAATTCATGGAGCGCGAAAACCGCCGTCCTAATGTCCGCATCAACAATCCCGACCTATTCATAAACGTGCATATTTCGCACGACGAATGTACCCTCTCGCTCGACTCCTCAGGCGAAAGCCTCCACAAACGTGGCTACCGCAACTCACAAAACGAAGCCCCTATCTCTGAAGCTCTTGCTGCTGGTATGCTCCTCATGGCTGGTTGGAATGGCGAAACTGATTTTGTTGACCCTATGTGTGGTTCAGGCACATTCCTCATCGAGGCTGCCCTCATCGCTCTCAACATTCCGCCTTGCATCTACCGCAAATCGTTTGCCTTCGAAAAATGGAACGACTTCGATGCCGACCTATTCGACGACATCTACAACGACGACTCTTGCGAACGCGAATTTACCCACAAAATCTACGGCTACGACATCAACAAGCGCACTGTCGAAATCGCCAACGAAAACATCAAAGCAGCAGGCCTCTCTAAATACATCGAAATCAAACAACGCCCTATCGCCGAGTTCGAACCTATGCCACAAAAGGCTCTTATGGTCACCAACCCGCCATACGGCGAACGTATCTTGTCCGACGACCTCTTCAACCTCTACCGCCAAATCGGTACTGCGCTAAAACATGGTTTCGTAGGCAACGAAGCATGGGTCATCTCATCACACACCGACTGCCTTGCTGCCATTGGCATGAAACCTTCAAAGAAAATCGAACTCCGCAACGGCGCCCTCGACTGCGAATACTGGAAATACGAAATCTTCGCCGGCAAACGCAACGACTTCGTCCGCAAGAAAAAAGAGAAAAAATAATCATTACTCAAAAATCATAGATAAACTATTTCACAATAAAAGGATGCAATACGCATCCTTTTTATTTTACATATCAAGTCTATCGCTAGCCATAAATGCGTAAATACGCAAAAAAAGCTAATAACGCTAATAATCTTTTTACTAAATTTCTTGCATATTTACTTTATTTGCAGTAACTTTGCACTCGACAAAAATGCGTATATACGCAAAAAAGACTAATATATGACTATAGAACGCCCTATCTATCTACAACAACTTATTGATCGTCAACATAATGGAATGATAAAAATCATTACTGGCATGCGACGTTGTGGTAAATCTTATTTACTTTTCTCGCTCTTTTACGATTATCTTCAAAAGCAAGGAACAGATACCGACCACATTATAACAATTGATTTAGAAAATATCCATAACGACCATTTACGCGATCCTCTTACTATCTTAGAATTTATCAAACAACAAATTACCGACAACAAAGAATATTACATCATGATTGATGAGGTACAACTCCTCAATCGATTTGAAGACGTACTTAATACTCTTCTTAAAAATCCACAAGTCGATGTATATGTTACAGGTAGCAATGCTCGTTTTTTGTCAAAAGATGTAATTACCACATTCCGTGGTCGAGGCGATGAAGTCCGCATTCATCCATTATGTTTTGCCGAATTTCTATCAGCACAATCTCCTGTTCCTTTTGTAGAACAACATCTCAATGAGTATATGCAATTCGGTGGACTACCTCAACTAACATCGATGTTTAATGAGCAACAAAAAAAACAATATTTACAACAACTTTTTACTAACACTTATATCCTTGACATTAAAGAACGCTACGATATCCGAAATGATGATGATCTAGAAGAATTAATAAACGTCATAGCTAGTTCAATTGGTGGATTAACCAATCCTACCAAAATAGCAAACACATTCTCTTCAACTAAGCAAAGCAACATATCTAAAGATACAATCAAAAACTACTTAGACCACATGCAAGATGCTTTTTTGATAGAAAAAGCTATTCGCTACGACATTAAAGGACGTAAATATATTGACACTCCAACAAAATATTATTTCGAAGACTTGGGCCTGCGCAATGCTCGATTGAATTTCCGCCAAATAGAACCTACTCACTTAATGGAAAACCTAATTTATAACGAACTTCGCATTCGTGGCTATTCTATAGATGTAGGACAAGTAGTAATAAACTCTCGCAATGAAAAAGGCATAAGCGAACGCAAAAATCTAGAAGTTGATTTTGTTTGCAACAAAGGCTACGATCGCATATACATACAATCCGCTTATGAGATGCCAACTTTAGAAAAACAAGAACAAGAGCTCAACTCTCTCAAACGTATAAAAGACAATTTTCAAAAAATTATCATTGTTGGGGGTATGCAACCTACCTACCGCAACAACGACGGAATATTAATTCTTAATCTATACGATTTCCTATTAAACAAAGTAACCATATGAAAACAAATAAATTAATTTTAGGGATTATAATTTGTTTATTTCTAATCCCTAATTCATCAATTGCCGCCGAACGCTGGCTCGAAGGCTATAAAAAAGTACTCGTCATCGGAGCTCACCCCGACGACCCTGAGACTATGTGTGGAGGTACGATGCTCAAACTCAAAGCAATGGGCGTAGAGGTAGTATCTGTATATCTCACCTCTGGCGAAGCTGGTATCAAAGGCAAAACTCACGAAGAGTCGCGCACCATCCGCCAAGCTGAAGCACGCCAAGCATGCGAAGTCATGGGAGTCCGCCCAATGTTTATGACACAAATCGACGGCAATGCCGAAGTCAACAAACAGCGTTATGCCGAAATGCTAGCCCTCATCAAAGCCGAGAAACCCGACATGGTAATCACCCATTGGCCTATCGACTCACACCGCGACCACCGCGTCTGCGCAGTGCTCGTCTATGACGCTTGGCGACAATCGGGCTATAGTTTCGACCTCTACTACGGCGAGGTGATGACAGGCCTACAAACCCAAAACTTCACCCCAACTCTCTGGGTTGACATCACCGACTATCACAACAAAAAAATAGAAGCCTACATGTGTCACCAGAGTCAAGGCATGGACGAAGTAAAAGAGTATCACGACTCAATGGAACGCATGCGCGGCATGGAGTGCCAAACCCACCACGCCGAAGCCTTCATCAAACAAAACTGGGGCAAATAATATTTCCATAAAACACAATAAACAAAACAGCGATTAACCCACCCACAAGTTAATCGCTGTTTTGCTGTTTTTAGTACTCACCACCTTACAAATTGCCCCACATATTCTACCCCTTAGTTAGGGGGAGTCCGCAAAGCGGGAGGGGGTATGTTAATTATCTGTAATTTAGATTACAACCTTTTCCACCTCACCACCAACAACAACCACATACACCCCACGAGGCAACGACAATTGCGCATCACGACCAGTGTAAATCAATCTACCTGCCGCATCAAGCACATGATAATCAGTTTCTACGCCTTCTACATATAATACACCATTGCTACCATACACATTTGCAAATGATATTACCGAATTTTCTACATTTGTCGTTCCTACCACTCTAAAATATGCATACAACTCTACATCAGCATCGAAAGTAACAACTCGTGGATTTTCAATGCTACCATCTGACCAATGGTCAAATTCAAAGCCTTCGATGGCTTTAGCCGTAATTGTTATTTCAACTGAACCTTGTGCTTTATCTGCCGATTCTACAATAAAAATATAATTTTCATCATCTCCAGAAGTTCCATCCAATTCAAATTCAGCAGTCAACTCCACATCTTCTGTAACAACAATAGTACGGGGATTTTCACTATTTCCATCCGACCATTTAACGAAGTGATAATTTTCATTTGCGATTGCCTTGATAGTTATACTTTCACCCTCTTTATATATTCCGCTACCAGTTACAGAACCTTTTGTTTTATCACAATTTACATTAATAGTGTATTCTTTTGCCATAGGCGCAAACTCTGCAGTAATAGTCATATCTTCCATAACAAATACAGTATGTGGATTTTCTGTAAATCCATCGCTCCATTTCACAAATTCATATCCTGGACGTGCTTGTGCTTGCACTGTTGCTGTTATATCCGTACATGTATTTTGCTTTGTCACAACAGCCATACCCATCGTATTATCATTCACTTCAACACTTAATGAATATGGCGATTCAATATAATTTGTAAATTCATTCCAATAAGTTGAACCTTGATACGCAGCCATTGCTCCACATGGCACTTTTATTTGAGCTGTTCGCGATACATCCATAAAAGTATCATCTTTTATAAATGGAGGAACAATAGCATTTATTTTAATTGAGTAAATACCAGTGCATTCTTCAAAAGCAGAATTACCAAGAGTTTCAATAGAATTTCCAATTTCGACGGTACGTAAATTATCACAACCTGAAAATGCATTGTCTCCTATAGAAATTACACTATTGGGTATTATTATTGAAGTTAGAGATGAACAATCTTCAAATGTATAGTCTCCAATCAATGTTACACTCTTTGGAATTACAATTGTCTTTAGAGACTTACAATTTTCAAAAAAACCATAACTCCAACCATCATAATAATCAAGTAATGATGTTATATTTTCTGACAATATAACAGATTCCAAAGATTCACAACCCTCGAATATACCACCACCAACTTCCACAACACTATTAGGAATTTCAATTGATGTAAGTTTTTGCATATTTGAACATAACCCATCTGGTATGTAACTTACACTATCACCAAATGTAAATGATGTTATTTGAGCACTGATATTATAAAACGGAGCACTATTACATTTTATAGCATTCCATGTAATTGAAATAATTCCATTACAATCATGAAATGCATGAGCCTCAATTGAAGTTACATTCTTTGGAATTTCTATTGACGTTTTACCTACTGCTCCTGGACAACAAATTAAATTAGTTATATTTTTATCATATAACACACCATCAATAGAAGCATAATTTTGATTATCCTTATCTACATCAATTAACATAAGTCCTGTACATCCATAAAATGCATCACTTCCAATTGAAGTTACACTTTGAGGTATTGTTATTGAAGTAAGAGACGAACAACCATGAAATGCATTACTCCCAATTGAAGTTACACTTTGAGGTATTGTTATTGAAGTAAGAGACGAACAACCATAAAATGCATCACTTCCAATTGAAGTTACACTTTGAGGTATTGTTATTGAAGTAAGAGACGAACAACCATGAAATGCATTACTCCCAATTGAAGTTACACTTTGAGGTATTATTATTGAGGTAAGAGATGAACAACCATGAAATGCATAACTTTGAATCAAATTAACTCCCTCTGGAATCACCAAATCAGTTACAAGTTCTCCATTTAAATATAATTTTTTTGCATATTGTAATGGATTTGAATGACAAGAAGAACCTCCATAATAAACATCTCTAGAAAAAGAAATATTAAACCATGCCACTAAATCTGATATATTAACAGAAATAAGAGATGAACAACCATAAAACGCATTATATCCAATTGAAGTTACACTTTGAGGTATTGTTATTGAAGTAAGAGATGAACATTCATAAAATGCATAATCCCCAATCGAAATAACACTATATTCTACACCATTACAGGTTACTTTTTCTGGGATGACTATTTTATTAGACGAATATTGACATTCCCACCCAGAATATGTCGGCCCATCTACCTCTGCTGTTTTATTTTCATAATCAAGATTATAACAAATACAATCAATTTCAAAGTCACATGCAAATGCCATTGTCGTAACAAACAATGCAACTAAAAAAAGTAATCTCTTTTTCATAATTTTTCAATTTAAAGTTTATAATTTATCATTATTGTAATCTATATTCATTACTAATTACTAAATCTTCACTCCTCACTACTAATTACTCATTACTCATTTTCTTCCCCCTCTCTCACGTGGTATCCACACTCTAATCAAAACCCTAATTTCACCCATACCAACAGCATACCTCTTCAGAGGATAACCCTATTCGCACCATACACACTCTCATTGTGTACTCGCCAGTAGGGACGCAGCGAGCTGCGTCCTATCAACCGATAGGTTGAAAAAAATAAAAAATATCAATTCTGTACTCGCTCTGCTCGTTAGAACGCAGCACGCTGACGTCCCTACAATCCGCCACATAACAGCACAAAAAAACGTGGAACTCGACTATTGTCGTTCCACGTACTGAGGTCTTCGCATTACCCTGATGTCGGAACTGACAACGCGAAGCCCACGTCGAATATAAGTTATAATGATGACTACATTATATGCGCCAAAAGTGTGCCAAACCAAAGAAGGCACAATCATGGATACTTACATCCCATAGGACATCTATCGTTGTTAGGTTCATGACATCAATATGAAAGTTGCGAAGTTTCAGTACGTCAGAACAAAACGCTGTATAAACGTCTATTAAATATGTCTGTCAACCCACCTCCAGAAAGACATACTCCCCAGCGTGAGTCCACAATGCAAAGGTATAAAAAAAACTTCATTCTGCAAACAACAGAATGAAGTTTTTTATTCTTAATTTTTCAAACAACCAATAGGCACTACCAAAACACCATCCACACGAGGATAAGCATATCGCCCAACTGCAGTTAAAACCATTTTAAACGCAGGCTCCGACATTTTGTTCGTATCTATCCTATCTGCCAATTTGTTCAATGTTTTTGCCCCCTCTTCGATTTGAGTATCACCGCCTAATTTGATCTCAATCAAACCATAACGCCCATCATTCAAAACTACTACGGCATCACACTCTAATCCTGTTTTATCTCGATAATGATAAACTCTTCCTCCAATAGACTCGGCAAATACACGCAAATCACGAATACACAAAGTTTCAAAAAACAAACCCATAGTATTTAAATCCACCACCAAATTTTTAGGTCCTAAACCCAATGCCGCCGTAGCTATTGATGGATCAATATAATAACGTGTGTCCGATGTACGAATAGCAGTTTTTGAACGCAAATTTGGATTCCAAGCCTCAACATCTTCTATCACAAATATCTTACGCAATGCACTAATATAAGAAGCAATTGTATCGGTACTCAAATCCTCTGATTCATTAGCTCTTATATCTTCACAAATAACACTAATATTTACTTGCGCCCCTTGATGACGAGCATACGACTTCATTAATCTCCTCACTCTATCTCTATCCCGAGAAACATTATCTACACGTGAAATATCAGATTCGACAACTGCTGTATAATATTCTATCGCCAAATCCAATACTCTCCGTTTATCCATCCCCACTGCTTTAGGCCAACCTCCACGACATATCAAAAATGCAATATCTTCTAATGTCAGATTACTCTCACCCATCATCGAATTCGAATTATCAAACAATGACAATAAACTAACATCTCCTGTAGAATCCCCTGATTCAAATAAACTCATAGGTCGCATTATCATACGTGCAATTCGCCCTGTCCCGGTGTGTTTTATTGAATCCAACGAAGGAGGAACGGCTGAACCTGTCAATATAAATTGTCCTAAATCATCACGATGGTCAACTTCAAAACGAACAACATCCCATAATCGAGGTACAATTTGCCACTCATCAATCAAGCGTGGAGTTTTTCCTGCTAATAATGCACGTGGATTTACCTCAAACAATGACATATTGCGTTGTTCTTCTAAAGGATCTGCCATATACAAAATGCTACCAGCACATTGCTCTGCTGTAGTTGTCTTACCACACCATTTTGGACCCTCTATCAAAACAGCTCCCATCACTTCCAATTTTCTTTTCAATATATCATCTGCAACTCTTTTTCTATATGGTTTCATAATGCTATTTTTTATAGTTTTTCCATACAATAATTTCACACTGCAAAGATAATACTTTTTTATTGAATATCAAAACTTTTTCAAAACTTTTCGGCAGTTTGGACTGTTTTCATTCGGCAGTTTGGACCGTTTTCGTTCGGCAGTTTGGACCGTTTTCGTTCGGCAGTTTGGACTGTTTTTGTTCGGCAGTTTGGACTTTATAGAATCCAACAAACTCACATATAATCACGGCATCAAACGCATAATATCACTTGACAAAAACTCTTATAGGAATATTCCATTTTACTCAAAAGTTATCTATTTTTTACTCAAAAGTTGATTGCTTTTTACTCAAAAGTTAGATTCAAAAATAAAACAAACAACTAATCATCAATACATTACAATAAACATAAACAATAACTACACCAAAACAAATCCAACATCACAAAGCTATAAAAAAACTTCGTTCTGCATTAGCAAAACGAAGTTTTTTTAGTTTCGACGGACGCTCGAGCCGAGCGTCCCTACTATTTTAGTTCCTACTATTAATTAGATATGCGATACTTGCAACCAACGAACGTAGCAGAAGTTCATGCGGTGTGGGAGGTCAGAGTTTTTAGGGAACATACGGAATCCGTAACGGAACTCACCACTGCGACGCAATTTGTGAACAAGC
>JAFTSS010000060.1 GCA_017467185.1 Paludibacteraceae bacterium | reverse complement strand
GTTTCTACCTTGAAATACTACAAGAGGTATTTATGGTTGAAAAGTCTATACGATACGACATTAAAGGCAAGAAGTATATTGACACTCCTGCCAAATACTATTTCGCAGATTTAGGTTTACGCAATGCCCGTATCAATTTCCATCAGCACGAGGTAACACATTTAATGGAAAATCTCATATACAATGAGCTTCGCACTCGTGGTTTGATGGTCGATGTTGGTGTTGTAGTAGTAAACACCAAAGATGAGGAGGGCAAAAGCCAACGTAAACAATTGGAGGTTGATTTTGTAAGCAACGAAGGTAGTAAACGATGTTACATACAATCAGCTTTGAGATTACCCAATGAAGAGAAGCGAGAGCAAGAGTTACGCTCATTGATAAATATATCGGACAGTTTCCAAAAGTTTGTAATCACAGAAGACCCTATAAAGCGTTATCAAGATGAGAACGGGATTGTTTTTATGAATATCTATGAATTCCTGCTCGACAGAGATAGTTTGAAAGTATAAGTTTTACTAACAAAATATCAGTGTAGAAATGTCGTTTTATAAAAATGTAAATTACCAATAGCACTATGTTTAATGTCTATTCCTAAAATAGGTTTACAATTAATATCTTTTTTGTAAACCTATTTTAGGAATAGACAGTCTTCATTCAAACTCCCTCCCCCTTCGGGTACTCCCTCTAACTTAGAGGGAGAGTGTATTTATTGCTATTATTTTATCTGTTTCTCAATGCCTGTCCTCGGGCTTTGTTGGGTCGCTGACAATGTGCAAGGGGACAAACTCCAAATAATCGAATCCTACATCTTTTGATAATTCACCTAAAAGACGGAATCATATTTTATGTCGTCCAATGCCAAAGTAATGCGTAGCAATGATTCTTCTTATACTACTATTATTATGTCTTGATGGTATTCCTTTTGCATCATTGAATATCACTGGGGCTTTCATCCACCCAAGGCTACGCATATGTTTATCATTTTCAACTCCATTGTCAGAGGTGTATTCGTCTTCAACGCGGCCTGTCATATTGCAATTTGCATCAAAAGGAGAACCGGATATAGTACCATCAATGTATACTTGTACATGTTGATTAAAGACAGCATGGGCGTTCGTGAACCCCAAACGAACCTCGTATACTCGTGGTGGCAGTTGTGGAAGTGAGAATTCAACATCAAATAATCCGCCAAGCGAAATATTATCAACATTATAAGTCGCGGGATTAAAAGTCACTAATTTGATGCCGCCATTTTTTATATTTACCGTTTTGCTGTAGTTCTTCGGCATATTGTACACTGTCCCCAATTTATATCTGATATTATTACACGATAGTTCGGGGATAAGACTATAAAAATCTAGCCTTATGCGTTCGTTTAAAATATTACCGAACATTTCATCTTCATTATAAATGAGTATTTTGTCTATCGGGTGCAGAATACCGTTGCTTGCCATTTGATCGAATTGTGAGTATTCTTTTTTTATGTTTACAAACTCAGTCAGTGGAATTACTCTGATATTGAGGTGGGGAATCATTTGTATGTTGTATGGATAGTTACGTTTGTTGTAATTTATGTATGTATCGATGCCCTTGAACTGAATGGTTTTACGACTTTTATCATTGTGCCTTGCATGGTTTCAAAGTAGTCGTAACGGTCGTATAATGTAGGCATAAAAAGGTCAAAATTACTGTTTTCTGTGTTTATGTCGTATGGTACAATTTTATTATGTGGTAATTCGCGTGGCACAAAGTGGTAGGCAATAAACTTGTAAAGTGCATTTTTAGGGCTGTGTGGATTCTCTTTATCTTCTGTGCCGTACCACTTTTCGGAAAATGCCGTCAGTTCGTCTATTGTGTAAATGCCGTTTGCGTTGAACACTTCGTCAGTTTCTATAAAACCTGTATATTTGTAGAAACGTGTTTCGGGCGCGTAGTAAGTGCTCCCAAAATCATTTTGTGATGTGTGCTCATCGGGATTGTAACTATTGTCATTGTCCAGTTTCAGTGAATCGCAGAACCCTGTGAGGTTCATTGCCTCTGTGAATAGTTTAAAAAATTGATAAGAGCCTATAAGTTCAGGTACATTTTTTTGCGATGGCGCAATAACTTTATCGACAAGGTGAACAACGCCATTTTCAACATTATTGTCGCCATTTATTATTGCTGCACTGTTGTTAAGCATTATGTAATATTGTTCGCCTTTCACTATATAATTTACTCCCAATAAGCGGTAGTTAAAATTGCGTTCGGGTAGCGACCCTTCGCCCATTTCTGCCATTCTTGTTGCAGCCTCTGTCACATGTGTGCGAGCAATGACATTAGCCATTGAGTCGCTTAGGTCTTCAAACAGCGGTGAGGTTATGCCTGTCCACACAGGATTGTATGCATCTTTTGTCGCGTGGTAGATGCTGTCCTGCTCTGCAACGAACTTTTCCACCGATTCGTTGTCGGGCAGGAACAGAGTGTATTGTCCCCAGGTTTGCATCAGACTGAAAATCCCTGCACGCTTCATCAGCGTTATCATGTGCGAATACTTCTCGCTGCGGTTGAGCATGAAATCGGCAACCGTCTCGCCTGTGAAGACGTAGCGGTTGCTTTTGTCAATCTCCTCGCGGCAGGCGAGGATTGACAATACTATTGCGAGTATGTAGAGTATTCGTTTCATATTGTGTTTTTTGCTTTAACTCCTCCCTTTTTTCAAAGGGGAGGTGCCCATAGGGAGGTGGGGAT
>JAFTSS010000005.1 GCA_017467185.1 Paludibacteraceae bacterium | reverse complement strand
TCGAACAGATTGTATTGGTGGGCGAACTAACATTTAGCCTTCTCCCGTGGAGAAGGTGGCACGACGAAGGAGTGACGGATGAGGAGCTCGAGACTTGTACAAATAGCGATCTCCTCATCCGCCTCGCAAGCTCGGCACCTTCTCCACAGGAGAAGGCTGTCGAAGTTCGTACGAACATATCGACTTTTCGCGTAAGCGAAAAAGATAAACTCCAATTTGAAGCACCTTTTATACTTCTTCCCCTCCGAGAGTACCCTCGGTAACGCGCTTCGCGTATTCCTCCGCCGTGAGAAGGACTCTTCTCGGCTTATTGCCGTCGGGCTTTGAAACGTAGCCCATCTCCTCCATGCTGTCGATGATCTTCGCCGCGCGACCGTAGCCGACGCCGAGACGTCTCTGCATGAGCGAGGTCGATATTTTTCCCTCCTCTACGGCGAGCTTGACAGCCGCTTGGAATTTCGAATCGGTATTGTCGTCTCCGCCCATCGGAGAAATATCACCGCCGCCCGAGCCGCCTTTCTTGACGCCGCACTTCGCCGCTTCTTCCTCAAGACGGTTGATAAACTCGGCGTTGTACTTCGCCTTGGCGTTGTTGTCGCGGATAAAGGTAACTATATTTTCGACCTCCGAGTCGGTAACGAACGCGCCCTGAACACGCATAGGCTTTGCCGCTCCGACGGGCGCGAAGAGCATATCTCCGCGTCCGATAAGCTTCTCGGCTCCCGCGATGTCAATGATCGTACGCGAGTCTACCTGCGATGCAACGGTGCAGGCGATACGCGAGGGGATATTTGCCTTAATAAGTCCTGTGATAACGTCAACCGAGGGACGCTGTGTACCGATGATTATGTGAATACCCGCAGCTCTCGCCTTCTGCGCAAGACGGCAAATAGCCGTTTCGACCTCGTCGGGAGCTGTCATCATAAGATCGGCAAGCTCGTCTATGATAATGACCATATGAGGCATATGCTCTTTATAGGGATCGTTCTCGGTAACGGCGTTGTAGGACGCTATGTCACGCACGCCTACCTCCTCTATAAGCTCAAAGCGTCTTTCCATCTCAGCCACAGCCGACGCAAGAGCGCCCGCCGCCTTCTT
The DNA here is from genome assembly GCA_017467185.1 of Paludibacteraceae bacterium. GTDB lineage: Bacteria > Bacteroidota > Bacteroidia > Bacteroidales > Paludibacteraceae > Aphodosoma. Next base: position 27,161 of record JAFTSS010000005.1, on the reverse strand, counting down.
GGGCTCGCTGACGATGGGAGCGTACAGATGGGGAATATCCTTATAGATATTGAATTCTACCTTCTTAGGATCTATGAGAATGAGCTTCAGATCCTCGGGGCGCGCCTTGTAAAGAAGGCTTATGATAATGCAGTTGATGCAGACCGACTTACCCATACCCGTAGCTCCCGCTATAAGCATATGGGGCATTTTGGATATATCAAAATAAACGGGATTTCCGCCTACGTCCATACCGAGAGAGGCTGTCAGCTTGCTCTTTGCCTCGGAGAACTGCGTGTTTTCAATAAGATCGCGCAGATAAACGGTGGCGCGGTTCTTATTGGGCACCTCGATACCGACCGCAGGCTTTCCGGGGATAGGCGCTTCAATTCGCACGCCCGAGGTAGCGAGGGACAGAGAAATATCGTCGACAAGATTTGCTATCGAGCGGACGCGTATGCCCGCCTCGGGCTTCAGCTCGTAGCGCGTGATCGTAGGGCCGCGCGAGCAATTTATATCCTTTATGTTTATCTTGAAGCTCTGGAGAGTGGAGACAAGCTGTCTTGCGTTTGCCTGTATCTCCTCCTCGGCGTGGCTGTCGGAGATATTCTTACCCTTGGCAAGCAGATCAACGGGCGGGAAGATATAGGGCGTGGGGGGCTCTTCCTCATCCTCGCTGTCTCCCTCGTCGGGCGCTACCGCCGCCATATCCGACTGTATGTCCTCTGTTTTGAGCTCGGAGATATTGAGCGTCTTTAAGGTATCGTCCTTCTTTTCGCCTCCGTCGGGCACCTCATCGACAAGCGTGACCTCGCCCGTGGCCTTGTTGAGCTCCTTTATAATATCCTCAAGCGGATCGAACTCGCCGTCGGCATCAATACCGGGCTCTCCGCCGAAGTCGCCGCCGTTCTCACGCGACGGAGCCTTTTCGCGCCGCTCAGACTGCTTGTCCGCATCGGGCACTTTGCGCTCGTTCTCTTTCTTTTTCTCCTCCTCTTTCTTCTTTTCGGAGAAGCTGTCCGAGAACATACGCGCTACGATGTCGTCCTCTTCCTTTTGCTCTTCTTTTATTTCCTTTATCTCTTTTACTTCCGCTTTATCATCGAACGGAGGCTCGTCGTCCTCGGTGATATTCGCTATATCCGAGGCAGACATTCCCTTGGGAGCATCCTTTTTCTTTTGCTCGGAGCTTACTCGCGCCGTGAGAGTAGCCTCCGACTTAGCCGCCCTTGCCGCTGCCGCCTTCGCTTCCTTAGCTTCCTGTTCCGCCTTTTGCGCCGCCGCAAGGCGCTCCTCCTCTGCCGCCTCCTCGCGCTCTGCCTTGGCTCTTGCCGCCGCATCGCGTATCTTTGTTACAACGTAATCGGGAGTAAGACCGAACATGAGCATACTGAACACCGCAAGCAGAGCAAAAAGTATGATGACCGAGCAGATCTCCTTAACGGCTCCGACAAGAAGTCCGCCGAGCGTGCTTCCGAGAATTCCTCCGCCGCCGAGGAAGAGCTCCTCTCCGCCCATTTCCCACATATCAACAAAGTCAAGTCCGTCGGAGAAATCATATCCCGCGAACACGCCGAAAAGTCCCGAAACAGTAAGAATCACAAGGCAGATCATAATGCCCTGCAAAACTATCCTACCCTTGGCTTTTCTGTAATCGCGGTAGCGCTCGTTGCCCTTTGCCATATATTCCTCGCGCCATTTTATGTTGTAGACGCACCACCTTACACCGAAAAAGCCGAGTGCTATCGGCACAAGCAGAGCCGCGCCTCCGAAGATACCACCGAGCGCGTACTGAACGGCGTTACCTATAAATCCCGCGTCTGCCTCGGCAACGTGGACCGTGATAAAGAACACCGCCAGCACTATCGACAGAACGCACAGACAGTACGGAATTATCTTCAGGGCTATATGTCTTTTGGGCGCGCCCTGATTTTCGCCCTCTATACCGTCCTTTGCGGTCTTTGCAAGAGATTTAGCTCCCTTTTTTACCGATTTTTTTGCAACCGACTTGCCCTTCTTTTTTACCTCGTCGGAAAACGTATTTTTTGCCACCTGTTACCTCCAAAACGCCGAAAATTTATATAAATACCTATACTTAAAAGCTTAAAATTTCAAAAGTGATATGCGATATAAGCCAAACGCATATACAGAGTATATTATATCACAAAAAATTTGTCGGCGCAAGGTATTTATTTTATTTTTTGCAAGTTTTAGAGAGTTTTACCCGTGCAGGGGGACGGCGCTTTTGCTTGCGCTGGCGGACGGTTTTACTTGCGGACGGCCGACGGTTTTGCTAAAATCTGAAATACAGAAAGGGGTTATATCCCGCGTCGGCAAGGTAGGCGGTGCAAAGCAGAAGCGATGCGACAGAGAGTATATTCCGCAAAGTCGCACCGAGCGCGGGGCGGTTTTCTGCAAGCTGCGAAAAGAGCCTTTTCGGTAGCGGAGTTACACCGACGAGCATTATAAGAATAAAGGGGAGTATGCGCAAAAGAGCGTAAAGAGTCACACCGCCGTCGGTGAAAGAAAGCGAGGAAATTCCTGCAAAAAGCTCTGTCACCGTCACTCCCTCAGCGGCAAAAATGAGCCATCCTATGAGTATAAAAACGCCCGAATAGAGACATCTCAGGACTTTAGGTATATTTTTGAGACATTTGAGAAAAAACGCCTTTTCTATGACAAGCAGAACGAAAAAGTACACGCCCCACAAAATAAAATTGAGCGACGCTCCGTGCCAGAGTCCCGTCAGCGACCAGACGACAAAGAGATTGAGATAGGTGCGCCATTTTCCCTTACGGTTGCCTCCGAGCGGAATATACACGTACTCGCGAAACCATGAGGACAGCGTGATATGCCACCTTCTCCAGAATTCGGTGATGCTCTCCGACGTATAAGGGTAATTGAAGTTTTCGGGAAAGCGGAAGCCGAAAATTCTGCCAAGCCCTATCGCCATATCGGAATATCCCGAAAAGTCGTAATATATCTGCATGGCGTAAAGGAGAAGTCCGACGAAAAATGAAAGGACGCTTCCCTTTTCGAAGAACGCCTCGGAGAGCTCTCCCGCTCCGTTGGCAAGGAGCACCTTTTTCGAGAGTCCGACGCAAAAGCGGGCGATCCCCTCTGCCGCGTCGGATACGCTATGGCGTCTGTCCGAGAGCTCGCGCGAGACGTCGCTGTATTTTACTATCGGCCCCGCGATGAGCTGAGGAAAGAGCGAGACGTACGCGCCGAAGGAAACGAAGCTCCTCTCGGCTCTGACCTGTCCGCGGTAGACGTCGACAACGTAAGAGAGCGCCTGAAAGGTATAAAAGGAGATACCTATGGGCAGGGGGATATTCAGCTCGGGCAGACCGACAAGCGAAGCGAAAAGGTCGTAGTATTTGAAAAATCCGAGCAGTGCGAGGTTGAGGGCGACGGCGCACCACAAAATGAGCTTCTTTCGTTTTCCGCGCTCCAGCCTCAAGCCGAAAAGGTAGTCGCAAAGGACGGTAAAGAGCATCAGAAGAACGTACACGGGTTCTCCGAAGGCGTAAAAAACGAGGCTCACGGCAAAGAGCCAGAGATTTTTCAGCCGACGGGGGCAGAGGAAATATCCGCCGACCGACACGGGGAGAAAAAGGTATAGGAATTCAAGGGATGAAAAAAGCATAGTACACCTCACCTTGGGAGAGAAATATGTACTATGCGTTTTTGGAATGCACAGTGCACAATGCACAATGCACAAATAATAGAATAGATTTTTTTCATAAAAATAACATTTAACTAGATTATCTAGGTTGACTAAATAATCTAGTTAAATAAATAAATTATTAATTATTTCTTCACAATTTTTGTTGAAACTTGTTCTCCATCTTTCTCTACCACAAGGAAATACACACCACCTACAATTTCATTCAAATCAACACTTCTAACCACATCCGATACTGCATAAACCATACGTCCTGTAACATCAAACACTCTAACATTACTCAATTCTTCCGAGAAATTCAAAACACCCATTGTAGGATTTGGATAAACAAGCAAATCACTATCATAAACCACATCAACTGCTGTATTTGGTGCAAAGTTCACAATATATGTCTCATATGATTGATTATCACCAAAACCATTATATTGGCTTGTCATATAACCAGAACCATCAGCAAACAAAATAGTACCACCTTCGGCTAATTGTGGTCCGTTTGGAGTTTCGTATGTCATATAATCTGCCAAGTTAATCTCATTATTTGTTCTCTCAAGTGTATATTGTGTAAGAGATTTTACATCTCTTGTATTCTTAATAGAAACTATCAAAGAAGAACGGAAATACTCTACTTTTGGAGTTGCAATAGAAATTACACCATCATTTGTAACAGACAAACAACCACCATCTTTAACTACGTCAAACACATAAACTTCTTCTGTTTCCAAATCAATTACTGCAGGATAGTTATAAACAACAGTATCCCCTGATTCTAAATCTTTAAACGAGATATTCATCTTAGCATACTTACCGTTTGCACTCATACCCAAGTCCGACAAATCACCCATTGTTCCTTGGAAGAAATAACCTGATGAAACTGCATCAATCGTTGCATAATAATCTTCTCTCATTGCCAACCACTCATTATATGCAGCCTCATAACCCTCTGGGTCTTCAAACTGATCACCATCAAAAACAAAATCAGTACCATAGAATACTGCATCTGTTTTACCACCTTCTACAATAAATTCATCTGCAATCCAACGAATTGTCCAATCTCCTCCCGGTGTACGTTCCCATACGAAAGGTAATTCAAATTCACCAGTCTCCACAAGGAAACGTCCGAGGATGCGATTACCATCATCTGTTATTCCGTATGGAGCAATAAATTGAGGCTCCTGATTATAAATTGGAGCAACTTCTGGACATACTACTTTTTCCATTGTATAAAGACCATCTTCGCCTAAAGTATAAAGGAATATTGAGGTTGTTGGCGAACCAAACGAAACAACTACATATTTACCATCATTAGACAAACAACGTGCTGCATTATATGCCTCTTCTGCTGATGTCAAACCATTTGGCAATGGCAATGTCTCAAATTCACCTTTTTCTGTCCAAATAGCAGCATGTCCCTTCCAATCCACTGCAACTTGTCCTTTATCATTAATATCCCATACCGTACAACCACCATCATCTTGAATTTCGCCTTGCAACGACTTAATGGTTCGTGTTTTTACATTGTAATATGCTGCTGCATCTTCCATATTACCAGCTAAATAAGCACCATTTGGCGATGTCATCGAAAATGCCGCACCATCTTTAAGACTTTCAATTGTTTGAGCAAACATTGCTACTGAAAACAATGATACCGCAAAAAAGAGTAAAAATTTTTTCATAATATTCCAAATTTAAAAATTAAACATTTAGACTACAAAGTTAATAATTTTATTTCAAAAAATAACAAATTTATAAATAAAAAATATAGGTTGACCAACACATTTATCAATCAACCTACATAATATCAAATATAATATTCTAAAATACAGATTATTATCTCTGCGCTAAAAATCAATATTTCAAGCACTCTTCGCCATTCAACACGCGAAGACCATTTGATGCCAATGCGCCAAGTTCGTCTTCACCTGGATATACTTTTACAGGAGCAATAAACTCAACCATATCAGCAATATATTTAACGAAACCTTTACCGTATGCGATACCACCAGTAACAAGAATAGCATCTACTTTTCCTTTCAATACGGCTGCTTTATCACCGATAGCTTTACCTACTTGATATGCCATTGCATCGTAGATAAGTTTTGCTTGTGGGTCGCCTTCTTTTTCTGCTTTGATTTCTACTTGATAAGCGTCGTTCAAACCAAGGTGAGCCATCAAACCACCATTACCAATCAACATTTTCTTAACTTCGTCTTTTGTATATTTACCTGAGAAGCAAAGGTTCATCAAGCCTGATGCTGAAAGTGTACCAACGCGTTCTGGTGAGAAAGGACCATCACCACCCAATGCACAGTTTACGTCAATTACTTTACCTTTTTGGTGAGCACCTACTGATACACCACCACCAAGGTGAGCTACAATCACATTCAATTCTTCGTATGCTTTACCAACCTCTTTTGCATAACGACGTGCAATTGCTTTTTGGTTCAATGCGTGGAAAATTGATACGTTTGGAATTTCAGGACGTCCACTAATACGTGCTACATCTTGCATTTCATCTACTACCACTGGGTCTGCAATAACTGCTTTACAACCCAAACCTTTTGCTATGTCAGCTGCAATAAGTCCACCAAGGTTACAAGCGTGTTCGCCATATTTAGCAGCAAGAAGTGTTTCACGCATCTCTTCGTTTACTTCATAAACGCCCGATGCGATTGGACGCAAAAGACCACCACGTCCTACGATGATATCAAAATCAATAGCAATACCCTCTTCTTTCAATGCATTGAGGATTGTATCTTTACGGAATTCGTATTGTGATGCAACATTTGGATATGGTGCCAACTCCTCGCCTTGATGACGCAATGTTTTTGTAAACACAGCTTCTTCATCGTGATAAACTGCAAATTTTGTAGAAGTTGAACCTGGATTGATAACTAATATTTTTTTCATGTTTTTTAGGTTTAATATTATTATTAACTACTTTAATGTATAAAAAAGACTAGACTAATCTCACGATTCACATCTCGTATCACGAGTCTCATGTCTCGTATCTCGTGTCTCGAGTCTCACATCTCGTATCTCGTGTCTCACATCTCGTGTCTCGCGTCTCGTGTCTCAATAATTATTGAGCCAAAATTGCTGCCATACAGATACTGTAGAATTTACATTCTTCGCTATCTGAACGAGAGTTGAGAACTACAGGTTTTTCTGTACCTTGAAGCAAGCCAGCCATACCTGCACCACCGAATGATACTAAGCCTTTGTAGAAGCAGTTAGCTGATTGGAAATCAGGGAAAATAAGCACGTCAGCATCACCAAGAATTGGAGATGGCACGTTTTTAATACCGCCACGTTCTTTGTCCATTGCAATGAATACGTCCATTGGACCATCAATGATACAATCACCAAATTCACCTTGTTTCCAAAGTTCGATGATATCCAAATAGTCTTGCATGAAAGCAATTTTTGGATTTGGTTTTTCTGTTGCGTGAAGAAGTGCTACTTTTGGTTGTTCTACACCAAATTTACGAGCTGTTTCAAGCGCATATTTAATCATCTCAATGCGTTGTTCTTTGTTTGGAGCAGGGATAACTGCTGGGTCTGTAAAGAACGCAAGTTTATGATAACCAGGAATATTAAGGATTGAGTTATATGTCAATACGCGTCCTTTTGGCAATATACCTTTTTCTTTGTTCAACACTACGCGAAGAATAACGTCTGTGTTTACCATACCTTTCATCAAGATATCGCATTCACCTTCTTTCACCATACGTACTGCCTCTTCACAAGCTGCTTGTGGATCAGCAACATCTGTTACATGAACGTATGTTTTATCTGCCGATGCAAAATAATATTCCAAACGTTCGTTGATAATTTTACCATCACCAACAAGAAATACTTCTACGATGCCCTCTTTTACTGCTTGCATTGCTGCCTCGAGCGAGTGCATATCTACTGCATTGGCAACTGCCATTTTTTTACGTGTAACTCCATTACCTGAAGTCAAATACGCTTTCAAATCTTCAAATGATTTAATTGCTCCCATGATATTTAAATTTAATGATTAATAATTGGTCTTTTATATAATATTTATGGTCACTATAACCACTATAGTCGCTATAGTTATACACTACACAACATTTTGCAAAGTTACACAAAAAATTTATATCTACAACTATTTTTCAAAGAAAAATCACACCCACTCCCTATTCCCTATTCCTTATTCCTTGTTCCCTATTCCATGTTCCCTATTCCTTATTCCCTATTCCTTATTCCCTGTTCCCTGTTCCCTAAATAGAAACATCTATCACCAACTCAACAAACGAATCTACCTCCACTCCATTAACTCTCGCAGCATACCACTTCTTATACGTTTTAAACATCTTCTCAACCACTACAACATCAAACCCAAACAATGCGCCATTTGTTATCGACTGCAACTCTATCTCATTCTCTTTTGTAACCACAAATTCTATTCTTATCTCTGTGCGTGTACCAATCAAACCCAACATCTCCTCTGGGTATTTTTCAAACAACACATTAAATACCTTCGACATATACTTCTGCACATGCAACAAAAATGCAACATTCCCACCTTTAGGACGTGCTGACTTAAAAGAGTTAAGAGTAGAAAATTGAGGATTTTGAGTTTCAATATTACCACCCTGTTTTTCGCAGGCAATTTTGGCTTCCTCTATATTGTCCCCCTGTTTTAGGGGGAGTCCCGAAGGAGAGGGGGTTATCTTATCAATATCGGTTATTAACCTACTCTCCACCCAAAAATTATCAAGTCCTTCAACCTCAATATCTCCCGACACAATCGACTCTGCATCATCTTGCGCCCGCAAATCAATGCACAATGCACAATGCACGATGCACAATAAAAGTAATAATAGTTTTTTCATATACATAATCTGTATTACACCATTCCTAACTCCTAATTCCTAACTCCTCATTCCTCATTTCAGTCTGGCGACTGATAGGACACGGCACGCCGTGTCCCTACATTCCATATTCCTCATATTCTCCCCCTGTTTTAAGGGGACGAGCGAAGCGGAGGGGGTTATCTTATCAATATCGGTTATCAACCTACTCTCCACCCAAAAATTATCAAGTCCCTCAACCTCAATATCTCCCGACACAATCGACTCTGCATCATCTTGCGCCCGCAAATCAATGCACAATGCACAATGCACGATGCACAATAAAAGTAATAATAATTTTTTCATTAAAGTTATACGCTCAAAATCATATGCCAATCGGCAAATAATTATGAATTATGAATTGTGAATTATGAATTAAAATAAGCTCATCTGCCCATCATCATTAACTTGTTCTCTGTCATCGACAATCTGTTCTGGGTCTTCTGGCTGAACAGAAACTATCTCAATCCCTGCCAATACATCTTCAGCACTCTCACCTCCCTCATTATCAACACTCTGTTCTCCGTTATCTGTAATCTGCTCAGGCTGACGCAATGGCTCCAACTCCTCTACTTCGCCTACCACATAATTGCTTAATCTCTTACCTTTTGCTTTATAACTCTTAACTCCAATAAACTCCTCTGCATCAATCTCTATCGCTTCGCGGAACGAATCGCCACCACCAAACGTAACCTTCAATCGTGGATAGACTGTATCTGTCAACAAATCAACTCGCGAATCGCCACCTACTATCAGATACGACGTACGTTTATTCACTGCCTCAAACGTAAATCTCTTGATATAGTGATACTTCTGCTCATCATCATACAACACTGCTGTCCACACTTTCGCAGCGTCAAATTTCTCAATTCGCAATAAATCGTCGTCATAGTGATTGTTCAAATCGAAATTCGTTGTATAATACTCACCTCGTTTTGTAACCACAAGTATTTGGTCGTCGCCGTCAAAGTTACCGAGATATTCACCCCTCTTGTCTATATTCAAACGCAACACGTCTCTATCGAAATAAATATCCGTACCGCCAAGCGTAGAACCTCCTTTCTGCTTCAACACTATCTTCGCCACATCAAATTTTGTGAGTATGTTACCCATCGCATCACGCCCTTTGATTGCTATCTCTGAGAAGTCTTTCTCGAATGTCAAATTCTTTATTCTGCGTGTCGTTGGTTTCAACTGAACTTTTATTATTTCTGCTTCTCCATTAGGGTTAGCCGAAAAATATACCACCTTCGAACCTGCCACGCCTTGTGTCAAATCATACTCTTTATCTCGCGTTACTGCGCTCACTGCAAAGCGTTTAATATAATAACCTTTGTCCTTACCATTACGATATACTACATTATATATCGTACGTTTATCGTTCTTCACCCACACTCCCACGTGCAATATATTCTTGCCCACATACACCTTGTCCGCCACTTTTATCACTTTATATTTGCCATCTTTATAGAAAATGATAATGTCGTCCATATCCGAACAGTTTGTAACAAACTCTGTATTATCATCTTTCTTCAATCCTATTCCCACAAATCCTTCTTCGTGGTTAATATAAAGTTTCTCATTGGCTTCCACCACTTTAGCCACTTGTATTGTCTCGAAGTTGCGCAACTCTGTCTGACGTGGATACAAATGTGCATATTTTGCCTTCAAGTGTTCAAACCACTCTATCGCATGCTCTATGATATGAGCCAATTTATAGTCCAACTCTTTTATTCTATCTTTCAACGCAACTATCTGCTCATCTGCTTTATCTGTATTGAATTTCAAGATACGAGCCATCTTGATTTCCAACAATCGTTGCAAATCCTCACGGGTCACCTCGCGTATAAATTTCGGTTTATACGGCTCTAATCTCGAGTCGATATGGTCCAGTGCTGCATCTGTCGATTTTGCCTGTTCAAATTGTTTGTCTTTATAGATTCTCTCTTCTATAAATATCTTTTCCAGCGACGCAAAATGCAATTGCTCGCTCAATTCTCCTCTCTCTATCTCTAATTCCTGACGCAACAAATCCACCGTACTATCTGTGCTTCGTCTCAACACCTCTGACACTGTGATAAAACATGGTTTGTTATCATCTACCACACAGCAGTTTGGCGAATAATTCACCTGACATTTCGTAAAGGCATACAACGCATCTATTGTCTTATCGCTCGATGTCTTTGCCTCCAAATGCACACGTATCTCTACGTTTTTCGACGTATTATCATCTATCTTCTTGATATTCAACTTACCCTTCTCGTGCGCCTTCACTATCGAATCCATCAACACCCCCGATGTTACTCCGTATGGCACCTCCACTATCTTCAATGTCTTATTGTCTATCTTCTCTATCTTCGCACGTATTGCCAACTTACCGCCACGCTCTCCATCGTTGTATTTCGACACATCCATCATACCCCCTGTTGGAAAATCAGGGAATAATTCAAACTCCTCGCCCTTCAAACATGCTATCGATGCATCACACAACTCCCCAAAGTTATGAGGCAATATTCTCGAATTCAAACCCAATCCAATACCCTCCGAACCTTGCGCCAACAACAATGGAAATTTCACAGGCAACGATATCGGCTCTCTGTTTCTTCCGTCATACGATGGTTTCCATTGCGTTGTCTTTGGATTAAACACTGCCTCCAACGCAAACTTAGTCAATCGCGCCTCTATATAACGTGGCGCAGCTGCACCATCTCCTGTCAATATATTACCCCAGTTACCCTGACAGTCAACCAACAAATTCTTCTGTCCCAAATTCACCAACGCATCGCCTATCGACGCATCACCATGAGGGTGAAACTGCATCGTATGTCCCACTATATTAGCCACTTTATTGTATCGTCCATCATCCAATCGTCGCATAGCATATAGCACACGACGTTGCACAGGCTTCAATCCGTCATTGATATGGGGTATCGCACGCTCCAAGTTCACGTACGACGCATAATCCAAAAACCACGTACGAAACATCCCCGAGAGATGAAACACCTCATCCCCCTTTCCGTCACTAATCTTATACTCCGAATGACCCTCTCCCATCACATCCTCAGTCTCTTCAATCATCTCATTCTCTTGATTTTCCAATTCTTCTGACATAATATTTTCAAATATAAATACAATAACCCTAAATTAAGCATGCAAATTTACAAAAAAAAATCCAATCTACCAATATCAAAACAAAACTCATTTTAAACAAAAAAAATAAAACCCTTCCTTCTCAAATACCACAACATACTATAAATATAACCCGTTGGCGGAATTAAAATTATTATTAGCTTACTTAAAAGTCCTCGAAGAGGGCTAATGTGCTTAACCGCATGCGACTGAGCGAAGCGAAGGAACTTGCGGAAAGCAAATACCCTCTTTATCCCCTCGTCCCCAAAGGGGGCGAACAAATATATCTTTAAACAATAAAATATGAACCTTTAGGTATTTATGTTATTTGAAGCATTTTATTGCACTCTAATTTAATTCCGCCAACGGGTTATAAATATACCATAAAAACACCAAGCACTAAAAAATAAAAATTCTCCCCCTAAAATTATGAATTATAAATTGTGAATTATGAATTATTTTCGTACCTTTGCATATTCTAAACTGAAAGCACTATGAACAAACTAAAACTTCTCTACATCAAGCTAAAGCAAAACAAGTGGATTAACAAATACACTATCACACTCGTCATCTTTGCAATAATAATAATCTTTTTCGATTCCAACAGCCTAATCGATCGCTATAAAGCCTATCGCGAAAAACAAGAACTCAAAAAAGAAATCGAAAACTACGAGGAAAAAATTCGTAAAGACCAAGAATTTCTCGATGCTATTCAGTCCGACACCGAAGCCCTCGAAAAATTCGCCCGCGAAGAATACAAAATGAAAGGCGAAAACGAAGACGTTTATATAATTAAAGAGTAAGGAATAGGGAGCTAGTAGTAAGAAATTAATTCCAAGACTTGTACTTAAAAAAATAAACAAATCCCTAAATTCCATTCTGTTATCAATAAACTATATATCCCGAAATATAAATTTGTACTTCTGTTTAAAACAAAAACAAAGTAATTATGGCAAAAAAATCAACCCCTCCTCAACGCAAAAACTCAATCCCAGACCAAAACTATACAGTTAAGCACGATGCTCAACTCCTTGAATATATGATTGAAATATGGCCTCACCAAAGCCGTAGCGCAATCAAATCGTTCCTTGCTCACCGCCAAATTGCCATCAACGGCAAAACCGAAACGGCTTTCGACCTTCCACTCCGTGCTGGCGACCGCCTCACTTGGCGTAGCGTGGGCGAAGAACGCCAAAACCCCAACCACAAGGTTAAAATCATTTACGAAGACGAGCACATCATCGTGGTCGACAAAAAACCTGGCGTACTCACCATGTCCACTGGTCGCGAAGGCGAACAAACTGCCTACTCTGTCATGATGGAACATGTCCGTCGTCGTGGCAAAAACAACCGTGTATTCATCGTTCACCGCCTCGACCGCGACACTTCAGGCCTTCTTCTCTTCGCTAAATCCGAAGAAATTCAAGAAATACTCCAAGAACGTTGGAACGAGAACGTCATTCGTCGCCAATACGTTGGCGTTGTAGAAGGAGAAATCGCTGAACAAGAAGGACAAATCGTCTCTTGGCTCACCGAAAACCCTAAATCTCTAAAAATGCAAGCCTCACCAGTCGACAATGGTGGCAAAAAAGCAATCACGAACTATCGTGTAATCAAAAATAACGGTCGTTACACTCTACTCGAAATCACTCTCGAAACAGGCCGCAAAAACCAAATCCGCGTACAACTCGCCTCTATCGGACACCCTATTGCAGGCGACAAACGCTATGGTGCACAATCCAACCCTCTCGGTCGCCTCTGTCTCCATGCTCAAGTCATCTCTTTCATCCACCCCGTAACCCGCGAAGTAATGAAATTCGACACCGACATCCCTGCCATCTTCCGATAGTATTTTTAACATAAGTACAAATCCAATATTTCATAGGCTCACAAAATATAATTTGTATTTCACTACTTTGCAAGGATAATTACTTTTTTTAAGTACAAACCCTAATTTTATCGCCTTCGGCTCAAAGACCTTTGGTTCATAAAAATTACTAAGTACTAATTAATTACAAGGTTTGTACTTAAAAAAACAAATTCAACCAACACAATCCTATCAATAGTAAATAAACATATTCTCCCGAAAATTAAATTTTGTACTTCTGTTAAAATAGACACAAAAAAAAGAGACGCTCAAAAAAGCGTCTCTCCAAAAAAGCTGGGTGGATGATGGGGATCGAACCCACGACCCTCAGGACCACAATCTGATACTCTAACCAACTGAGCTACATCCACCAGGTCTGTTTTGCGACTGCAAAGTTACAACTTTTTATCGAATCACACAACAATTTTATAATATTTTTTTAAAAGAAATGACACAAATCAAATATTTCGCTGTAAATGAAGAGATTGAAAACCAAATAAAATCAATCCGCCGCACAATTTATCTGTCTATGAACGGCATTTGCGCCGAAAACATAGACAATTCCGGACTCGAATATAAACAAAATTTCGGTGTATCTTGGTCTCGCCTCTGCGAAATCGCACAAAACTACACCCCTAACTACACCCTCGCCGAACGCCTTTGGCTCATGTCTATTCGCGAAACTAAACTCCTCGCAACTCTACTCTGTCCACCTCTCGAACTCACTCCAGAACACCTAGCAGAATGGACTCAAGGCATCACTACAATCGAACTTGCCGAAATTTTCGCCTTTGCCCTACTTCGCAAAACTACACACCTCACCCAACAAATCCTACAACTCGAACAAAGCGAAAATCCCCTCCTCCGCCTTACCGCCTACCATACCCTTGCACGACAAACAAACAACATCGACATAGATACACTACAAAACACAATCGAACACATAAATCCTCAAGATCTCGACGAAATATCAGCCTATCGTGCTATCGAAAATCTATTAACCAACATAACTTTTCACACTACCGAACTCAACCACATTATATATAATAAACTCAACGAAATTAAATCCAACCCAACCACCTACTCCAATCAACTAATTATCACCATAAAAGAAATTCTACAATAAATAAAGTCAAAAAAACTCCTCATTTCTCATTCCTCATTCCTCATTTTTTTGTATCTTTGCATCGTGAAAAATCTTGCTCAATACATAGAAGAACTAATCATTAAACACGAATGTGTCATCGTGCCTAATCTCGGAGGATTCCTTACCTACCGCGACAAGGCTTTCGTGCGCAATAACATCTTCTATGCTCCAACTGAGCACATTAGATTTAACCCTCTACTCACCTATCACGACGGCCTCCTCACCGAGGCATATATGCGCGACCGCAATATCAGTTACACCGAAGCACTTAACGCCATCCAGGCTGACGTTGAACAAATAAAAAAATCACTCAACAACGGCAACACTTTCCTTCTCGGTCGCATAGGAGCTCTATCTCTCTCTGCCGACAATAACATCATATTGCACAATAGCGACTCTAAGTTCCTCCCAGAAAATATCGGGCTTCCTATCGTACATCTCAAACAACTTTCATCTACATCTAATAACACAGGCAACACCATCATACTCAACGTGCCACGCATCTCTTCAAACGCATTACGCTACGTTGCCATGTTAGCCGTAGTATTCATATTATCGTTACTAATCCCAACCCATGTAACCGACACAACCCACGAAGCCTCATTCTACAAACAAATTACAGATTACAAATTACAAATTACAGATAGCATATCAAATCAAGCGACAAACACTATAACTCCCATCAACCCTATAGCTTCTATCAACTCTATAGCAACTATAGACACTATAACAACTATCAAAACAACACAAAATAACTCTCAACCCTCAACTCTAAGTTCTAAATACCACCTAATCATAGCTAGCTTAACAACCCAAGCCGAAGCCGAAGATTATATTGCCAATCACAAACACTTCGACCAAACGCAACTACAAATTATCGAATCTAAAGGCAAATTCCGCATCTCTGCTGCTGGCTTTAACAAATACAAAGAAGCGCTCAACTACATGGACAGCATCAGAACCAACGTTGCTTCTGCACCAAAAGCATGGATTCTATGCCAATAAAACATCACATACAAGCCATTGTCGTACTCTACAATTGCAGTGTATCTCAAAGCAAATCATTAACTTCTCTATTAAAACTAAAAAGAGAAATTAATGATTTATTCGATTTAGATATCCTCATTTACAACAATTCTCCTCAAAATCCCATTTCTCCCAATCCCGACTATCAAATATACAACTCCGCTTACAACTCTATGTTAGCAGAAGCCTACAACTACGCCCTAAAATCTGCAATCAACAAACAAATTAAATGGCTTCTACTCCTAGATCAAGACACAACACTAAACATCCAATATTTCAACGAGTTACAAAAATCTCTATCCCTTATTAACAACAACACAGCTTGTATTGCACCAATCATAACTCACAATAATAAGCAAATATCTCCAGTACAATATTCTCCTCTATTTGGTCCCAAATGGTTCTTAAAACCAACACCTATAGGATTAAATAACAATTGCTTATTTGCCTTTAATTCTGGCACTTTAATCAATACCTCTGCCATATCCTCAATAGGCAACTTCCCTACCGAATTCCCGCTCGACGACTTAGATATCTGCTATTTCTATCGACTTTATAAAAATAACTATACCACATACGTAATGCCTATAGTCATCGAACACCAACTCTCCGTCCTCGACTATGCAAAAAATATGACCCCAAAACGATATCAAAGCATCCTACATTACGACAAATTAATGGCTAAAGAAATAGGCATCAGCGCTCAAATAGCACTATTTATCAGAGTCTTCCTCCGCGCCATACTACAAATATTCTCAAAACACAAACGAAAATACACAAAACAAACTCTAAAAAGCCTATTTTCTCAAATACCTAAAAATAATTAAAATAAAATCAAAACAACTCTTGCCTAATTCAAAAAAAAATTGTAACTTTGCACCGCTTTTCGTGAAAAAGCATCTTAGGTATTAACAAATTAAAAATCAAAGAAAAAGAATGGCAACTAAAATTAGATTGCAACGCAATGGTCGTAAAGGGTATGCCTACTACCACATTGTTATCGCTGACTCACGTGCTCCACGTGATGGACGTTTCATCGAACGTATCGGTTCTTACAACCCAAACACTAACCCAGCAGCTATCGATCTTAACTTCGAACGCGCTCTTCATTGGGTAATGTGCGGTGCTCAACCAACTGACACTGTTCGCAACATCCTTTCAGGCGAAGGTGTGCTTTTGAAAAAACACCTCCTCGGCGGTGTGAAAAAAGGCGCATTCAACGAAGCTGAAGCTGAAAAACGTTTCGAAGCTTGGAAAGCTAACAAAACTAAAGCTGTTGAAGCTATCGTAAAAAAAGAAGCTGACGCTAAAGCTGCTACAATGAAAGCTCGCCTCGAAGCTGAAAAAGCATCTAACAAAGCTAAAGCTGAAGAAATCGCTAAGAAAAAAGCTGAAGCACTCGCTGCTCAAGAAGCTGAAGCTAAAGCCGCTGCTGAAGAAGCTGCTGCTGCAGAAGCAACTGAAGCACCTGCTGCTGAATAATTATCATCCGATAATCATTTTAAGCGATAGAATACAAAGCACTGCTAACAAATCATTAGCAGTGCTTTTTTAATTCATTTTTTTTTAGTATCTTTGCAAATTATAAAACAACTAACAAAATGAATTATTTTTCAATACTCATAATTGTCGCTTTATGTTTTGCAATAATCGAAATGCTTTTCGATAAATTCCCTAAAGCACAAAATCAAATATTTACACTATCATTCATTTCTGTTAGCTTCCTCGTATGCATAAAATACTATTTCGGCCCTGACATATCGCAATATGTAGAATACTACGAAACTCTTGTCCCTATAAAAGAAATAATTAACGGCAGCTACGAAAACAAATGGAACTTTGAAATCGGATACAATCTCTTCTGCGCAACCCTAAACCATCTAAACATATCATATTGGGGAATGACATGTATAATATCAATACTTTATCTAACACCAATATACATATTATTCAAACAAATCGACCAATACAAATGCTTAGCTTTATTAGCGCTTGTCGTTTTCGACTACAACCTTATGCTATGCCAATTAAGACAATGCTTAGCTGTCTCTATTTTCCTATTTGCATATCTCGCATATCAAAAAAAACATACTAATATTTGCATATTACTACTCATAACATCTCTATTCTTTCACAAATCAGCAATATTTGCACTAACCATATTAGCCATTATTATACTGTTATCTCACATAAAAATAGATATAAGAGCATACATTCTTCTAATTATCACATTCCTAATATTTCTAATCTTCCCATTAGAAAATATAATAACTACTACATTAGAAAAATTTAATTTTGTCCCTCAACATATCATACACTCAATCAAACACCATTTTTCAAAAAGCGAAATACTACAAGCCATAATGCCTGTATATATAGGTGCTATTTTCATCATCGCTTATTACTCTGATTTCAACAAAAAAAATACTAAACAACACTGGTTTATATGGGGTTGCATCGCTATAATCGTAATTTTATTTCAGTACTACTTTTTCCTAAACAGATTGCGCTCTTTCTTCATCCCATTCGTTATAATATACACAATCGCAATTTGCACCAAATCAAACAAAAAAGATAAAATTCCACGACAACTTTTCGCAATCCTTTTCATTACATACTCCCTCTTTCAAGCCCGAAGCCTACAAATCCAAACAAACTCAATGGAAAGCAAAATAAACTACCCATCAACCATACTACAAATCAAAAAAACAACTCCTGAAGAAATAAGAAAAAAACAACTCGAAGAAGCTTCCATATTTTGGGAAGAAGATTATACAGAAAAAATAAACATAAATGATTGATATTTTATTATCAACATACAACGGAGAAAAATATATTTCCAAACAAATTGACTCTATTCTAAACCAAACATATACAGAATGGAGATTACTCGTGCGCGACGATTGCTCATCCGATTCAACATTAACCATCTTAAAACAATATCAAAAAAAATATTCTGATAAAATATATTTACTATCAGACAATATAAACCAAAATATTGGCGTTATTAAATCGTTTGAATTTCTATTATCCCAATCAACAAACAACTATATAATGTTTTGCGACCAAGATGACATTTGGTTACCAAACAAAATTCAAGAATCATTAGAAAATATAATTTCTTTAGAAAAAACTTATCCCAACACTCCTATACTAGTTCACTGTGATTTAAGCATAATAAACAAAAACGAAGAAATTATCCACAAAAGCCTTTGGAAATATGCAGGCATAAGACCCGATATTTTAAATCACAATGCCAAATATATGGCTTTTTGCAATAGCGTAACAGGATGTACTATCCTAATGAACAAACAATGTAAAACAACGGTTCTCCCTTTCCCAAATAATATAGTTATGCACGATGCTTGGATAGCTATAAAAATTTGTCAAAAAGGCATAGTCCACAACATTAACAAACAACTAATCCTATATCGTCAACATGACAATAACACTCTCGGAATAAATAAATATAAATTTTCACTTATTGACCGCTTAAAAAACTTCAAGTATATATATACAAACACAATAAATGTATATAAAAATTACCCCTTCATTTTCAATAATAAATTAGATTTTTGGATTCATAAAATTAAATACCTGTTCAAACATAATTCATAAATGAATTCAATCTGCATTGCAACTTACAACGGAGAAAAATACATTCACGAACAACTGACATCTATATTGTCCCAAATCAATATAGATGACGAGGTAATTATATCTGACGACAACTCTACCGACAACACTATCCAAATAATAAACAACATAAACGACCCTCGAATCAAAATAATACAAGGTGGCTTCCACAATTTTACTTTCAACTTCGAAAACGCAATAAAAAATGCTAAAGGAGAATACATTTTCCTATCCGATCAAGACGATGTCTGGCTACCAAACAAATATTCTACAACACTTAATTATCTAAAAGACTACGATTTAATATGTAGCGACGCAATTATAACCAACCAACATCTAACCCCTATACACCAATCTTTTTTCGAATACTACAACTCAGGAAAAGGCTTATTAAAAAACATAATAAAATGCTCATATTGCGGAGCTTGCATGGCTTTCAACAAAAAAATATTACACGCTATACAACCTTTTCCTAACACAGCCATATTTGGTCATGATTTATGGATCGGATTAGTAGCAGAAACAATAGGTAAAGTTTGTTTTCTAAACATTCCACTGATTTTATACCGACGACACGACAGCTCTTTAACCTCAATATCAAACAATTTTCTAACACGAAGCAAAAGACCGCTGTTCATAAAAATAAAAAGTCGACTATCAATCATATACCATCTATTAAAATTCAAAATACAATATTACACATGCAAGAAACATTAGTATCAATAATCACACCCCTCTATAATGGAGAAGCTTTTGTAGCTCAAACCATTAATAGTGTATTAGCCCAAACTTACACTAATTGGGAAATGATTATTATAAATGATGGTTCTAAAGACAACAGCGAAAACATTGTTCGTGGCTATTGCGACATAGACCCTCGCATCAAACTATTTAATCAACCAAATGCAGGCTCAGCTGCCGCACGCAACAACGGAATTCGCCGTGCCGAAGGACGCTACATTGCTCTTCTTGATGCCGATGACCTTTGGGAACCTTTCTTCCTCGAATCTCAACTCGCATTAATGAATGAACATAATGCACTACTCGTGTATGGCGCCCACAAACGCATTGACGCCAATAATAACGAGTGCCTAAAACCATTCATCCCGCCTAAACGTATAACTTATACCGACCTACTAAAAACATGTTCCATAACTTGTTTGACTGGTCTATACGACACAAGCAAATACGGAAAATTCTACTTACACGAAGAATTCCGTTCTCTTCGCGACGATTACATCTATTGGCTCGAAATAATCAAAAAAACAGGCGAGGCTTGGGGCAATCAAAACATAATTGGCTCATACCGAATACTCGGAAACTCAGTGTCTCGAAATAAAAAAAAGGTTATAAAACCCCAATTCATGGTGTACTACAAAGTAGAAAAACTTGGACTCCTAAAAAGCATTTACTACCTAATAAATTGGGCTATAATGGGATTCCTCAAATATCGCAAATAAATAAAAATTAATAATAGTAACAAACAAATTACATATAACCAACCAATCTCTCGCTACTCACTACTCGCTACTATTAGTCTATAATATGAAAAAAGAATACGACTACCTCATTGTTGGTGCTGGACTTTATGGCGCAGTTTTCGCTTATCAGGCAACTCAAAATGGCAAAAAATGTCTTGTCATTGACCGTCGACCTCACATCGGCGGCAATCTTTATTGCGAAAATATTGCAGGCATCAACGTACATCAATATGGTCCTCACATTTTCCATACCTCAGATGTTGAAGTCTGGAATTTTGTTAATTCTATCGTTCCGTTCAACCGTTTCACAAACGAACCACTCGCCAACTACAAAGGCAAACTATATAACTTGCCTTTTAACATGAATACTTTTCGCCAATTATGGGGAATTACGAACCCAAGTGATGCAAAAATAAAAATCGAAGAACAACGTGCCGAATACGCCAAAATTCAACCTCGAAACCTCGAAGAACAAGCTCTTAAACTCGTTGGCAAAGATATATACGAAATACTAATAAAAGGTTATACCGAAAAACAATGGGGACGTAAAACTACCGAACTACCTAGTTTCATAATAAAACGACTACCTGTCCGTTTTACTTACAACAACAATTATTTCAACGACCGTTATCAAGGCATCCCACAAGGTGGCTACAACAAACTAATTTTCAAACTATTGAAAGACTGCGAAATCCAACTCAATATTGATTATAACCAAAATAAAACAGAATTAGATACACTCGCTCAAACTATAGTATATACTGGCATGTTGGACGAATATTTCGACTACTGCTATGGCGAACTTGAATATCGTAGCCTAAAATTCGAACATCAACTACTTGACACAGAGAACTATCAAGGTAATGCCGTCGTAAATTACACCGAAAAAGAAGTACCTTTTACTCGAATAATAGAACACAAGCACTTCGAATACGGCACTCAACCTCAAACAATTATCACTCGCGAATACCCTATTGCCTGGAACCGAAAAGAAGAAGCATACTACCCTATTAATGACACTCACAACAATGCTCTTTACTTAAAATATCGCGCATTAGCCTCTCAAAAAAACAACTTTATTTTTGGCGGACGACTCGCCGAATATACATACTACGACATGGACAAAATAGTCCGCGCCGCACTCGATAAAGCAAAAGAACACCTCTCTATTTAATGTGAAGTTATTAGTTATTAGTTATTAGTTAATAGTGATTATCATTCCTAATTCCTAACTCCTCATTCCTCATTCTTCATTATGCTAAACGCCTCAATAGTCCTATATCACACACCTGCCGCCGAAGTACAAAAAATAGTTCGACTACTTCGTGCATGCCCCGAAATCAACGAAATATGGCTCATTGACAATTCCGAAATAATGACCGAAGCGTTTATGTTTCTCCCTGCAACATACATATTTAACAATAAAAACCTTGGATACGGACGTGCACACAACATAGCTCTCGAAAAATCACTAAAAACTAACGCAAAATATCATCTCATACTAAACTCCGACATTGAATTTACCCCCGATGTTATAACTCAATTAGTTAAATTTATGGACGAAAATCCAAATATCGGACACTCTATTCCTCTAGTCAGATACCCTGACGGACATCTCCAATATATTGCAAAAAAATTGCCATCACCATTCATACTTATTGGTCGCCGTTTCTTACCTAAATCATGGATAAAAAAAGATATTGAAAAATATGAAAATCACTGGTTTTTCAAACAAACTGACTATAAATCAAAACTTCTAGACGCACCTTATCTCTCCGGATGCTTTATGTTCTTGCGATGTGAAGCTTTACGCAAAGTTGGATTATTCGACCCTCGCTTTTTCCTATACCCTGAAGACATCGACCTAACCCGACGCATCAATCAACACTACCGCACAGTAATGTACCCAGCAGTAGAAATCATTCATAATCACGCCCAAAGCTCATACCACTCACTACGCCTACTTTGGATCCACAGCATCAATATGATTAAATACTTCATCAAATGGAAATTTAATTAACTATATATTCATAATTGAATGATTTATTAAATCTAACCAATTATGAATTATGAATTATTAATTATGAATTATCTCCTCCCTTTACCCTATCTCGGCAACATTTTCTATTATGCCCACCTAATACAAGGAAACTGCATAATAGACATACACTCCCATTACATCAAACAAACCTACACTAACCGGTGTACAATCATAACTGCAAACGGAATACAAGACCTAACCATCCCCGTCATAAAACCTAAAGAAAAAACACCAATCAAAGACATCAGAATATCAACTCACGACAATTGGCAACAACTCCATTGGCGTGCAATTCAATCTGCATACAATTCTACCCCTTTTTTCGAATATTTTTGCGATGACTACCTCCCTTTTTACGAAAAAAAATGGGATTTTCTACTCGATTTCAACCTCGAAATACAACAAAAAACACTCGAATCACTCAATTTCCCAAAAATAGAATTCACTTTATCAGATAGTTACATCCAATCTTCAAATTTTAACACAAAAGATTTGCGAGAAGTGATAAATCCTAAAAAATTTAATGTAACTTTGTACAAGAATTTGAACACTCCATATTACCAAATTTTTGACTCCAAATTCAGTTTTATACCCAATTTAAGCATTATTGATTTATTGTTTAATATGGGCAATGAAGCACGAATATACTTAAAATCATTATCAAATATTAACTAAAAAAACAACTAATACTAACCACACAGCGTGGCGCGTTAGCAAAAATCTTGCTACTCGCTACTCGCTACTAAAAATCTAAACAAAATGGCACAAAACATTGATTGGGGTAGCCTTGGATTCGGCTATGTTCCTACTCCTTACAACGTTCGTTGTACTTACACAAACAAAGCTTGGGGCGAACTTCGCGTATGCGACACTCCAGAAATCACTCTTCACATCTCTTCTGCTGTTCTTCACTATGCACAAGAATGTTTCGAAGGTATGAAAGCTTTCCGTGGCAAAGATGGTAAAGTACGTATCTTCCGTATCGAAGATGGTGGTCGCCGTATGCAAGACTCTTGCCGCGGTATCCAAATGCCTGAACTTCCACTCGAAAAATTCATCGAAGCTGTGAAAAAAGTCGTTGAACTCAACGCTGATTTCATTCCTCCTTACGGAACAGGTGCTTCTCTCTACATCCGCCCTGTATTATTCGCTACTACTCCACTCGTTGGTGTAAAACCTGCTGACGACTACGAATTCGTAGTATTCGTTACTCCTGTAGGTCCTTACTTCAAAGGTGGCTTCAAAGCAACTCCATTCATGCTCAGCCGTAAATACGACCGTGCTGCTCCTCTCGGAACAGGTAACATCAAAGTCGGTGGTAACTACGCTGCATCTATGACTGCTACAGTTGAAAGCCACGATATGGGCTACTCTAACGTATTCTATCTCGACCCTAAAGAAAAACGTTATATTGACGAATGTGGCGCTGCTAACTTCTTCGCTATCAAAGGTAACGCTTACCTTACTCCACGTTCTCGTTCTATTCTTCCTTCAATCACAAACCGCAGTTTGATTACTCTTGCTGAAGATATGGGTATGCGTATCGAACGTCGTCCTATTTCAGTTGACGAACTCGGTCATTTCGACGAATGTGGTGCTTGTGGTACTGCTGCAGTTATCTCTCCAGTAAGCAAAATCGTTGATATCGAAAACGACATCACTTACGTATTCGGCGATGGTAACCCAGGTCCAAAATCAACTGAACTCTACAACCGTCTCCGTGCAATCCAACTCGGCGAAGCTGAAGACAAATTCGGTTGGTGTACAATCCTCGATATCTAATCATATACCTTTTTAATAAATTTTTCAAGAGAGGCTGTGTCAAAATGAAATTTTTGGCTCAGCCTCTTTTTTGATGTGTGAGTTTATATATAAAATACCTCCCCCTCTACTTTTTTTAACTTTTTTTGTTTTTTATTTCAAAACACACACATATATATATTTTTTTTTGTAACTTTGCAGTTTGATAGTACACTAATATTTTTTATAAAAACATCTTTATAATCTACTAATAATCAACCTATAAGATACAAAACAAAAGAACGATATGCAAAAGAACAATCTATTCCGCAGTTTATTTCTACTTGTTTTGAGCTACATATCTATCCATATATCGGCTCAAGACAATAGCGATTTCACTATTGGCCAATTAATAACCATTGGACAAAACGGCTATTATTTGATTGACCCAAATGAACCTATCGACGAAACAATTGACCCAGGTGAAACATACTATGGTCACGATGTTTTCACAGGATTACCAGTTGGCGTACAAGCAGAATCTGAAGGATTAGAAGCTAATGCTTTGTGGGAAGTTGTGTCATACACCAATGCCTACAACAACACAAATAGTAAAATCCTACGAAATGTGGCAACAGGCAACTACCTCGGCTTTTACATGGAATGGCACCCAGAGCAATACACCGATGTCAGAATGTACGGAAATGCTAATTTTGGTAAAATTAATACAACCGCAGCCGATGGCATAACCATCAACTTCGACTTCGCCCCTTACGAATTAAGTAAAACTACAATTTATAATGGAGGAACAATAACAGTTTGGACTCTATTTAACTGTACAAACTGGTTGGATTTTACATTAGAATATAAAGATGGCAAATGGGTAGTGGTTGATGCTACTTCTTGGAAAACATCTTACAATGCAATAGTAAATACAATAGGTGCTACTCTTCCTCCTGTATTTTCTGACACAGAACACACTGCTGTTACCTACGAACTCGCTGGCATCCAATCTGCATACCCAGTTGCTGGTGGTGGTGGTATCTTCAATATGATGTCTGATGTTGTTGTAAACAAAATTGATGGTACATACTACGAATCTAATACAGGCACTAAAGTATATACAAATAAAACTATCACTGAATTAAACGTAAAATCTGTCTCTTTAACAGAAACAAGCACCAAAATAAATGGACAAGTTATTAAAGATGATGAAATAACATTCCCCGAAAACACAACAACTGAACCAAGAAACTCAATAATTGATGCTGAATATACGTTTGAAGAAAACACTGAAACCAAAACGTTAAACACTTCTATCAAGTTTACACAAGTACCTAAAATTGATGTGTCTGAACTAAATTTCTTACACAAAAACAATAATATTCAACCAGTTCACTCTGACACTCGAATCATATACGCTATTCCAAATCAAAAACGCCATTTAGCACTCCCTCTCGAAGGAAACTCTAACTATAAAAAAGGTTTTTATCGCTGGTACAACTACGAAACTGACGGAACTGTAAAAGCTCTTTTATTTGGCAATGCACATTGGGAAAAATTTGCAAACAACAAAGGTACATTCTTATATGAGGGTGACCATTTAGACACTAATTCTCCTGATGGCACATACTACATGTTTACTGGTAACCCTATTAAAGTAGCTGTAGATATTTCGCAATATACCGATTATAACATAAGTAACAACAACTTTACAGAACCAACACTCTCTAATCGTGTAATTTACGACATCCGCAACGCATCTGAAATTGCGAATAAACTTGATGCAACAAATCAACAACTACCTCTTGAGCACTACACATATTATGCTCCTTGCAACAAAACAATACATATCGGACCTGCATATAAATGGACCGGCAACGATTGTAACTATTTCATAAACAATGGAGGAGAATTCCCCGTGTCTATTTCAAAAACTGCTTGCTGGACAAAAAATGGCGCAGATTTCTCTGTGTCTGAAATATACGATGACCGCTTAATTCCAATCACTACACCTTCAAGTTTGACTACTCCAGACGAATATATCTTGTATGCCAACACAGAAAAAACAAAGGTGATTGCCCACTTCCATGTTTACGCCTCTCCACAAGACAATATCGGTCCTAAGCTCGAAACTGAAGGTGGACTATATACTAATACAGAACTCAACAAAAACTACAAACTAATTGATTCAATTGACTTTAACAATATTGAAATCAATACTCCTCTCGATTGGGATCAATCTACATATGGTTTCTATTACAACGATATAGACCGTGCAAATGGCTTGGGTGGAGGTTTAATTGATGGTGAATATGGATTGTTCCGCACTCGTAATAATTTAACAAACCGCAGTTGGGTTGATAAAAACGGACAAACTCAAAACTCTGGTAGTTTTGTATATGTAAACACTACTGTCCACTAAAAATGGACGGTTAAAAATTTAAGTTAAACAATAAAGGTTCACTAGAATCGAAGTGTTCTTTGTCATTTTGAAAATTAGTTTTATTTAATAAATCTCGTAAGTGAGTTTTGCTTGTTAAAGAG
>JAFTSS010000059.1 GCA_017467185.1 Paludibacteraceae bacterium | reverse complement strand
TTTCGGACAACCATTCACGACAGACACAGAGAATACAATAATTCAGCATTTATCTAAGCCGTTCATTAGTGGATTGACATTGCTTGGCGGAGACCCAATGGAACCAGAAAATCAAGAGGTTCTATTGGGTTTTCTAAAACGCGTGAAGCAACAAATGCCGAATAAGGATATATGGTGTTATACAGGATATACATTAGAGCAACTATTAGATGAAACAACACAGTGCCATTGTGGTAATACGGTGGAAATGTTGTCTTTGATTGATGTTTTGGTTGACGGTAGGTTTATCGAAAACCAAAGAGACATTTCATTAAAATATTGTGGTTCAACAAACCAGAGAGTAATAGATGTACAACAAACACTCAAAAATCACAAAATTGTTGTGTATGAATAGGAGCAAGTATGGGACGAAAAAAGAAAGAAACAGTAGAAACGGAAGTTTATTGTGATAATCGAAAATGTCAGTCGCAGACCTGTATTCGACGTGTAAGAAATGCTCCGTTTGGAGTGTTATTACACGTTGTTCGATTTATACCTGATAAAAACGGAAAATGCGATGGGTTGTTGGAGGGATAGATGTTAGTTATTCAGCACAAAAGTGGACTTTTTTTCCACAATAAAGGAAGAATAATTCTATTTGAATCAGAACAAGAAGCAACATATTTTATGCGATTATTTTCGCAGTATGCTTCGTATATGGTAGCACAGACAGGAGACCCAATGGGAATGATGCAGGTGACACGCGTATTGACTACTGAGTGTCAGATACTTCCTGTCACATTCAATATCAATACTGTGGAGTGCGGAACAGTTTTAGCAAGCGAATTATTACAGAAAGTGGGGTAAAAAATACATAGATGAAAAATTTTCAAATTTATTTAGCGGGTGGAATGAGCAAGTTCGACAAAGATAAGTTTGATGAAGGAAATAATTGGAGAGTTGTTTTAAAGAATGTCTTTGAAAACAACGAGAAAATGAACGTCACAGTTATCAATCCAAACGACTACTTTAATTTTAAAGATAATCCACCACAATATCGAAGCCAAAGAGAGGTTATGGAATTTGACTTAAATAAAGTAAGAAATTCTGACTTAATCATCATTAACTATAACGACATGTATTCATTAGGAACGATGGCTGAACTCGCTATCGCTTATGAACATAGAATACCAGTTATCGGTCTCGATGAACAAAAACAAGAATTATATCCGTGGCAAGTGGAAATGACAAATCGAATTTTCGATAATATACAAGAGTTAATTGAATATGTCAAATGTTTCTATTTATGTGAATAGAGGTAAACTATGAGACGATTATTTATTATGCGAAAAGACTTACGAATGTCTCCGGGAAAGTTGGCGGCACAGGTTTCTCACTGTGCCGAAGCTTATTGGACAAGAGGATTAAGGGCGCACGCTAAATTATGTGACGATTTTGCTGGTTATGAAATACACCATATAATTGAAAGGGAAATTTTTGAGCAATATGTCAATGGTACGTTCACGAAAACGATTTGTGAAGCAAGGAACAAAAATCATCTCTTGAAAGCAAAAGCAATTGCAGAAGAAATAGGGTTAGTGGAAGGA
>JAFTSS010000058.1 GCA_017467185.1 Paludibacteraceae bacterium | reverse complement strand
ATTAACTCTACATTTTACGCTCTTTGGGGGCTGCGCGCCCCCAGCCGCTTGGCAAACCCGCGGGTTTTTTCAAAGTTTGATTGACTGGCGTCAATATAAATCTAAAAATTTTGCACTTCGATTTTGAATTTACATAAAAAAACTGACTATGTGAAGATAGTCAGTTTGTGTGGGTTATATAATATAACGTGAATTCAATATAACTTTTATTACACTCGGAACGCCCAGATAACACGGATACCATGCGGATTCTCATATCGAACTAACGTTATTTTATAATATTTGTTATTTCTTTAATAAACATTTCGGCTTGTAAATATAACTCATCTACCATATCACTATCGTAATATATAAAATCATCATAATCACCACTATGTCGTTTTTCAAATAATGTAGCAAATATTCGTCCTATCTTAATAGAGATTTTCCCATTTGCTACAAAGTGCATACCAAACATAGTTTTTACACCACCATGTGTTTGCGCTTGAATATTATTTTTTAACAATAATGCCACAACAGCATAATAACAAGCATAATATAACCTATTTACGGCTGCATTATAAAAGCCCTCTGTCTTTAATAATTCCGCTTCTTTCATTGTTTCATTTGCCCTATCAAGACGATAATTCACTAAAGACAAACGACTTTCTTCTGATAATTCTTCTTTCATAAAACAATTCCTTCATTTGCTATATTAATAGAAAATGGCGTTTGAAATGGACGATTTTCCCATTGCTTTCTCAACATTACTATAGGACTTATGGAAACTCCTGTTTGTATTTCTAATTCATACAATGGTTCTGTTATTTCATCTTCCTGCTTTAATGTCATTTTATCGCCATCAAGCAATATCAATAAATCAATATCACTATCTTCACGAGCTTCACCTCTTGCCTCTGAACCATATAAAATAGTTTTAGCAGAAGGTGCAACCCGCCTAATTATATTTCGTATCTGTTCTATAATTTTAGTTCTCTGCATAAAAACACTCTAAAATACTACATAAAATAACAAATAATATGCAAAATTACAAAAATAAATTCACAAAACAATCATTCGCACAAAAAATATTTTTTATAATGGTTTTATTCTGTGATTATTTTGAACCTCTACATTCGTTCAATATAGCTCAAATGAACTTGGCTCTGCTTTTATTGGTAGCCCACAAATTGCATAAATTGATTGCAATATTTGTAAGATTTTTTTTGATTTAATACCACCTCTGTCTTCGACCACTCCCCCTAATACAGGGGGGGGGAGAATATTGAATAATTATAAAAATGGACGCATAAGCCGTATGTCCCTACTTTATGAATGCGCCATCTTCAGAGATGATGTGGTAAGGGATGTTGTGAGATTGGAGGAGGGCTTTGTATTTTGGAAGGTAACCATGCCATACTCCAGCGGTGAGGACTACCCTTTTAGGTGTGATAAATTCAGTGAATAGACGTTCGGATGGATATACTCCACGGTCGATTATAAGATTATCTATTTCAAGAGGTTGTCCATTGTTTTGGCGATAACGAAATATATTGTCACGAAGAATGAGATAAGACTCGTCATCGAATGTAAATGAGTTAGCAATAAGGGCTGTATCAGTAACGATAGTTGGCTCAGAACACGAATATTTAAGCCAAGTGTGCTCAAGTCGTTCAGTGGCAAAGTAGGGATGATTTGTGAACAAAATATTCTCATTATGATTGAATACATTCACTATCAGTCTATTGGTTTCGGGAATAATAAGGCATTGTTTTTTAGAATAATACAAGTCATTTATAAACACTATTAGCGCAAATAAAAGTACTGATAACAAGAAATATAATGGTGCCTTAAATCGCTCAGCAAAGACGTTACGTAACTCTATCCAATTGATGCCACAAAATATAACAAAATAGAGACATAACGCTTCGAAAAGAGATAGATAGACTTTTAAGGTTGAAAATGGAATGGCTACAATTAGGTTGATTGTATATTCAAATATCATCACCACATAATTCATTAACCATCCAGCACCAACGCCTAAATAAGGAATATAACTCAATGGTAATAAAGCAATTCCACCAAGAAAAAGGAATGGAGCAAAGGCAGAGACAAAAAGATTAGATAAGATGAAATAGACCGGGAATTGGTGGAAATTGTATATTACAATTGGTAGTGTGAGGATTTGTGCAGAAATGGTTACAGCGACAGCTTGTAATATCCACTTTAATAGGCTATTTTTGAGAGTTTTAATTCGATTATAAAGTAAAGGATAGAAATATACGATGCCACAAACAGCCAAATAACTTAGTTGAAAACCTACGTTGAAAAGTGTATTGGGATTGACAAGAATAAGTATTGTGGCAGAAAGAGCTAATGCGTGTTTAACCCGATATTTTTCGCCCAACAGGTTAAACAATAGCATCATAGAGAACATAAACGTTGCACGTATGACAGAAGGGGCAAGTCCAGTCAATAATGCGTATGCCCATAATAGCGTTAAGCCCAAAAACACAACTAACCCACGACGATGATGAGGAGTTTTGCGCATTAGCCACACTATCAATAGGAATAAAAATCCTACATGCATGCCGCTGACCACTAATATATGAGATACTCCTGCAGCAGAAAAATTATCTTTTACATCATTTGCTAACAGACCTTTTTCGCCCAACGTGATGGCCGAAATTATGGCTAACTGACTACCCTTCAGACCAATTGACTCAAATCGTTTTATTAGTTTATCTCGAAGGAGATAGGTGTGTTGCATTAGATTCGATGGAGTCTCTGTAGATAGATATTTGATATTATCGCTATAGACATAACTTACGCCACATAATCCGTTGCGAGCAAGATATTTGCCATAGTCGAAACCATTAAGTCCATTATCGGTCGGACGATTTATTCTGGTATATATCAAAAATCTATCGCATAATTTAGGTTTTAAAGAATCGGAGTAAATATTCAACAATAGATTATGCCCCACTACACGTTGTGCAATAGAATCATTGGCATAAATGATTTCGGCTTCGGCTCGGTAATAATTGTCCTTGTCAATAGGAATAGTTTTTAATTCGACAATATAAGAATGGGCAGCATGAGATAGTTCATCAACTTCGGGCATCTGTTTTTGTCGCAACAGCCAACCGCCCGCTCCAAAAATAAATAGTGACCAAGAGAAAATAAAAATCCACCTTCCAAGTTGATTAACTCGGAAAGTGGAAAATATCATAAAAGACAAACCTACGACTATCGAAATAAAGAAAAAGTTAGTAGCAAGTGCTGAGTATTCAGCCACAATGATGCCTAACGAAATAAGCAAGAATAGCCGTGCGAATATAGTATCAAAATAATTTTTAGATACCCATCGAAAAGATTTATCTATGTTGATCACGAAGTAAGTCGTTAACAGATTTCACTGGATTGAATGTTTCGATAGGTACTTCTACGAAGATAGTATTCCAATCGCTCATAGCACCATTCCACAAACCAGGAAGTTCTAACACCTTGATGTCGATACCATTTTTAGATTTCATAGATATGAAACCTGTTTTAGGGTCAACATAATTAAGAAGGTTGAATTTCTCGCCTTTGTAGTTGCGCACAGCACAAACCAAGTCAACAGGATTGAAGTGAGTCGAATTTTTCATGCAATCGACAGCTTCTTGGTTGTTTTTGTCGATTTGTGAACTTTCGAGAATTTGAGGCGAAGTAGTTCCGTCGCTATTATAAGTGAGATAAGGACCACCACCAGGTTCACCTTCATTCTTAACCATACCGCAAATACGAATAGGACGATTGAATTTGTTGCGAAGGTATTCTTTCAAATCAAGCGAAGACATATTCTTAGCCTCATCAGAACCGATACACAATACTTGTTCTGCGTATGTCAACATAACAGCAAGACGTTCATCAGACACTTCACCTTCGAGTTCGTTCAAGAATTCAAAAATCTGACGTTGAACACGTACTAAAAGACCAGCAATAACTTGTTTGTAGTCGATAGTTGCTTGTTTTAGACGATCAGGCACAACGTTGTCAATATTTTTAATAAAGATAACATCGCCATCAAGGTCGTTAAGATTCTCGATAAGAGCACCATGACCACCTGGACGGAAGAGGATAGAACCATCTTCGTTGCGGAAAGGCATACCATCAAGACCAACAGCGAGAGTATCGGTCGAAGGTTTTTGAATAGAGAAAGTTACGTGATAACGCACTTTGAACAAATCTTCATAACGAGGAAGTTCGCTCATGAGATGTTGTTTGAAGAACTCGATGTGCTCAGGCGATACAGTGAAGTGAATTTTCACCTCATTGTTGCGATTAGTTGTGTAGAGAGCACCTTCGACAAGATGTTCTACGAACGCAGTGCGCACATATTGAGGATATTTGTGGAATTGCAACAAACCTTTTGGTAAAGAACCATAGTTAAGGCCTTCGGCATGAAGCAATAGACGCACAATATCTTTATAGCGTTTAGCATCAACTAATTCTTGTATAGACAATCCCTCTACAGCCATACAAACTCGATTGAGAGCATCGTAGAAAGCAAAATTTTCACGTTCAATAAAGAATTTCTCAATATAAGCATTGTTTGGTTCTGTAGCATCAGAGTTTTCGAATTCGAACAAGTCCTTAAACATACGACTTGCAGCACCAGATGCAGGCACCATCTTTATGATTTCGCCTTCACCTTTCAAATATTCGCGCCAATCTTTGATAAGTTGCTCACGCTCTTTATCATCTAAAGCTAAAACACCATTACCAATAGCTGCTGCGCCTTTGATTTTCAAGAAAGGATAACCATTCTTGAGGTCATTTACTTGAGTTTCGGCTTTTTCGAGAGTAATACCGATAGACTCAAATTGTTGTACATCTTGTGTTGTAAACATATATATTAGATTATTAGTAGCGAGTAGCGAGTAACGAGACTTGCCACTCTGATTGGTTAGATTTCTAGTAACGAATAACGGATTCTTTCTGCATATTGCTTCTCGTTACTTGCTACTAAAATACTCGTTACTTTTTATTTCTTTTTCTTTTTATCTTTTTTATTTTTAGCATTCACATCAGCTTTATACGTCCATAGGTCTTTTTTATAGACTAAAGCATCATACGACATATCAGGACCCATTACATCTTTACCATCAGCTGTTTGACGAATTGGAGCCAAGTGGTCAAAAGTAATAGTTTTCTTTTTCTTGTTATAATCGAGAGTCATTTGAGCATTTTTGTCGTATTCAAACACAACACGGTGTTGTTTTTTCTTACCAGTCCAAGGAGTAATGAACGATGGTGCCCCCATTTTAACAGCTTTTTTTGAGAAAGACATCACATCAATCACTTTATGTTGTGTTTCGCCATTAGTCGATGTCATCAAGCCAAACACCATATACATCTCTTTATCCTTAAATTTGATAGGATGTATTTCATAATACAATGCGCCATACCAATCTTTTTCAGCCACATAGCCACTTGTAGCAGGAATTCTTGCATTACCTTGCGACATAATATAAATAGCATCATAATCATAATGTTGGAAAAGTGCATAGTACTGAGGTGTACCATCAGACAAAAGAATATTCCAAGTGTACATGTGAATTTGATTATCGTCTGATAATATTTTACCCACATTTTTCAATGTTGGAAAATCATACCAAAAGGGGTCTTCAGCTTCCATAAGAATATCAATCATTCCATTTTGGATACGATTTGCCAATTCTGTTTTTTTAGCATCACTATCGGTTTTTTCAATTTGAGCAAACCAATTTTTTACTTCTTTCTCTTTTTGAGCTTGTGCAAAAATAACAGTTGTTGTCATAAAGACAACCAATAATGATAAAATAAATTTTTTCATATTTCAGATTTTTTGTAAAGAGTAGCAAGTAACAAGACTTGCAATTCTATATTAATATTTTATTTTAGTAACGAAATGTTTTTTATTCGACCTCTTCGAGGTCAAAGGAACATTCCATGCTCCCTATTCACTATTCCTTATTCCCTAACTCAATGTGCATACGCCAACACCAAATATGGCGCGGATTACTTGGGTCGTTAATACGTTCAGCATCAGGATTTGGAAAACGATTTTCGCCATCACATGCCATATAGTCTTGCCATGGCAATATTGCCCACATACTTTTACTATTAACGTGCATATCGACAATTTGTTGTGCAAGTTCAGGAGTTAAATCTTCTGGTGCTGCCCCACCTTGATGCAAAATATTGTTATAAAACCATTGCGTATTTTCACGATTTTCGCGCCACCACATGCGTAACGGACTTGTGTCGTGTGTACCCGTACAACAAACCGACAAATAAGGCACAGCATCTAAATTCACGTATCGTTGAGTAGTCTCTTTTGGCATACGTTGTACTTCGAGCGAAAGAATTTGAAGTTGTCCCATAACATCAGGCACGCATGCAGGCACCATACCAAGGTCTTCACCACAAACCAACATGTCAGTAGTATTCAACAATGCAGGCAATTTACGCATTGCTTCTGAACTCCATTGATTGGTGTGACGATGATAAAAATATTCGTCGTGAATACGTTGGATACACCATTTTTCGTGGTCAGATAATTCAGCAAACGACTGTGATTTCATCACATTGATACGTGGATGATAATACCCTGCTTTTGTGCGGTCCTCTATGAAAATCACCTCGCAATATAGCGATAACAATTTGTCTAATATATCAGCATATTTAGGCAATAGACCATTGCGCACAAAACTATCTTCCAACTTACGTTGAGTGTCGTATTCTGGTTTGAATACATATCTGTCGAAACTGCGATTGTTGAAATATGCAGCAATAATTTCCTCAGTATCTTCTGCGAATAGGTTGTATAAATTGTGTTTTGTTACATACGGTATGGTATATCTATCGCGGTCGAACCAAAAACCATAGTGCTCTATTTCTGAGACCGACAAAGGCATTGAAGGATTAAAATAGCCTAACAATCCCCATACGCAATCAGTTGGAATTTCCCAAATACGGAAGAAACCGAGTATATGGTCGATGCGAAAAGCATCGAAATAGCGACCCATATTTTGGAAACGAGACATCCACCAAGCGTATTTATCCTTAGCCATTTCGCCCCAATTATAAGTTGGGAAACCCCAATTTTGACCAGTTACCGAGAAATCGTCAGGTGGTGCACCAGCTTGTTTATCAAGATTAAACAAACGAGGATTCACCCATGCATCAACACTTGTTGCACTAATACCAATAGGCAAATCGCCTTTCACAACAACACCTTTAGAATGTAAATATTTGATAGCCTCGCAGAGTTGTGCATCAAGAGCATATTGAACGTAGTAATACAATTCAACAGCCTTTTTGTTTTTCTTGATAAACGCTTCACGCTTAGCCTCTGTATATTCAGCATATTCGCCCCATGCTGCATAGTTGTCAGTATTATTTTTATCTCTCAAACAAGAGAATACTGCATAATCTTTCAACCAATGAGCGTTTTCTTTTACAAATGATTTAAAATTCTTATCAGTAACTATTTCGTCATATTTTTCAGCGAAGATATCACGAATATAGTTCCATTTTAATTCATTTACAGCCGAATAATTTATAGCCGACAATTCATTCAATTCTTTAGCTTTAGCACGATATTCTTTCATTTTAGAAGAACTATCGAGTTTGCCTAAAGCCTCCATGTTGAGGTACATAGGGTGTAAAGCATAGACCGAGTTGGCACGATATGGATACGAATCCAAATCGGTATGAGTCGATGTCGTATCGTTGATAGGCAATATTTGAATTAACTTATGACCACGAGCTATAGCCCAATCTGCCATACGTTTCAAATCGAGAAACTCACCAACACCCCAACCCTTTTTACTACGCAACGAGAACACAGGTATTGCTACTCCTGTTCCATGCCAATTATAGTCGATACGAATAGTATTTGTAAACACTTTTGTACCAGCTACTAATGGCATACGACGATTTTCGCCCAACTCCCATTTCATTACCGCATTAGTAGTGCGGTCATACACCACAAATTTATATTCGGCATGAGTAAGATATGCATTAGCTGGCAATTTCAACCACCACCAACCTCCAGCAGATGGAGTCAATGCTACTTTGCGCGATTCATCCCAATTGCCTAAAAACTCTTGATTACCAAGCACAGCCACACCTTCCAAAGGTAATACACCAGGTGCATTGAGCATCAACAATACTTCATCTTTTTTCAATCGAGGCAATGCTTTTTCATCTTTTTGGCGCATAAGACATTCAGTAAAAGCCTTTGTTTCAAATACTGAACGAACCTCGCGCCAACCAAACGCATCTTCAACCTCAATATCTCCTTCATGCGCTGGCAAATAACGATATTTAGGAGAATCAAGTAATTGCGTTTCATCGGCATTTACCAATACATATTGGTAACGTATAGCCTTTGATTTAGGCAAGCTGAGTTCGGCAGTCCACACCGCATTATGATAATACGACATTGGATGCAACTCATCACCTATCTTTATATATAAATCCTGTCCAAATTTAGTAGGACAATATAACTTAAATGTTACCATAATTTATTTTTTATTTCAACATAAGTACAAAAATAATTTGCAGGTTTACAAATTATAATCTGTTTTCTAAATCTATCATGACAACTACTTTTTTCAAGTACAAGCCTTGTAATTAAGTAAAGAGTAATTAGTAATTTTGATTTATGGCATGTACTTAAAAAACAAATTCAGCCCATATAAACCCAACAAAACAACCAAATAATTTTATCCTAATAAATATATTTTGTACTTCTGTTAAAAAACAAACATTATCCTCCACATTTAGAGTATCCGCAATTGCTACAAACAAGGCAACCCTCTTTCATTACAATTGTATGTTGATGACATTCAGGGCACTCCATTGCTTCCATTTGTGTACCATCAGGAATATATTTTTTCAATGCGCGTTCAACACCAGCTTTCCAAGTGTTAATTGACTCACTATCCAATTGAAGACTACCTACCAATTTAACCACTTGGTCAATTGGCATACCATAACGCAACACGCCCGAAATCAATTTTGCATAGTTCCAATACTCTTTATCGAATTTGTGAGAAAGTCCTTCAACAGTAGTTTTATAACCACGTGTGTTTTTATACTGGAAGTCGTAACGACGATTACCCTCTTCATCCTCAGTTTTGATAATCTTACCCTCAGTAACCGATTTTGGCAACAAAATACCCTCTTCATCATCGGCAATACCAGTAAAAATTTCGTAAGGACGACCATCTTTCAATCCTACGAATGCAATCCATTTCTCTTTTTTATTCTGGAATCGCACGATGTCGCAATTCAACTCTTTAGGACGTTCATATTCTGACATTGAGAAACATACACAACGTTTGTCGTCTTTTTTCTCTTCATCTTTTTTCGATACCGAAACTAATACACCCGAACGTGAACCATCACGATAGATTGTACAGCCTTTACAACCCGATTTCCAAGCCTCGAGATACAGTTGTGATACCAATTCTTCTGTTGCTGTTGCAGGCAAATTGATAGTAACACTGATGCTATGGTCAACCCATTTTTGTACACGACCTTGCATTTTCACCTTTTGCAACCAATCAATGTCATTAGATGTAGCTTTGTAATAAGGTGATTTTGCAATAATCTCATCCAACTCTTCTTGTGTATAG
Source organism: Paludibacteraceae bacterium (assembly GCA_017467185.1). Lineage (GTDB taxonomy): Bacteria > Bacteroidota > Bacteroidia > Bacteroidales > Paludibacteraceae > Aphodosoma. The sequence goes on along the minus strand of JAFTSS010000058.1, from coordinate 34,994 downwards.
TTTTTATCAGTATCAATACCATTCACACGCATCCATTCAGCAAATTTGTGGTGGAATACAATGTACTCTTCAAACGAATCACCCTCTGCATCAACAAAATCTACACGTACATTTGTATCATTAGGGTTCACTTTACGGCGACGTTTATATACAGGCAAGAATGTAGGCTCGATACCAGAAGTAGTCTGAGTCATGATACTTGTGGTACCAGTTGGTGCAATAGTCAAACATGCAATGTTACGACGACCATATTTCACCATATCTTGATACAACGCTTCGTCTTGCGATTTGATACGATTAACAAATGGGTTGTTCTCCTCACGTTTAGCATCATAGACTTCAAATGCTCCACGTTCTTTAGCCATATTCACACTTGAACGATAAGCCTCAACAGCCACTACGCTATGCATTTTTTCAGAGAATTCTGTAGCCTCTTCTGTTCCATAACGCAATCCCAACGCAGCCAACATATCACCTTCAGCAGTAACACCTACACCCGTACGACGACCTTTGAGTGTTTTATTCATAATCTTATCCCACAATTCATACTCGGTACGTTTCACGATATTATCTTCTGGGTCAGATTTGATTTTATCAAGAATCTTTTCGATTTTTTCAATCTCAAGATCAATAATATCGTCCATTATACGTTGAGCTAAACCAACATGTTTACGGAACAAATCGAAATTAAATCGTGCTTGTGCTGTAAATGGTTTTTCAACGTATGAATAAAGGTTAATAGCCAACAAACGGCAACTATCGTATGGGCACAATGGAATTTCACCACAAGGGTTAGTTGAAACAGTGCGATAACCTAGGTCGGCATAACAATCAGGCACTGATTCACGCAAAATAGTATCCCAGAACAACACGCCTGGCTCAGCACTACTCCACGCATTATGAATAATTTTGTTCCACAACGCCTTAGCATTTACCTGTTGCGACACCATTGGGTTATCCGAATATACTGGATATTGTTGGGTATATAACTCTTCGCCTTCAACTGCACGCATAAATTCATCATCAATTTTCACCGACACATTCGCACCTGTAACCTTACCTTGCACCATTTTAGCATCAATGAATTTTTCTGAGTCAGGGTGTTTAATTGCCACCGACAACATCAACGCACCACGGCGACCGCCTTGAGCCACTTCGCGAGTCGAGTTTGAATAACGCTCCATAAATGGCACAATACCAGTTGATGTAAGAGCCGAGTTTTTCACCGGCGAACCTTCAGGACGAATATGACTCAAGTCATGACCCACGCCACCACGACGTTTCATCAATTGCACTTGTTCTTCATCAATTTTGAAGATACCACCATACGAGTCTGCCTCACCATCGACACCAATCACAAAACAATTCGACAACGACGACACTTGGAAATTATTACCAATACCAGTCATCGGACTGCCTTGAGGCACGATGTAACGGAAATGGTCAAACAAATCGAACAACTCTTGTTCGCTGAGCGGATTAGGATACTTACGTTCAACACGAGCAATTTCACGAGCCAAACGCCAGTGCATATCCGCTGGAGTGCGTTCATACAAATTACCTTGCGAATCCTTCAAGGCATATTTATTCACCCATACTTGGGCAGCCAATTCGTCGCCACCAAAGTACTCTTTCGAAGCCCTACGAGCCTCTTCTTCATTGATTTTTATCTGTTCCACAATATATATATTTTTATTTGTTTTCTTTTCAATGAGAAGAACAAAACATAAATGCAAAAAATAATTATATCTTGTTCACTGGTAACACAAAGGCTATTGATTTTTTCAAAAAAACGTAAAATATGAACACTTAACAATCTTCAACTTTCACATTTCAATTTTCACATTTTAGATATCTTTTTGTAAATCATTTTCAAAAAAGTTTTCCAAAACCGCAAACTTCGAATAATAAATCACCTTGCAAAAATACTATTTTTTTATAACATACCAAAAGAAAAAACAACTTTTTTTTGCAAAAGTTACTAACAGCCTAACTTCCCCCATTAATACTAACTTTTACGAAAATTTAATAAAAAAATAAAGCTTAACTCCCGTTTTTTTTGTAACTTTGCAATTCCAAATAGACTCGAGATAATAAATACGAGACATTAGACAAATAATCTCAAATTACATATCTCGCGTCCAAGTATCTATAGAAAATTAACGAGGCAAAGCCGAGTAATTCTCAAATCTCGTGTCTCACATCTAAATATCTATATAAAAACAATGCTTCACTCAATGACTGGCTACGGCAAGGCCTCTTGTGAATACAACAACAAGAAAATTGTCATCGAAATTAAATCGCTTAATTCTAAGCAATTAGATGTACAAACTCGCATTGCTGCTCTATATCGCGAAAAAGATATCGAACTACGCAATGCTATTGCTACTCGTCTTGAACGTGGCAAAATAGATTTATCGCTTTACATTGAAGACGCTGGTGCTACAGCAGCTACTCGTATTAATCAAGCTGTGGTTGAAAATTACAAACAACAAATCACTGACGCATGCACTACTCTCGGTATGCCTGTACCTGAAAATATAATGGAAGTAATTCTTCGTATGCCAGAAACGCTTAAAACAGAAGTTTCTGTACTCGACGAAGAAGAATGGAATGTTATTCTCCGCCTACTAGACGAGGCTTTCACTCAAATCGAAGCTTTCCGCATTCAAGAGGGTCAATCGCTATACAATATGTTTGTAGGCAAAATCAACGCTATTGGCACACTACTTGCACAAGTTGAACCATACGAAGGTGAACGCCTTACTAAAATCAAATCTCGTATTGAAGAAGGACTTAAAACCCTCGAAGACAAAATTGCCGTTGATCGCAATCGTCTCGAACAAGAGATGATATTCTATATTGAGAAGTTAGATATAAACGAAGAAAAAGTGCGCCTTCGCAATCATCTTAAGTATTTTATTGAGACTATGGACAACGAACATGCGCCTGGTAAAAAACTCGGGTTCATAGCACAAGAAATGGGTCGCGAGATAAACACCCTCGGTTCAAAATCCAACCATAGCGAAATGCAAATCATCGTCGTAAAAATGAAAGACGAACTCGAACAAATCAAAGAACAAATACTTAATGTTTTATAATAATTTGAAATGTAAGAGTTGAAATGTGAAATTTGAACTATTAGGTTATAAATAAAACATGACAACTTACAACTATAAACTATAAACTTTCAAATAAATCATGATACTCCCAATTTACCTACTCGGACAACCTGTCCTTCGCAAAGAAACTGAAAACATCACAGCCGACTACCCTAATCTTGCCGAACTCATCGACAATATGTTTCAAACTATGCACAACTCTGACGGCATAGGTCTTGCGGCTCCACAAATTGGTCTTGCAATACGCCTTTTCGTTATTGATGCAACTCCTATGCAAGAGGATTTCCCTGAAATCGAAACTGCAAAAAAAGTATTTATCAACCCAGAAATAATTGACCATAGCGAGGAGACTATCGCTTACGAAGAAGGTTGCCTAAGTGTACCTGGTATTCACGAAAAAGTTACTCGTCCATCAGAGGTTACAGTGCACTACTTCGATGAAAATTTCGTAGAACACACCGACAAATTCACAGGTTTCTTCGCTCGCATCGTACAACACGAATATGACCACCTCGAAGGCCATGTATTCACCGACCGCGTATCACCTCTTCGCCGTCAAATGATTAGCAGCAAACTCCAAAACATCCAAAAAGGCAAAGCTCGCTGCTCTTACAAAACAAAATAATATATTATTTTTATTTTTAACATAAGTACAAAACTAATTTACGGATTTACAAATTATAATCTCTGTTTCTAACTCTATTAGGATAACTAATTTTTCAAGTACATGCTTTGTGATTGAGTAGTAATTATTATGCTTTAAGGCATGTACTTAAAAAAAAGATAAGTAAACCAACCAAAAACCAGACAAAACAACTGAACAATTTTGTCCAATAAATTTAATATGTACTTTTGTTAAAGGAAACAAAAGAAAAAACCTAAAATCTTATTATTATGAAAACCAAAAACTTAGTTCCAATTTTTATTGGAATTTTAATGGGCGTATTCTGCCCTAAAGCCAATGCCTGTACTGGCATTACTCTCACAAGTGCCGACGGTACAACCATCGTAGCCCGCACCATCGAATGGGGAGGTACCAACCTCAATAGCATGTACGTAGTCGTACCGCGAGGCCATACCACTCAATCCTACACCCCATCTGGTGTCGATGGCATGATGTTCACTGCCCGCCATGGCTATGTCGGTTTTGCGGTCGAACAACAAGAGTTCATCACCGAAGGTCTCAACGAACGCGGTCTCTCTGCTGGACTATTCTATTTCCCTCACTACGGAGAATATGTGCCATATAATCCTAATAACAAGCACAATACTATCTCCGATTTCCAACTCGTTTCTTACATTTTGGGCGAATGTGCCACTATCGAAGAGGTAAAAGAGGCTGTTGCTAATATCGACATTGTCAACATCGACCCTCGCTCATCTACGGTGCATTGGCGTTTTATTGACGCATCGGGTCATCAAGTTGTATTGGAAATAGTCAATCGTCAAGCCCATTTCTACGACAATCCACTTGGTGTATTCACCAATTCACCTGGCTTTGAATGGCAATTGACCAATCTCAACAACTACGTTAACCTCTATCCTGGCTCTGCTCCAGCCCAAAATCTACATGGCATGTATCTCTCCCCATTTAGTTATGGTAGTGGTTTACTCGGACTACCAGGCGATTTCACGGCTCCTTCACGTTTCGTACGTGCAGCATTCTTCCAAAGTTCTGCTCCACAACAACCTACTGCCGAAGGCACTGTGCGCCAATGTTTCCAAATTCTCAATTGTTTCGACATCCCCATTGGCGTGGAATTTGGGTTAGACGAAGTGCCTGTCTATGACATGCTTACAGCCACACAATGGACTACTGCTACCGACATGCAACACCGCAAAATCTATTTCCGCACAATGTACAATCCTATCATTCAATGTATTGACCTAAACTCAATCAACTTCCGCAAAGCCAAATACCAAGCCACACACTTCGACTCAGTGAAACAACAACCGATAAAAGAATTGAAAATAGAGAACTGAGAATCAAAAAAGGCGAACTTCGTAATGAAGTTCGCCTTTATAATATCAAGTCACTTATTGTTATGCTTTTTTAGCACGCATAGTTGCGATTGTAAGATAAGCAATAATTGCGATATACATTACAAGACCTACAAGAGCAGCATCATTTGAGCCATACCATTCTGACATAAAGAAGTCAGCACCAGCAAATTTCATAATTGCAGAAACTACACCCATCAATGCACCACCTGCGATGAAACCAGATGCGAGCAATGTACCACGTTCCATACGAGCATTATTAAGTTCAGCATCTTTAGAGCGTGTAGAAACATACCAACTAATCAAACCACCTACTACGAGAGGAGTGTTCAATTGCAATGGAATAAACATACCCAATGCGAATGGCAATACAGGTACGCCAAGAACATTCAAAAGGAGAGCTAAAATAGCACCACAGCCATAAAGCATCCATGGAGCACCTTGTCCCATCATCAATGGTTCAATCACTGCAGCCATAGCATTTGCTTGAGGAGCAACAAGAGCACCCTCGCCAGTGAAACCGTATGTTTTGTTCAAAATAATCATAACACCACCCACAGTAGCAGCAGAAACCAAAGTTCCGAGGAATTTCCAAGTCTCTTGTTTTGCAGGTGTAACACCAATCCAATAACCAATTTTCAAGTCGGTAATGAAACCTCCAGCCATTGACAATGCTGTACAAACAACACCACCAATAACCATTGAAGCAACCATACCAGAAGTACCTTTCAAACCTACTGATACGAGGATAACAGAAGCCACAATAAGTGTCATCAATGTCATACCTGATACAGGATTAGAACCTACAATAGCAATTGCATTAGCAGCAACAGTAGTAAACAAGAATGCAATAATTGCAACTACCAAGAAGGCAACTACTGTTTGCATAAAACTATGAATAACACCAAAATAGAAGAATACAAATACAATAATAAGAGCGGCTACAATAGAAATCAATACTAATTTCATTGACAAATCGCGCTCAGTACGTGGTAATGCTTCAGCTACAGCTTTACCTTTGCCACCAAGCTCTTTTTTAGCCAAACCTACTGCGCCTTTAATTACGCCCCACGATTTGATGATACCGATGATACCTGCCATTGCGATAGCACCTACACCAATAGAGCGACCATAGTCAGTAAAGATTTGAGCAGGAGTTGCCGATGCCAAATCTGGACTAATAGAACCCAACAAAGGAACAATAACAAACCAAATAAACAAAGAACCTGAACAAATAATCATACTATACTTCAAACCGATAATATAGCCAAGTCCGAGGACAGCAGAGCCTGTATAAATAGAGAACTCCATTTTGATTTTGTTAGCAATCTCTGCTCCCCATGGAATCATACGTGTTGTGAGCGTATCTTGCCATGCGCCAAATGTTGATACAGCAAAGTCGTAAAGACCACCAATCAAACCTGCGATGAGCAATGGTTTTGCTTGACTACCACCCTTTTCGCCAGACACCAACACTTGTGTTGTTGCTGTCGCTTCAGGGAAAGGATATTTTCCGTGCATATCACTTACGAAATATTTACGGAAAGGTATCAAGAATAAGATACCAAGAATACCACCGAGCAACGAGCTCAAGAACACTTGCATGAACGATACCGAAATCTCTGGGTATTTAGCTTGAAGAATGTAAAGAGCTGGCAATGTAAAGATTGCACCTGCTACGATTACACCCGAAGCTGAACCGATAGATTGAATAATAACGTTTTCGCCAAGTGCGTTTTTACGTCCTGTTGCACTTGCAAGACCCACTGCAATAATAGCAATCGGAATTGCTGCTTCGAATACTTGTCCTACTTTCAATCCAAGATAAGCAGCTGCTGCCGAGAACAACACTGCCATCACCAGACCAAGTGTAACCGAATAGGCATTAGCCTCTGGCACCACTTTGTTTGCAGGAAGAATAGGCTCATACTTTTCTCCCGGTTTCAATTCACGCGTCGCGTTCTCCGGAAGACCAATTTGTTGTTTTTCTTCACTCATAATGTTTAATATAATTAGTAATTAGTAATTAGTAATGAGGAACGAGGAATGAGAAATTAGGAATGAACTCTAAACTTTCACATTTCAACTTTCAACTCTAAAAAGGCACTTCATTATTTCCACCTGACATAGGCAAATTATAATCTTGCATGCCATAGAATGGGTCGTAGTCAGGCACTTGAGGTGGTGGTATAGAAGCAGGAGTTGCCGATGGCTGACTGCTAACATTCACACTATTTGCTCTCGAACCATACACACCCATTGGATCTCTATCATCTTCTTCGTTCAAGAATTGAGTATATTGTCCACGGAATTTCAAATCTATATCTTCGGTTGCACCACTACGGTGTTTTGCAATAATAATCTGAGCCAACCCACGAAGGTCTTTTCCCGATGTTGGGTCTTGATAGATCTTATAATACTCCGGACGGTGAATGAAACATACCATATCGGCATCTTGCTCAATGGCACCCGACTCACGCAAGTCGCTGAGTTGAGGTTTCTTACCCTCTACAGCGTTAGCTGCGCCACGATTTTCCACGCCACGATTCAACTGCGACAAAGCAATAATCGGAATATCCAACTCTTTTGCCAAACCCTTCAACGAACGCGAAATCAAACTCACCTCTTGCTCACGCGAGAAGAAGTTCATACCCTGCGCATTCATCAACTGCAAGTAGTCGATTATAATCAATTTCACACCATGGTCGCGTACCAATCGACGAGCTTTTGTTCTCAATTCCAATATCGAAAGCGACGGTGTATCATCCACATACAAAGGTGCTTTCTGTAATTTACCTATAGCTACATCCAATTGCGCCCATTCGTGCTTCTCCAATTGTCCGTTCTTAATACTCTTAGAATCAATCTGCGCTACGTTAGAAATCAAACGATTAACCAACTCCACATTACTCATCTCAAGCGAGAACACCGCACACGGATTACCCATATCCACCGCAATGTTCTTTGCCATTGACAATACAAACGCCGTTTTACCCATTGCAGGACGCGCTGCAATAATCACCAACGTACTATTTTGCCAACCCGAAGTAACCTTATCCAACGCATGAAAACCCGAAGGCAAACCACTCATACCACCCGCTTGTTTGGCAGCATTTTGCATACGTTCCAACGCCTCTTGCAACACATTACCCACTTGTTGCACATCACGCTTAATGCCATTCTGACTCACCTCAAATATCAAGCCTTCAGCTTCTTGCATCAAGTCATCTACATCGGCTTTATCATCAAATGCCTTAGTCTGAATGTCAGTAGCCACACGTATCAACTCTCGCGCCAAAAACTTTTGAGCAATAATTTTAGCATGATATTCCAAGTGAGCCGACGACGCCAAATTGGTAGTCAAACTACCAATAAACGCAGGTCCACCCACTTCGTCCAACGTACCCTCCTTGTGCATTTGCTCCACCACAGTAAGCATATCTACAGGCTCATCATTGGCAGCCAAATTCACGATAGCACGATATATCTTTTCATGTGTTTCTTTATAGAAACACTCAGGCTTAAGTATTTCAGCGACAATAGCAAACGCATCTTTCTCCAACATCAATGCGCCTAACACACTCGCCTCCATGTCCACAGCCTGAGGCGGAACACGTCCAAAATCAATCTGACGCACGTCAGTCTTTTCTTGTCTCTTTTTTGCCATCGTTTTTTCTTATTATTTTTAGACAAAATAACAGAATAACAAAAATTTATGTTATCATGTTATTCTGTCTTTTTAAAGTTGCAAATATACAACAAATTTCTTAAATCTCAAAATAGTTTAAAATTTTTCCCAACTCTTCACTCTTAATTCCTCTCTCCTAACTACTCAACAAATTCTACAATCGAATACACCTTACCATCTTCTCTACGCATCACCACAATGTAACCATTCTCTATTGCGTACCTCTCCACCCTCATCACATCTCCATACACCGCAGGCAGCAAATACTCAATTCTCACACGAGTAAACTCCCAATCACGAGGCAAATACTCCTCACCTATAGCCACATACCATGCATTATTCATGTGTTTATTGCCATCAATATGATATTCCCTCACTCTGTATTCATCCACCAATTCTGGTTCAACATCTTTAGGTAAACGAATTTTGCGGGGACGATACTCCATCGGATGACGTTCATATCGAGGCATCGAATCCATAATCTCCTTAGGCACACGCAACAACGCCCCTGTATCATACTTCACAAATACACCTAACGCACTTGACTCAACACACACTCTACCCTCCTCGTCATACACATTATTATTACGATAACCATACGACGGATTCACCTCATACACCCACGTCTTCACCTTCACACGCTCGCCATACTTCGGCATGCGAATGATATGAATATCCCTTTGCGACAGAAACATACCACCATTCACCTCTTTGAAATATTTGTCCAATTCAGGCTCAGTATCCAACTGAAACACACTGCAATCTTGCAGGTAATCTACAAGCGAACGCAGTTTCAAACAACCCTTGCGACCCAAATCGCTAGTTGCAACCACCTTATCTAATTCGTATCTACCATCCATAATATTATAGTTGAAAGTTGAAATTTGAAAGTTGAAATTTGAACCAATAGTCTTTGAGCTATTAGCGATAAAAAGTTGAAAAAGCCTTGAGGCTTTATTAGTCTTATGACTTACGACTTTCTACTTATTACTATATAATAAAAAATCATTTCGTCACTTCTAACAACGCCGACGACAAACCATCAGCCGCCTGCAACACTGTCAACAACGGACACTGCTCCTTCGCTGCATTCAAATTCGACTTAGCCTCTGCACTCTGAAACGCCAACTCCCACGCCGTCATGTGCCAACGAATAGCCATCATCTCATCTCGTGTAAGCGGAAAACCAAGCGTCAGCAACATAATTACCGACTTCTCGCCATGTCCAAGCGGAAATTTCGAATAATCTACACCATAGCCATCATACTCTTCCCATCTACCATTCACCTTCCTATTCTTTTTCTCCAATTTATACACATTCGTTTTGCACAAATCATGTAGCAATGCCACGATAGCAATACTCTCATCCGACAGCCTATTAGCCAATTCAGGCTTCAACTCTACCATCGCCGCCTTCACCTTCATCGCCACATTATACACATTAAGCGAGTGCTCTGCCAGCCCACCCGAATAATTCCCATGAAACGTAGTCGAAGCAGGTGCAGTAAAATAATCCGATTTATTCTCCAAATACTCAATCACATTCTCAATCCTCTCACGCTCAGTCGCTTTCAACAAATCAATAATCCTATTTTTCATAACTTTATAATATTAAAAAATCCACCCACAAAGATAAACAAAAAAACACAAAAACCAATAAATAATCCAATCTTTTTTCTTCATAAAACAATTAAAAAACAAAATATTATATCTTTATGCAACCTATCTTAGAGATAACTTTGAGGTATCTTGAAAACTACATTGATAAGATCCCCAAAAAAAGACCTCTTGAATAATCATCAAGAGGTCTTTACTTTATTTATACGAATAGACACGTCAATCAAAAATCTTTTCTAAATCGCGCACAAGATTATACTTCACCGCATTTTTACGCATATTTATCAGCGCATAACGCATACGACCGAGAGCCGTATTTATCGAAATATGCTCTAAATCAGCAATCTCTTTGAACGACAAATCCTGATAATAACGCATCATAACAATACGACGTTGATCGTCGGGCAACATAGAAATCAAGGTCTCAATATCACGAAACACCTCTTCTTTCTCAATCGCATCCTGAGCCGAATAATCAAGCAAACTCGCTTCGTTAAACAAATCGCCTGCCTCATAACCATCATTCGACACCTCCTTATCCGATGCCAATCGACGATAATAATCTATCGTTTGATTATGAGCAACACGCATAAGCCAACCTACGAACTTATTGCCCGCATCATAATAACGACCTTGTTTTAAGGTTGTAATAACTTTGATAAATGTGTCCTGGAAAATATCGTCGGCAATACTCGGTTCATGCACTATATTGAATATATAGGTATAAACTCGATCCTTATGACGCATCAAAAGAGTTTCAAACGCACCATTATCGCCCTCTGCAAAACTGCGCACCAACTCTTCATCAGTGAAGTTTTTCTGAATAACTGCCATATCTCAACAAATAAACAAACCAAAAACAGAGAATAATTTCTCAATTCTCAATTTTCAATTATAAATTAAAATAATGGTAGTTGTTTTCTTATAGGCAATTAATAAATTTTACGTTTTCGAAGTGCAAATTTAGGCATAAAAAACGAAACTACCAAATTTTTCAACATTTTTTTGTTTTTCATTGCTTATTCAATTCAAAATTTGTAACTTTGCAAAATAAGACATAAATCAAAAAAAATGGCAAATATACTACTAATTGAAACATCAGCCGAAATATGCAGCGTAGCTGTAGCCTGCGACGGCAAAATCGTTGGTTTCCAGATGAGCGACGAACCAATGCAACATGCAACCAACTTGCCGCTATACATCGAAGCTGCAATGAAACTAATTCGTGATAAAAACATTACACTCGATGCTGTAGCTGTAAGCGGAGGTCCTGGTTCATACACAGGTCTGCGTATTGGCGTATCTACTGCCAAAGGTCTCTGCTATGCACTTGGTTGTAAACTCATTGCCCTCAATACACTAAAAATCATAGCTACAGCATTGCGCCAAGAAGAGCCTGCGAATACTATAATTTGTCCTCTGATTGATGCTCGTCGCATGGAGGTTTACACAGCAATGTATGATTGGAACCTCAACGAAATATCTCCTGCCGAAGCCAAAATTATCGATGAAAATAGTTTTGCCGACATCGACCGCCCTATCTATTTCTGTGGTAGCGGTGCCGAGAAATGTTCAACCGTAATCAAAAACCCAAACGCCCATTTCACATCATTGGTCAAACCTATTGCTAACATGATGGTCGAACTTGCCGAAGAAGCATACCGTAACAACCAATTCGAAGACGTAGCCTACTACGAACCATTCTATCTCAAAGAGTTTTATACACCACAAAAATAGACACGAGACACGAGACACGAGATGTGAGACACGAGACACGAGATGTGAAATACGAAGCATGTCTAAAAAAAGAACATAAATTATTCAAAAAATAATCTCCCATAAATAACACAAATTTTCACAAATAGTAATATGTAGTAAGTCTAAAGGCTAATGATGCCGTAAGGCTCTTTTTACTTTGTACTTATTGTTTTCTACTACTAAAATCAATTCGTGAAACTTGTGGACTGCTAAAAACAAAAATAAATTTTTTATAAACATAAATTATCGTTAATTATTCATTAATAATTTATTTGTGTTCATTTGTGAACCAACGGTCCTTGAGCGAATGCGATAGAAATTTGTGGGCAAATAGAAAAACATATCCTTATATCTTTATATCTTTATATCTTTATATCTTTCTATCTAAAAATCTAAAACAAAAATGAAAGAACTAATTCTTCCCGAATACGGACGCAATATACAAAACATGGTAGAAATAGCCATGACAATCGAAGACCGTAACGAACGCAACCGCTGTGCTCGTAGCATCATTAACTGTATGGGTAATCTATTTCCATATCTTCGCGACAACGACGCCTTTCAGCACAAACTTTGGGACCACCTCGCACTCATGTCAAACTTCCAATTAGACATCGACTATCCCTACGAAATAACCCCAGCCGAAGATATTCATCCCACACCCGACGCTATCCCACTACCCGACAATCAAATACGCGAACGTCACTATGGTCGCTTTGTTTACAACTTCATCCAACGCATATCTACCGACCCAACAATCATAAACCAACAATCATTGCTTATCTTGATTGCCAATTTCATGAAACGTTGCTATGTTACACACAATCAAGAAATAACAAACGACGAAATCATTTTCAATGACCTCTATCGTCTCAGTAACGAACGCATAGACCTACGTGGCAAAAACATAAAACTCCAAGAAATCCAAAACAAGAAAAACAACAAAAATAAAAAATAGACACGAGATGTGAGACACGAGACACGAGATGTGAGATATGAGACACAAGACACGAGATGTGAGATATGGGACACAAGACATGAAAAAATAGGTCTAATATCTTGTGTCTAACATCTAAAAATCTAAAATATATGCCTTTTGAATTGTTGAACATGCCTGACTACAGCAACCGCATCCGTCTGCGCAAACAAGACGAACAGTTGCAAATATTTGACTCAATACGAGGCAAATGGCTTGTTCTAACCCCCGAAGAATGGGTACGACAAAATACAATCATATACATTTCCGACACTCTCGAAGCCCCTATGGCACGCATAGCCAACGAAGTAGCTATCACCTACAACGGACTAACCAAACGTTGCGACTCTATCATATACGACGACTACGGCAATCCACTAATAATCGTAGAATATAAACGTACCGACGTAGCCATCACACAACACGTATTCGACCAAATAGCCACCTACAACATGCAACTTCGTGTACCCTACCTCATCGTCAGCAACGGACTTCAACATATACTCTGCAAAGTCGATTTCGAAAACCGTAAATATATCTTCGCTGAGCAATGGCCAAAATATAATGAATTGAGAATTGAGAGTTAAAAGTTGAAATGTGAAAGTTGAAAGTTCATTCCTAATTCCTCATTCCTAATTCCTCATTAATTTACGACTTACGACTAAAAAAATGAAAGAACGAATCATAGGTTTATATAAATCAATAATAATGCGATTGCAACTAATTCTGTCGCCCGTAATATCGTGGACTATTAGTGCCGTATCGCTAATAAATGCCATTACATCGGTTGGTGTAATCGCATTCCTTATCTATGCGTTAGGTTTTCCTGTTTCGTTCGACCAAACTATTTCTCTACCATTATTTTTATTTTCGTTTTATTCTTTCTTTTGCGAATACACTTTCAATTTTGTCAAACACATAAAATCGCATACCAAAAGAAACCCATCAAAATATAATAAAAAGAAAAAAATAAGTCCTTTATTCATAACACTATATGGCATAATAATCACATTATCAGTTATATGGGTACTGCCGACTGAATGGCTCGAAAAATATTGGTCGCTGTTTAGCATCCTACGCCATAACTATCTAATGATAGTCATTGTGGCGATAGAGGCTCTACTGAAACTATCGGCAGTAATCACTCATTCGTTATCGAGCAAAATATCGCCAAGTTGGATTATGGTGGGCAGTTTCATGGCTATGATTATAGCAGGTACAGGTCTCTTACTACTACCTCGCGCTACGGTCAATGGAATATCATTTTTCGATGCACTATTCACTGCCACAAGTGCCGTATGCGTTACAGGACTAACCACGATAGACGTAGCAACAACATTCACCACAACAGGACATATCATCATACTATTGCTCATTCAATTAGGTGGTATTGGTATAATGACCTTCACCTCATTTTTCGGACTAATGTTTGCAGGTAAACACATATCTCAAAACAAAATGCTAATAAAAGACTTAATAGATCCCGACAATAGTGTTTCGCAAATATTCACCACACTTCGCAACATCATACTAATCACCCTATCGGTAGAACTATTAGGTGCGCTATTCATCTACGAGGCAATGGGCAATTATACACTATATGGTGCATTTGTTGCTATATTCCACTCTGTATCAGCATTCTGCAATGCTGGATTCTCCACTCTCGAAACAGGACTATTCCACCCCGATTTCCGTAATAATTATCTTCTATTAAACTCATTATCTTGGCTAATCATCTTTGGCGGTATCGGCTTCCCTATACTTTTCAATATATGGCAATGGATTAAAGTGCGTTGCTTGTTGGCTTACGACACCATCTTTCGTCGCAACCGACGCATATTCGACCACAACGCTCGCACACTAACATCAAACACCGTAATTGCCATAATTATGACAATTATACTTGTAGTTGGTGGAACTATAATATTCTTTATGACAGAATACAATAGTGTTCTTCGTGACGATGCAACATTTTGGGGTAAATTATCTACATCTTTTTTCCTTGCTACCGTGCCACGTACCGCAGGCTTTGCATCATTTAATATGGGTTCATTAACAAGTATATCCGTAGTTATAATGATTATCTATATGTGGATTGGAGGTTCACCAATGTCAACTGCCGGAGGTATCAAAACCACCACCTTTGCCATAGCACTACTCAACGTAATCAACACATTGCGTGGTCGCGACCACATCGAAATACGTCAACGCACCATCGCAAAACAATCCATCAATCGTGCATTTATCATTATCTTCTCATCGCTCGTAGTTGTAGCTCTTGGTGTTGTTGTTCTATCAATATTCGAACCTAAATTACCAACACAATATGCTATTTTCGAAGTAGTTTCGGCTTTTTCTACTGTTGGATTATCGCTAAATCTTACCGCTTCATTATCAATAGTAAGCAAAATAACTATACTCATCGTTATGTTTATTGGCCGTTTAGGCACTATTACTATACTTTCTTGTTTTATATCAAATAAAGGAACTCAATTCTATCAATACCCTACTGAACATATACCAATTAGTTAATTCACAATTCATAATGCACAATTCACAATTACAACAATTATGCATTATGAGCCAAAAGTATTTGAGCCTTTAGACAAAAAAATTATGAATTAATATAACTATTATGAATTACTTAATCATTGGTCTCGGCAATTTTGGTGTAGCATTGGCTACTCGTCTTACAACAATGGGACACGACGTTTGTGGCGTAGATGCCGACATGAGAATTGTAGAAGAATATAAATCTCAGATAAGCACTACAATGTGTGTCAATATAATAGATCAAGTATCTATTAAAGCACTGCCATTGGATGATGCAGATGCTGTAATTGTTGCTCTTGGAAATCATATAGGAGAATCAATAGTAATTGTGTCACTATTGAAACAAGCTGGAGTAAAACACATTGTTGCACGTGCAGTAAATCCTATGCACCGTACGATTTTGGAAACCATAGGTGTAGATGAAGTGATTATACCCGAACAGATGACTGCCGATATATGGTCTTATTCTTCAGAAGCTGAGAAAATTAAAGGTATATACATGGTTGACAACGACTATCAAATCGTTGAATGTCAAATACCAGAAATACTCAAAGCTCAAAGTCTTTCAGAAGCCAATATAGAAGAGACATTTGGTGTTAAACTCATTGCCGTAAAACGCCGTCGTTCTCAATTTAATTTTCTCGGTTCACGCACATTAGAATACGAAGTAGTAAATACCAACGAAGAGACCGACTATCGCTTTAGTGCCAACGACCGCATCGTCATCTATGGCTCAATACGCGAACTAAACCGCTTAAAAAAACAACTTTA
The DNA here is from genome assembly GCA_017467185.1 of Paludibacteraceae bacterium. Lineage (GTDB taxonomy): Bacteria > Bacteroidota > Bacteroidia > Bacteroidales > Paludibacteraceae > Aphodosoma. Next base: position 18,508 of record JAFTSS010000058.1, on the reverse strand, counting down.
GTTCAATTAGGAATGAGGAGTGAGGAATTAGGAATGAGGAATTAGGAATGAGGAATGAGGAATTAGGAATTAATTTTCAACTTTCAATTCTCAATTCTCAATTCTCAATTATGAATTATGAATTATGAATTATATATGCGTCAGGCTTTGAATGAAGCACGCGAGGCATACAATAAAGGAGAAATACCCGTAGGTGCTGTGGTTGTATGGAATAATCGCATTATTGCTCGTGCACATAATCTCACAGAAACACTGCACGACGTTACTGCCCATGCCGAAATGCAAGCCATAACCGCAGCCGCTAATATTATGGGTGGAAAGTACCTAAAAGACTGCACTTTGTTTGTAACTCTCGAACCTTGTATTATGTGTGCAGGAGCATTAGGCTGGAGTCAGATTTCACGCGTAGTATATGGTGCAGCAGACCCCAAACAAGGCTACTCCACTTTTTCACCAAATGCCCTACACCCCAAGACAGAAGTCGTGTCAGGCATTCTCGCCGACGAAGCCCTTGAACTCATGCAGTCATTCTTCGCCGAACGCCGAAAATAAACTATAAAATATTTTAACAGAAGTACAAATTTTTTATTAACTGGTTTACAAATTAAAGTATGTATTTTTATAGTTTTATGGGACAATTATTTTTTTAAGTACAAAAAACTAAGACATTATTATGTATTTTTAATAGGAAAAATTATGTACTTATGTAAAAATAAAATAAACTAACCAATTATGTTCAAATTCAAGCAATTCACTATACATCAAGACCGCACGGCAATGAAAGTGGGCACCGATGGTGTTCTACTCGGTGCATGGGCTCCCATTGTCCCTACAGCAAATAAATTGCTTGACATCGGTACTGGCACTGGACTTATTGCCCTTATGCTCGCACAACGATTGACACAATGCAAAATGCACAATGCAAAATGCACAATTGATACAGAAAAATCAGATGTCAATAATTATGAATTATGCATTATGAATTGTGAATTAAAGATAGATGCTATAGATATTGACCTATCATCAATCGAACAAGCCACAGAAAATATAAAAAATAGTCCGTTCGCGTCATATATCACCACCTACCATACATCACTTCAAGAGCACACCACAACAGAAAAATATGACGCAATAGTGTGTAATCCACCATATTTTGTTGCATCACTAAAGTGTCCCGATGCAAGTCGCACACAAGCTCGACACACCGACTCTCTATCGTTCGACGACCTATTGCAACACTCGGCACGACTACTCAATCTCGAAGGCTCATTATCTGTAATACTACCTATTAATGAAGGCAATCAACTAATTGAATTAGCACCAAAATATGGTTTCTCACTCACTGAATTAGTGCACGTACACCCCACTCCAACCTCCGAACCTAAACGCCTACTCATGCACTTCATAAAACAGAGCACAGAAAATTCCTCAATTCTCAACTCTAAACTCACTATCGAACTAGCAAGACATCAATACACACCAGAATATATAGCTTTAACAAGAAACTTTTATTTGAAAATGTGATAAAACAACTATTTAAATACCTAATAAATACTCTACTCGACCGAAAATGTAAGGTCTGTGGAGCTACGTTAGAACACGACGAATTTGGTATATGCCACGAATGTGAAAAGGGTGACCTATTTTTTCATCCCAAATTACACATACGTGGCAATATATTAGAAGAACGGCTTTATGGGCTTACTAAATTTGAAACAGCAGAAGCCTTAATGCCCTATTCCGATGTAGCTCAAACTCTTGTGCATGACTTAAAATATTATAATTCACGCAATATAGCACAACTATTCGGACGAAAAATAAGTGAACATATAATCACTAATAACCTATATTCTCATATTGACTATATAGTTCCTGTTCCACTTCATACTAATCGCATAAAACAACGCGGTTATAATCAATCGGAACTAATAGCCAATAAAATAGCAGAATGCCTCGGCACAATAGTAAATTCGACCAATTTGTATCGAGCATACGACAATCCATCGCAAACCCATAAATCATTCACAGAACGTCAACAAAACGTAAAAGGCATATTCGCACTACACGACTCTAATATGTTTTCTAATAAAACAGTACTACTTGTTGACGACGTATTCACAACAGGTTCAACTATAATTGATTGTTGTAGAGCTCTAAATCAATCGCCAAATATTAGAATACATATATTCACAGCAACAGTAGCTCATATTTATTAAACAATTTTAAATTAATATTCAATAAATTTTTGTAACTTTGCAACTCTTTTAATAACCAAGTAATAATAAAAAATTAATTATTCATTTTTAATTGTTAATTCTTAATTAAAAATATGAAACTCCTATCTCCTTCACTTTTATCTGCTAATTTTGGCAATCTCGAACGCGACATCAATATCATCAACCAAAGCGACGCAGATTGGTTGCATATTGATATTATGGATGGTGTTTTTGTACCAAACATATCATTTGGGTTCCCTGTATTAAAATATGTAAAACAACTTAGTACCAAACCTTTAGATGTACACTTGATGATTGTTGAACCCGACAAATTCATCAATGAAGTAAAAGAGACAGGTGCAATCATTATGAACGTACACTATGAGGCATGTACACACCTACATCGCACTATCCAACGCATTCACGATGCTGGCATGAAAGCTGGTGTTACACTCAACCCTCATACTCCTGTAGAACTACTCGAAGATATTGTAGCAGACGTAGATATGGTATTGCTTATGAGTGTAAATCCTGGCTTTGGAGGTCAAAAATTCATAGAAAATACTTACGACAAAATTCGCCGTTTACGTGCAATGATTGACCGCAAAGGTTGCAACACACTTATTCAAGTAGATGGTGGTGTAAACCTCAAAAACGCTGCTGCACTCTACGAAGCAGGAGCCGATTGCCTTGTAGCAGGTAATGCTGTATTCTCGGCTGAAGATATGATACAAACTATTGCCGACCTCAAAAAATAACTATAATAATTTGGAAGTTGAAATTTGAAAGTTAAGTTCAATTTAATTAACGTTTTTTTTCAAATTTCAAATTTAAAATTTCAACTTGAATAATATGATAACAATAAAAGAAGTAAAAACACGCAAAGAGCTACGTCAGTTCATTCGTTTTGCTAACGAACTATACGAAGGCAATAAATACTACACACCTTGTCTCGAATTCGACGAGATGAATACATTTGATACAACCAAAAACCCATCGCTCGACCATTGTAAATTTGCTAATTTCTTAGCATATAAAGAGGGAAAAATAGTTGGTCGTATCTCTGCAATTATCAATGATGTTGCTAATGAAAAATGGGAATGTAAGAAAGTGCGTTTTGGCTGGTTCGATTTTGTTGACGACTATGAAGTATCGAAAGCACTACTTGATGCGGCTGCTGACTGGGGTCGCAAAAACGGAATGACTACAATGAATGGTCCTGTTGGCTTCACAGACTTTGACCATCAAGGTCTTTTGCTTGAAGGCTATGACTATATTTCGCCAATGGCTAGTTTGTATAACTACCCTTACTATGTTGACCATTTCGACAAATACGGACTCATTAAAGAGGCTGATTGGATTGAATATCTTGTTACTACTCCGCATGAGGTACCTGAAAAAATGGAGCGTGTAGCTAAAATTGTGATGGAGAAATATAAAATCCGTATCGACAAAGTAAAGAACGTAAAAGAGTTGAAAGAAAAATATGGTATGACATACTTCGATGTTATCGATGCTGCCTATCAACCACTTTACAATTTTCAGCCTCTCACACAACGTCAAAAAGAGTACTACTCAGAAATGTATTTCCCTCTTTTAAATTTCGACTTTGTTACCATTGCAATCAATGAAAACAACGAAATTGTAGGCGTAGGTGTAGGTATGCCTGATATATCAAAAGCATTACAAGAAACACGAGGTAAATTATTCCCATTTGGTTGGATAAAACTCCTCAAAGCCCTAAAAGCTAAACAAATGGAAACATTCAACTTACTCCTCATTGCTGTGCGCCCAGACTATCAAAGCAAAGGTGTAAATTCACTTTTCTTCTATGACCAAATACCTTATTTCCAAAAATATGGCATAAAATATACTGAAACGACAGCAATTCTCGAAGACAACTCAAAAAATCAAGCTAACTTCTCGTACTTCGAAACCAAACAACACAAACGCCGTCGTGCATATATCAAGCAACTATAATTATAATATCAATAAAAAAAACTGAGCCAAAATTTAAATTTTGGCTCAGTTTTTTATGTATATCCATTAAACGATTACCAGATTGATACACGTTTTTCTGGAGCAAGGTAAAGTGAATCGTTTTCTGTGATGCCAAATGCTTCATACCATGCAGCGATATGAGGAAGTGCACCATTTACACGCCATTTACCAAGTGAGTGTACGTCAGTGAGTGTACGACGAACAATTTCTTCAGGACGAATATTGCCTGCCCATACATTAGCGTATGCCAAGAAGAAACGTTGTTCTGGAGTGAAACCATCTTTCACAGGAAGTGGATTATCTTTTGTAGCATTTTTGAATGCGTGGAATGCCACTTGAAGACCACCATGGTCAGCAATGTTTTCGCCAAGCGACATTGCACCATTTGCATACATTGTTTCGTTTACTTTAATACCGTTAAAGTACTCTTCCATAACTTTTGTACGTTCTTGGAAACGTGCTTTATCTTCTTCTGTCCACCAATTTGCATAGTTACCATCTTTATCGAAGTTAGAACCCATATCGTCGAAACCATGAGTTACTTCGTGAGCAATAACAACACCGATTGCACCATAATTGAATGCATCGTCAGCAGTCATATCGAAGAATGGATATTGAAGAATACCTGCTGGGAAACAGATTTCGTTAGTTGTTGGGTTGTAATATGCATTAACTGTTTGTGGAGTCATATACCACTCGTCTTTGTCAACTGGTTTTGAAAGTTTAGCGATAGAACGTGCTGTATTAAATTTAGATACACGTTTAACCAATGTCCAATAAGATTCAGCAGGGTTGATTTCAAGTGCTGTATAGTCTTCCCATTTGTTAGGGTAACCTACTTTAACATAGAATGTTGAAAGTTTTTCGTGAGCTTTAGCTTTTGTTTCATCGCTCATCCATTCGAGGTTGTTAATACGTTCACCGTATGCTTTAAGAAGGTTAGCACAAAGTGTCTCCATACGAGCTTTTGCATCAGCATTGAAGTATTTTTCGCAATAGAGTTTACCTACAGCCATACCGAGTGAACCATCAACTACAGAAACGGCACGTTTCCAACGTGGTGATTGTTCTTGACGACCTGAAATAACTTTACCATGGAAATTAAATTTCTCTTCTGCAAATTCGTCGCTCATATATGATGCTGCAGCAGAAAGCACTTGCCATTGCATATAATAGCGAAGGTCTTTGATTTGAGCCTCGTTCATAATTTCAATTGATTTACGAATTGGCTCTTCTTGTGATACGCTGATTTCTTTAACTTCAGGACAACCAAGCGTTGCAAAATATGTATCCCAGCAGAAACCAGGGAACGAAGCTTTCAATGAATCAACTGTATAAAGGTGATAATTAGCTTGAGAATCGCGAAGTTTAACTTGTGAAAAATGAGCCAAAGCCAATTGACGTTCAATCATCATAACTGCTTGAGATGCTTCACTTGCTTCGAGTGTAGAGAAACCTGCAAGTTTAAACATTTTTTGAATGTGATTGAGGTATTCACTTTGAATTTCAATCATTTTGTCATCTGACTCAAAATAATAATCACGATTACCCATGCCAATACCTGCTTGGTAAGTTTGCATAAGGTTACGTTTTGCATCCATAATATCGGCATCTACATACACTTGGAAGAAGATATTGTAAAGGTCTTCACCCATAAGTTCTGCAATACCTTTAACATCTGTGATTTGTGCAACACGCTCAAGTTCAGCTTTTACAGGTTCAAAACCTTCAGCATTAAGACGAGCTGTGTCCATAGCTACATTGTAGAAATCACCAATTTTTTGAGCTTCAGTACCAGCTTCGTGTTTACCAGCTGCGATGCCCTGAATAAGGTCATTAAGACGTGCAATGTTGTCTTGACCAAGTTTGTCAAACGAACCAAAACGAGCATATTCGTCAGTAAGTGGGTTGAGTTTCATCCAACCACCACAAGCATACTGATAGAAATCAGCACCTTTATCGGCAGTAGTGTCGAGATTTTCGGCACGAATACCTGCAGTCAATTCTTTAGGAGAATTGGCACAACCTGCTGCCAAAAATGCAGCAGCAAGCATAGGGAAAAAGAATTTTTTCATTTGTTTAATATTTAGTTAATTGATTGTTTTTCAGAATAAATAGTGATGAAACTATATATATGTCTATCACATTTTATATCTAAATTTTCAACCTACAAAATTACAACAAAAAAACAAAACAACCAAATATTTTATCGTTTTTCAATAAATTTTCTATAATATATTTTACACAATACAACAAAAGCGGCGAACACAACATTATATTCACCGCTTTTTAGTCTATTTTATTACAAATATTACTCCCCTATCATTTTCTTGATTTTGTTAGCCAACGAGGTCGGAGAATTAACTATTATCTGCTTACTATTTTTTGCTAAATATACCTCAAACTCCTCTGTAACAGGTATATTCAACAATATATTCACACTGCCATCTATCTCCTCTTGCTCCAAGCGTTGCGATGGATGCAACGGATTGCTCAAAATACCCTCTGCTCTTTCATAATCTACCCAAAGACGCACATGCGTTGGCTCAATATTCTCTCCTCCAAACAATTCTGGCCTATTCATCCCTGCACACTCTGCTATCAAACAATGTAAATCAAACAATTTACCACTTATTTTATTCATTTTAGCAAATGCGCAATAATCTTTCAGTGTAGCCAATGCTGCCTCTATATTCTTCTTATCTAAATCGCTTAACATTTGATTTACAAGCGAATAATTCTCGTCTTTATAGATATAATATTTTTTATCTACAACTACTATCGGCGCACTATACCCTCTCTCGGCACTACGCATCAACTCTAAATCGGCTTGCACCGAACGACGCGAATTCTTCTCTGTCGAAGAACATGCTTCTATCAAATCATCTAAACTCCATTGACGACTCCTATCTCGCAAACAGCGGTCAATAATTAATAATCGTTTGATATTCATAATCCTAAATGTCTATGGTCTATATAAGGTTAATCAACTATTGACTATTGACCATCAACTGTTGACTTTTACTCTGCAAATTTATAAATAATTTCCGATATACGCAAAACTTTTGCGGAAAAGATTTATTAAAAAGACAGAATAACTTAAAATCCCTTTTTCATTTATTATATATGTCATTAGTGTCGAGATTTTTACGAAGTAAAAAGCAAAACCATTATGTTATAAAAAAAACATGCTCTCACAGTTAAAAAATTAAAATCTTGCTACTCATGCTCACCACTAAAATTTAAAATTATCTTCTTATGTCATTCTGTCTAAAAACAAATCTAAACAAAAAAAAGCCATTAGACACAAAGTCCAATGGCTCAAATATTTATTAAATGCAATTATAATTATAAACTATGCATTATGAATTATAAATTAAAGCATCGCTTTAATCTCAGCAGCAACTTTAGTTGGTGTGAAACCAAGTTTTTCATCAAGCACTGTATATGGTGCTGAGAATCCAAACGATTCAAGACCAAACACTCTACCATTCTCACCTACCAAGCCCATAAGATTTACAGGCAAACCTGCAGTTAAACCAAAACGTTTAACACCACAAGGCAACACTTCTTGTTGATATTCTGCCGATTGAGCGCGGAACAAACCTTCTGATGGAACTGAAACTATTCTCAATTTCACGCCTTCTGCTCTCAACAATTCTGCTGCTTCTGCTAATGTTGACACTTCTGAACCTGAAGCCAACAACACAACTTGTGGATTTTCGTCTGTTGATACTACGTATGCACCTTTTTCAGCACCATGAGCTTCGCACAAACGACACTCTTTAGCTGGCAAGTCTTTAATATTCTGACGTGAAAGTATCATCGCAGTTGGTGTTGACATATTCTCCATCATCATCTTGTATGCCACTGTAGTTTCGTGTACATCAGCAGGACGCAACACGAGTACAGAGTTCTTACCGCTATGATTTTTCAATTTTTCCATCAAACGAATTTGTGCCTCTTGTTCAACTGGTTCGTGTGTAGGACCGTCTTCGCCAACACGGAACGCATCGTGGCTCCAAATAAATTTAACAGGCAATTCCATCAACGCAGCCATACGAACTGCTGGTTTCATGTAATCTGAGAAAACAAAGAATGTACCGCAAGCAGCCAACACACCTCCGTGCAATGCCATACCGAGACACAAACAAGCCATTGTCAACTCAGCCACACCAGCTTGAAGGAATGCACCTGAGAAATCATCACGTGTGATAGCATGCGTATGTTTCAAGAAACCGTCTGTCTTATCTGAATTCGACAAGTCTGCCGACGAAACAATCATATTCTCAACTTGTTGTGCTATAACACCCAAACATGCAGCCGAAGCAGCACGTGTTGCTTGATTTGGTTTTTGTTCCAATGCCGACCAATCAATCTCTGGAGCAGCACCACTAAACCATTTTTCCAACTTAGCAGCCTTTTCTGGATTAGCCTTAGCCCACTCTGCCTTAGCAGCATAACGCTCTGCCACAATGCCTTTCAACTCTTCACGACGACGTGCATAAATCTCTCGTGTCTCTTCAAACAACACGAATGGCTCTTCTGGGTTACCACCAAGATTTTTAATTGTATTAATATAAGCATCACCACCAAGAGGTGCACCGTGTGTAGCACAATTACGCTCATAGCTTGAACCATCTGCTTTACGAGCACCTTTACCCATCACTGTCTTACCAATAATCAATGTTGGACGACCTTTTTCAGCTTGTGCTTTATTCAATGCCTCACGAATTTGAGCAGCATCATTACCGTCAATTTCAAGCACATACCAACCCCAAGCCTCATATTTTTTAGCAACATCCTCGCTCGATACTTCGTCGCACATTGTTGACAATTGAACGTCGTTCGAGTCATAGAACATAATCAAATTATCCAAGCCCAAGTGACCTGCTGTACGACCTGCACCTTGCGAAATCTCCTCTTGAATACCACCATCTGAAATAAACGCATAGATAGTTTGATTCATCACATCACCAAGACGAGCTTTCAAAAATTTAGCAGCAATAGCAGCACCGACAGCAAATGTATGTCCTTGACCAAGAGGACCTGAGGTATTCTCAACACCATGCATCACATCAACCTCTGGGTGACCAGGTGTAATGCTACCCCATTGACGAAATTGTTTCAAATCATCCATTGTATAATAACCCGCACATGCCAACACTGAATACAACATAGGCGACATATGACCTGGGTCCAAGAAGAAACGGTCTCTTCCCTCCCAACGTGGATTTTCTGGATCATAAACCAAATATTCCGAGAATAAAACATTTGCAAAATCTGCACCACCCATAGCTCCACCTGGGTGACCCGATTTAGCCTTTTCTACCATTGATGCAGCCAAAATACGAATATTATCTGCCGCACGATTCAATTGTTCAATTGTGTTCATATCTTTTATTGATTATTAATGAGCATTTTATAATTGTAATACCTACAATAACAAATCGACTACAAAGTTAATCAATTTAATTCATAAAAACCAATTTTTTCAATAAAAAAAATACAATAAATACCTAAATATTCACTCTATTTTAATTTTGTACTATTAACAAAAATTATGAATTGTGAATTATGAATTATGAATTAATTTAATTATCTTTGCAGATTGATAAAAAACAAAACGTTATGCGGCACAAAATCAATCCCATACTACAAATATTGGCTATCATATACCACATACTCATATTCCTACCAATAGCTATTATTATAACCATAACAGCCAGTATATCAATCATTATCCTACTTCCAATCGCGGGCAATGCCAAATGGGGCACCTATCCCGCCATGCTTTGGGCGCGTGCTCTCTGTGCTCTATCCCTAGTTCGAGTAAAAATTCAAGGCAACGAAAATATCGACCCAAAAGCGTCCTACATATTCGTAGCTAATCATCAAAGTATCTACGATATACCTCTTGTCTATGGCTGGCTCAACAACAATTTCAAATGGATAATGAAAAAAGAACTCCGCCGACTTCCCGTCATAGGCAAAACATGCGAACTAATGGGCCACATATTCATCGACCGCTCTCACCCAATGCGCGCAAAACAAAGCCTCGAAGTCGCAAAAAAGAATCTAAAACAAGGTGAGAGTTCAATATTTCTATTCCCCGAAGGCACTCGAACTCGCAACGGCAAAATCCAACGCTTCAAACGCGGAGCTTTCACTATCGCTCGCGACCTTCACCTACCTATCGTGCCCGTAACCATAATTGGTGCCTACGATGCTCTACCTAAAGGTCTTAACTACATCACACCTGGCACAATCCAAATGATAATCCACTCTCCTGTTGATACCACTCACCTCAACGACGAAAACCTCAACGAAATGGTCGATAAAGTAAAAAACACGATAGAATCAAAACTATAAAACACTAACTATAGAATCAAAACTAAAATGAAAAAAATATTACTTATCATAACAATTCTGCATTGTGCATTCTGCATTGTGCATTCTCAACAATACTCAATCAAATCAAAACGCGCTATCAAATTCTATCAAGAATCTAAAGGTGCCCAATACCCATCCGACAAAATCGCACTCCTCAATCTTGCCATCGACAAAGAGCCTCTGTTTGTCGAAGCCTATTGGGAACTAAGCAAAATATACCTCTTTCTCGATAGCACCGATGCTGCCATCAAGGCACTAAAAACTGCAGATCAACTACAACTTGCTATGCCTGAAGAGACAAAAATTCGCCTATCGAAAATCTATTATAAAGAAGGAGAATACCAACTTGCTCTCGACAAACTTGCCGAAATCAATAATCCCTACTACCTCAACCAAATCAACCTACTCAAACCCGACTACGAATACGCTGCATCTCTCAAAGCCAACCCTATAGACTTTAAGCCTCGCAATCTAACATTTGTAAACACTATCCACGACGACTATTTCCCTAGCATCACTGCCGACGGTCTCATGATTTCTACCACCGTACTTGCCCCTAAATGGATGGGCGATGCTCCTATGCAACATCAAGAAGACATGTATGTCAGCAATTGGAACGGCACTAAATGGTCATATAGCGAACCTCTCCCTGCTCCTATGAATGGCTATGGCAACGAAGGCTCTCAATCTTTCTCTGCCGATGGTCGATATATGTTCTTTGTTCAATGTAGTAATCGAGAGAATATTGGCTCCTGTGATATATGGTACTCTATTCGCAAAGGTGATAAATGGTCTAATCCTATCAATCTTGGCGAACCAGCCAACTCTCGCTATTGGGAAAGCAACCCAGTAATGTCACCTACAGGCGACATGATTTACTTCACATCCAACCGTCCTAATGGTCTCGGTGGTAAAGACATCTGGTGCGTTCAGGTCTATATCGACGACTATGGCTATCTAAAAACCTACAATCCTCAACCTCTCGGTAAACCTATCAACACCGACAAAGATGAGTTCGCACCTTTCATCCATGCCGACAATCATACGCTCTATTTCTCTTCCGACGGTCATAAGGGGCTTGGCGGACAAGACATCTTCCGTTCTGTTCGCAATGATGATGGCACTTGGTCGCAACCCGAAAATCTTGGCTATCCTATCAATACTCATGGCGACGAATCTGGCTTCGTAATCAACGGACTTGGCAATAAAGCCTATTTTGCATCCGACCAACTCGAAAATCGTGGCATGAAACTCGACATCTACGAAATCGACCTCCCTGTTACAATCCAACCTCGTACTCGCATGGTCTATTCTCCTGGACGAGTTTACGACATACAAACTGGCAAACCACTCCAAGCCCGCGTCGAAATATTCGAAGGTGAAACTAATGCCAAACACTTCGAATCTATCTCCGATGCCGCCGATGGCTCATTCGTAGCCTTCCTACCTCAAAATTCACACACTAACTCCTCTAATGAAGGGACGCAGCGTGCTGCGTCCGCAGAACTACCAAAAACTAAAGGATACGAAAACTCTCAACTTATTTTCGCTCTCAGCGCTCAACGCGAAGGCTACATACCATATACAATGTCTATTACCACTCCTGGCGATAGCATTCTTGTCGGACTTACTCGCATAGCCTCAGGCAACTCTATCACACTCAACAATCTCTATTTCGACTACGATTCCGACGAAATCCTACCTACATCTAATGCCGAAATCCATCGCCTTTCGATATTCCTCAAACGCAATAAGCAAGTTAAAATAGAAATCATCGGACACACCGATAATCAAGGCTCTAAAGCCTACAATCTCGACCTCTCACATCGTCGTGCCAACGCACTCATGAATGCACTTATCAAAAAAGGCATTGCAGCCGACCGCCTCACTGCCAAAGGCATGGGTAGCGAAGCCCCTGTCGCAACTAACGACACCGAAGAAGGCCGCGCCCAAAACCGCCGCGTCGAAATCATAATACAATAATTTTTTCATTATTTTTTCACATAAGTACATATTTCTTAGGTATTAGGTTGATATAGTGCAATAGTATTTTTAATTTTCTGCCGAGACAACAGTCTGTACTTATGTTAAAAAATCTATACTATCAAAATAAAACTAAATTATGAGTCCTTACATCGTCATTGGAATTATAGCTCTCTATTTCGCTGTAATTTTCGCAGTTAGCTTCTTCTCTTCTCGCAAAGGTTCTTCATCCGACTTTTTCCGTGGTGGCAACTCATCTCCTTGGTGGGTAGTCGCAATCGGCATGATTGGCACCACCCTCTCTGGCGTAACTTTCATCTCCGTACCTGGCATGGTAGCAGGTGCAGCCAAAATGACCTATTTCGAAGTTATTCTCGGTAATTTCCTCGGCTATATCCTCATAATGCACTTCCTCTTACCTCTCTATTACCGCCTCAACCTCACCTCTATATACGGCTATATCCAACAACGCATAGGTCATACGTCGTACAAAACTAGTGCAGTTCTCTTCCTCATTTCCAAACTCATAGGCGCAGGTTTCCGCCTCTTCATCGTTGCTTTGGTGCTCCAAATCACCGTATTCCAACCTCTTGGACTCCCATTCGCCCTAAATGCCATTATATCAGTATTTCTCATCTGGGCTTATACCGTCAAAGGTGGTATTAAATCTATCGTTTGGACCGACCTCATACAAACTTTCTTCCTCATCTTTGCGGTCATATTCACTATTTTTGCCATCAAAAATGAACTCGGTATGTCGCTCGGCGAAATGACCGCTGCCATCGGCTCCAACTCTCAATTCCAAATCTTCGACTTCTCTAATTTTTGGGGCAACAACAACCATTTCTTCAAACAATTCATCTCTGGCGCATTCATCACCATCGTTATGAGTGGTCTCGACCAAGATATGATGCAAAAAAACCTCAGTCTCAAGAATGTACACGAAGCTAAAAAGAATTTCATGTCTTTCAGTATTGCTTTCGTACCTGTCAATTTCATATTCCTCTGTCTCGGCGTACTTTTTGTTATATATATGAACACCAAAGGCATAGCTATTCCTGCTAAAACCGACGAAATCTACCCTCTCCTCGCAACTAACTATCTCTCTTACTCCGTAGCTATATTCTTCATTCTCGGTATCATTGCCTCGGCATTCTCATCTGCCAACTCTGCCCTCATTGCTATGACCACCTCTTTTATGGTAGATATCTACGGCACCAATGGCAAAGACGAACGCACTCTTAATCGCACACGCATCCTCGTGCACACTATGATGGCTGCCTTGCTCATCAGCATCGTCATCCTATTCAACGCCTTCAACGACGATAGCGTGGTCAACGCCATATTCAAATTCGCAGGCTACACCTACGGTCCATTGCTCGGACTCTTCGTCGTAGGTATGTTCACCAAATGGAACATCCGCGACCGCCTCGTGCCCCTCATCGCTGCTATTTCAATCATCGCCACCGTACTCATCGACCGCTTCTCAGTCGAACTCCTCTTCGGCTACAAATTCGGTTTCGAAATCCTCCTCGTCAACGGTGCCCTCACCATCCTCGGACTCCTCCTTTGCCGCACAAGAAAATAATATATTTACTCATTTAAATTGTAATCCAAATGTAATATAGAATATAATAATTTATAACTCAAAATATTACAAACTAAAAAATATGCAATATTTTAATATTTACAAAATAATGTTGATATAAATCGTTCCTACACAAACTATTCATACATAAATGAATAAATTGTTTTATATATAATACATTATACACCCTCTCTTACTTAAAAAATTTTCACAACAATTAAAATATCTCAGAAATCTCAAAAAAAATCTCAATTTTCTTGTTTTTATCAATAATAAATTATATATTCGCAGACAAAATAATAATCAAATAATACAATTATGAAATATTTTAATAATATGAAAATTCTTTTTTGTAAAAATTCAAACAATGAAAATAGTATAAAATTAAATACAAATATTAATTTTATTTTATCTAAATTAGAATACAATGATTGTATTGAAGTACTATTAGAAGAAGAATCAACTATTAAAGACACAAATTTATTTATAAACAAACTCACAAAATATTTACAAGAAAAAACAAATAATAGATATAATAGTGTTTATAAAGATATAATTTGGGGAGAATGTATTAATAACAAAGGAACTATTAGCAAAATAAATTATTACTTAATTAAAACAACAAATAACTAATTACTATAAAATATTATACTATGAGAAAAATATTATTAACAATTATCTTATCTTTATTCATCTCAACAATATTTGCATACGATGTACAAATAGATGGAATATTCTACAATTTAAATAACTCAAATAAAACAGCTACAGTAACTAATGATGATATTTTTTATGATGGAAGTGATGCTGGATATAAACAATTAGAAATAAATATTCCAGAAAAAATCACTTACCAAAATATAGAGTACATAGTAAATAGTATTGGAGAACGTGCTTTTTTGGGTTGTGATGCATTTACATCTATAACGATTCCTTGTACAATTTCAAAAATTGAAATAAGTGCTTTACGAAATTGTTATCATCTTGAAAAGATTATTGTTGATCCAAATAATAAATATTATACTTCAGTAGATGGTGCTTTATATAACAAAAATATAACATCTCTAATTAAATCTCCTATGAGAAAAAGAACTATATCCATTCCAAATACTGTAACTGTAATAGAAAAAGAAGCTTTTCATCATTCATCAATAACATCCATTTCAATACCTAATAGCGTAAAACACATTGGATATAAAGCTTTTGTTGGATGTTGGGGACTTTCTTCAATTACAATACCTAATAGTGTAGAATATATAGGAGACGAAGCATTTGATGATTGCCAAAAATTAAGAATTATTAAAATTGGAAATTCAATTAAAGAACTCGGAGATAAAGCTTTTGGAAAATGTGAAAATATTATATCAATAACTATCTTAAGTGAAATACCTCCAATTATATATCAAGCAACATTAAATAGTGTCATGAAGAATACAGAAATCAAAGTTCATAAAAACGCCATAAAATATTATAAAAGTGCAAAATATTGGAGTGAATTCACCAATTTCGTTATTATAGAATAAAATATAATAACCATTGCTGTCCGATAAAAAACATCCATTCGAATATGTAATCCGCAAACACACAAAATAAAAGAGACGCAAAATTGCATCTCTTTTATTTTTACTCTGTAATCTGTAATCTATAATCTGTTATCTTGAAAGGTACCAAATCATCCACCGACTCGCCTCGAGCCAATCTCTCTCTCACCATGGTTGATGAAATCGGATACAGTGGAGCATCAAGCCACTTCATTTGCGGAAATTTTGCTTTATCTACCTCTACCCCCTCACGTGGATAAACATATATCTTATAATCCCTCAATATCTCGTCATAGCAATACCATTTATCAAAAATCTGATAATTGTCCGCCCCTATCAACAATGAGAATTGGTAATTCGGGTATTTTTCCGACAATCTTCGCAATGTGTTCACCGTATAACTCGGTATTGGCAAATGAAATTCTATATCACAAACCGACAATCTCGGATTATGTTTCGTAGCCTCACAAGCAAGTCGATAGCGCAACTCATCATCCCACAAATCAGCCTTCTTCTTCAACGGATTTTGAGGCGACACCACATACCACAACTCATCCACATCCCCATGCTCCAACAAATACTCTCCCAACCCAATATGCCCATTGTGTATCGGATTAAACGACCCAAAATATAACGCCACTTTCTTCAATTCACAATTCATAATTCACAATTCATAATTCATAAATGATAACCTATACGTTATCTGTAATCTGTTATCTATAATCTGTTATCTGTAATCTGTAATCTGTAATCTATTACCTAACGTAGAAACTCAGTAACCACACGTATAGTCTCCTCCACAGCCTCATCCAAATTATCATTCACTATACGCACGTCGAACTTCGGAGCAAACTCCATCTCCCACTCTGCTTTTGCTAAACGCTTCTCAATCATCTCCTCCGAGTCTGTCGCACGCCCTACTAATCTCTCACGCAACACCTCCACACTTGGCGGTTGCACGAATACAGCCAAGGCATTATCGCCATAATACTTCTTAATATTCAATCCACCAACCACATCTACATCAAACAACATGTGCTGACCACGAGCCAATTTGCCATCAATTTCGCTCTTCAACGTACCATAAAAACAATTAGGATACACCTCTTCATACTCCACAAACTCACCATTCGCTATCTTTGCACGAAATTCATCTGGTGTAAGAAAATAATACTCCACCCCATGTTGTTCTGTTCCACGAGGGGCACGACTTGTTGCCGAAATCGAAAAACCAAAGTCAAATCCAGCCTCTTTCAATCGACCAATGATAGTACTTTTACCACTGCCCGAAGGTGCCGAAAATATAATCAATTTACCATTCATAATATAATTATTTTATAGGTCGCAAAGTTACAAAAAAATCTTAATTCCCAACTCCCAAACTCTCAATTTTTTTTCGTACCTTTGCATTTTATAAAAACACATAGATTATGATTTTCTATTTTTCTGGAGTAGGCAATTCTGCATGGGTCGCTCAGTCATTAGCTCAACAACTCAACGACACTGCCTTTGCCATAACTAAATATAACGATGAGGAATATATCATAAAACCTGGCGAATCAGTTGGTTTCGTTTTCCCTGTATATTCTTGGGCTCCACCAAAAGTAGTCATCGACTTCATCAATCGCATCAAAATCAACACTCCAAACTATCTCTATTTCGTATGCACTTGTGGCGACGATACAGGCAAGACAGCCGATGTTTTTGCCCACACCGTTGAGCAACGTGGATGGCACTGCCACGCTGGCTACTCCATAGCTATGCCTAATACCTACGTTTCTTTACCTGGTTTTGGCATCGACTCCGACGAGATAGAAAAACAAAAAATAGAGAAAGCCAAAATACGTATAGAACAAATTATCAACGATATAAAAGCGCAGAAACGAATGACTAAATACGATTGTCATGAAGGCTCAATTCCTCGTTTCAAAACCTATGTTATAAATCCACTATTCACAAAATATCAGCTGACAACCAAACCTTTCTACACTACCGACGCTTGCATATCTTGCCATCAGTGCGAACAAAAATGCCCACTCCACAACATAATTTTAGTTGATGGCAAACCTAAATGGGGCAACAACTGCACTCAATGTGAAGCTTGTTTCCACATTTGCCCGACAAATGCTATCCAATACGGCAAATACACTAAAGGCAAACAACAATATAAAGGAAAACTCTTAAAATAATATATACTTACAATGTAGGGACACGGCGTGCCGTGTCCTATCAACCACAAGGTTGAAAAATCTACAGTTACTATAGTCTCTATAGCTACTATCAAAAATACACAATACCATGCCCCGAATACTAGCAATCGACTACGGACAAAAACGCATCGGCGTTGCAGTTACCGACCCACTACAATTGATAGCCAATGGATTAACCACAGTAGAAACACCTAAAATATACTCTTTCTTAGCCGAATACTTCGCTAAGGAAGAGGTCGAAACCATTGTCGTAGGCTATCCAAAAACGCTACAAAACGAGCCTGCCGAAGTTACTAAATACATCAACACTTTCGTTGGCAAACTACGCAAACTCTATCCCGACAAAAAAATCGAACTCATCGACGAACGCTTCACTAGCAAAATGGCATTCCAAACAATGATTGATAGTGGCATCAACAGAAAAGCACGTCAAAACAAAGCTCTCATCGACCAAATCAGTGCCACCATCATCCTCCAAAACTACCTTGAATCAATGCACAATTCATAATGCACAATGTATAATGCACAATGCACAATTCACAATTCATAATGCATAATTCATAATTCATAATTCAT
>JAFTSS010000057.1 GCA_017467185.1 Paludibacteraceae bacterium | reverse complement strand
GGCGAAAACTACAAACTTCCGAAAGGCACAGTAGCCGAGGAACTAACCCTCGAGCAATGTCAAGCAATCATT
The DNA here is from genome assembly GCA_017467185.1 of Paludibacteraceae bacterium. Lineage (GTDB taxonomy): Bacteria > Bacteroidota > Bacteroidia > Bacteroidales > Paludibacteraceae > Aphodosoma. The sequence goes on along the minus strand of JAFTSS010000057.1, from coordinate 9,229 downwards.
GCCGACGAAGCCAACAAATCCAAAGGTGGCACCAAAAAGAAAACCACCCGCACCAAGAAAAAATAAATTGATTGATAATTGTTATTATTGTTTTTTCTTTTTTTTAGTTTTTTGCTCATAGTGGAGGTTCTATAAGGTTTGATTGTGGAAAGTATTAATATTAAAAAAACAACCCTCGAATTTGCAATTGCAAATTCGAGGGTTGTTTTTAAGTTATAGATATTTGTTTGGTTATTTAGCTGGCATCATGACGATTTCGGCTACGTTGCCTTGTTTTACGAGGGCTTTGAGAGTTTTTTGGATTGATTTAGCATTGACTTTTTCAATTGCTTTTTTGTAATCTTTTACGTAGTTGATACCGTCTTGGTAGTAGCGGTCGAGAATTGTACCCCACCAGCCATTGTCTTCCATATCTTCTGCAAGAGTGTTAAGACGATTTTCTTTCGCTTTTTGGAGGTCGTCGGCACGTGGTCCGTTTTCAACGATTTCCATTACCTCTTTATGAATGATTGACATGAGTTTTTCTTGTTTTTCAGGGTCAGTGTCGAATTGCATGAGAAGAACAGCTTGTTCAATTGGGTCTTGCATTACATAACCTGCACAGCCCACACCGTATGAACCACCCTCTTTTTCGCGGATGCTTTCGAGATAGCGAGTGCTAAGAATATCGCCGATGATGCCCATATTGAGGCGGTTGGCAAGAGTAGCTTTCATTTTACCTGAGTAAACGATGCGGTTAGAAGCTGTTTTAGTCTCCATTTCTTTTTCGAAATAGTTGTTTACTTTGCCTTTAGGGTAACGGATGCCATTGTCGGTATATGTTTCGCGAGTTTTATCTGTTTTAAGACCACCTAACCATGTGCAGATGATTTGACGAGTTGCTTCATCGTTAGGATTGATGTTACCGATGAAAGTTACGAAGAAGTCAGCTGGGTTAGCGAAACGTTCTTTGTAGATTTCGATAGCACGTTGTTGGTTTGCACGTTTGATAAGGTCGGTATTGACGATGAGTGTACGTGGGTTATGACATGTGATAGTTTGTTGGATGCTATCGCCGAATGCATTTTTAGGGTTTTTGTCTCGTGCAGCCAATTGTGTTTCGAGCATAGAGATGAGAGTTTGATATGCTTGGTCATCTTGGCGTGGTGCTGTGAAATAGAGATATGCAAGTTGCATCATAGTTTCAAAATCTTTTACTGTAGATGTACCTGACATACTTTCGCTATATTCGCTGATGCTAGGAGAAACAGACACGTTTTTGCCTGTAAGAACTTTTTGAAGGTCGAGAAGTGAGAATTCGCCAATACCGTTGTAAGAGATAACGCCATCAGCCAATCCTGCAGAAGGAAGGTCTTCGAGAGCAACTTTGCTAAGACCACCTTCTGATTCCATACTCATAATGATTTGGTCGTTTTTGAAATCAGTAGGTTTGATAACTACTTTGATGCCGTTAGAGAGAGTCCATTCAGTAGTACCAAGTTTTTTGTTGAATTTCTCTTTTACGATAGTGCCAGCAGTTGGAACATTTTCAACCAATGGACGGTCGAAAGTTTCTTCGACAGGGGCTTCGATTTCAGAAGCTTTAACAGCGTTGAAGATTTCGAGTACTTCTTCTTGAGTAGGAACACTTACGATGTCGCTATTTTCTTTGCCAATGTAGCTGATAACGATGTTGTTGTCAGTGATATATTGTTGTGCTATTTGGCTGAAAATGTTAATAGGAAGTTGAGGTAATACGGCTTTTACATATTCGTATTCCCATTCAATACCAGGAATTGGTTCGCCATCGAGGTAGTGACGGTAGTACTCTTGTGCGTAACTTTGGTTTTGGCGAGTGTTGCGCTCATTGTAGTAGCGTTCTACCATAGAGATGTATTCAGTTTTAGCACGTTCTAGCTCAGCATTAGTGAAACCATAGCGTTTGATTTTTTCTACTTGAGTGAACATATCAGCCATAGCTGCTTTTTCTTTGCCATCTTTAGGGATAACGATGAATTCGAATGCGTCAGTTTCGCCAAGTTGATTTCCAAAGCCACCCATAGCTTGGATGAAGTTGGCATTAGGATTCATAGTGATTTCTTCGATGCGGAATGAAATCATTTGGCGAATGAGTGTATTGATAGTAGAGAGGAGATAACCTTGGTCGGTTGCGCGAAGTTCGCGAGGCATGGCTGGATGTTTGAATTCGATAGCGAGTTGAGTAAATTGAGCCTCTTTGTCGGTGTAGATAGCTACATGAGGAGCTCCGTTTTGAGGAAGTCCGTAGCGAGGACGTTCGCCACGGTTAGCACGAGCAGGGATTGGAGAGAAGAGATCAACGATTTTTTTCTCCATTTTGTCAACGTCGATATCACCTACGACTACGATACATTGGAGGTCTGGACCATACCAGAGTTCGTAGTAGTCGCGAAGAGCTTGATATGTGAAGTTGTTGATAACTGCAGTATCACCGATTACATCGCGTTTAGCATATTGTGAACCTGGGTATTTGAGTTTGTTACCCTCGCGCCACATACGGCGTTGAGCTGTGTTGCCTGTACGCCATTCTTCGCGGATTACGCCACGTTCGTTGTCGATTTCTTCGCCATGGAGTGAGATAGCGCATGACCAATCGTGGAGCACGAGGAGTGCGCTGTCGAGAATTTCTTCGCGTGTAGGCACGTTAGAGAGACGATATACTGTTTCGTCGAGTGAAGTGTAGGCATTGATGTTGCTACCGAAACCTACGCCTACAGATTCGAAATAGTTGATAAGGAGTTTACCCGGAAAGTGCTCAGTGCCGTTGAACGCCATGTGTTCGAGGAAGTGAGCAAGACCATTTTGGTGGTCTTCTTCGAGGATTGCACCTACGGCTTGTGCGATGTGGAATTCGCAACGTTCTTTTGGTTGTTCGTTGTGACGAATGTAATAAGTGAGACCGTTGTCGAGATGTCCGATGTGGACGTTTGTGTCAATAGGAAGTGGTTGTGGCTGTTGAGCCATCAAGTTAATGCAAAATGCACAATTCACAATGCACAATGCCAAGAGAATTAATTTTTTCATTGTTTTTTTATTTGTTTTTTTGTTAGTCTAATGGGGCTAATTAGGCGGATTAACCTAATTAGTTGATTTTACAATGCAAAGTAACAGAAAATTTTTTAATTATCCAAATGTTTTTATCGTTTTTCGATAAAAAGTGATATTTTTAACATAAGTTATTGGTTTTGCCAGCCACCACCTAAAGATTTATATAGTTCGATAAGGGCAATATATTTATCGCGGATGGCGTAAGATAAATCTATTTCGGCGTTTAAGTAGCTACGTTGGGCATCCAATACATCGATGTAGTTGATTTGTCCGTTGATATGTTGCACTTGAGCTAAGTCGAGATATTTTTTTGCTGAATTTTTTAGGTTTTCCATCAATTCAGCTTGTTTGTTGGCAGAAGAGTATGATGTAACGGCATTGTTGACTTCATTGAAAGCTTGTAATACTTTTTTCTCATATTGAAAACGCTCGGCATCGTAGGCTTTTATGGCAGCATCGTATTTGGCTTTGCGTTTGCCGAAAGCAAATAGAGGTGCGGTAAGTTCACCGATAGCATAGGTGAGAGGAGCGGTAAAGAAGCCATTGAAATCGGAGTGTTCTAATCCCCCTTCGAGGTTAATTACAAATCGAGGGAAGCGTTCTGCCCAAGCATAGCCAGCTTTTGCCAATTTAGCTTTTAGCGATTGTTCGGCGCTGCTGATGTCGGGTCTTCGTTTGATGAGGTCGGAAGGAAGACCTATTTTCAGTGTGTCTATAGCAAGTTTATATTGATGAATGTTTGAGCGTTGAATATTGCTAGGCATTTCGCCTGTGAGTAGAGATATTTCGTTCTCTTTAATTTCTATTTTACGTTTGAGATCGGGGATTAAGACGGCGGTTGACGCAAATTCTACTTGCGCTTGTTGATAAGGGATTTCTGAAGTCATACCACCTTCAAATCTTAATCTGGCTTTGTTTAAGTCTTCTTGTCGAGTTTCCAATGTTCGCTTTATGATTTCCAATTCGTTGTCGAGAGCCATTAGTTGGAAATAAGCAGTTGCTATATCGGCAATGAGAGTCATTTGGAGAGCTTTTTGACCCTCTGCAGATTTTAGATAGTTTGCAATAGCCTCTTTTTGAGCCCATCTAACACGTCCGAAAAAGTCGGCTTCCCAAGCTAGAGTTAATTTTGCTGATACCTCTAAATCAAGAGTTTGATTTTCGGCTGTGAGGTTGTGTGTTTCGTGTTCGATGTAGCCCTCGGTACCAATAGCAGGGAAATAGTCGGCTCGGGCAACACGATGTAATTTTTCCAATTCTTGCACACGTGCAGTAGCAGTGAGGAGGTCTTTGTTTTGTTCGAGGGTCTTATTTATAAGATTTTGGAGCAATGTGTCGGTGAATATTTCCGACCAATGAATGTCGGCAACACACGCAGAGTCGGCATCTATCTCAGCCACGATTTTGTCGGGCAGAGCGATGTCGGGGTTGACGCATCTTTTGCGAACAGAGCAACTACAGCAGACGAGCAGAATAAGTAGGAATATATAGTGTTTCATCGTTGTTTTAATTTTAGTTTAATCTTGTGGATGCATACAAAGAAGAACGGTACGAGCACAATGCCGATTGTCATGGCAACTACCATACCAAAGAATACGCCTACGCCGATGCTTTGGCGACTTGCAGAACCAGGACCTGTAGCGAAGACCAAAGGCAACATACCTAATACGAAAGTGAGTGAGGTCATAACAATAGGGCGAAAACGCATAACAGCGGCATTGATAGCAGCTTCAACAACATCAATGCCATTATTTACCTGTTCTTGTGCAAATTCGATAATGAGAATTGCATTTTTTGCAGCTAAACCAATGAGCATAACCAATCCGATTTGGAAATAGACATTGTTTTCTATATCGAAAAGTAATATTCCAACGAAAGCACCTAAACAAGCGATAGGTAGTGAGAGGAGCACTGCAATAGGGACAGACCAACTTTCGTATTGAGCAGCAAGGAATAGGAATACGAAAAGGAAAGCAAGGAGTAGGACGATGCCAGTTTGTCCACTCTGTTGTTTTTCTTGGAACGATAGTCCGCTCCATTCTACGCCTACATCCTTAGGCAAGTGTTCGCGTACGATTTCTTCTAAAGCGTTCATGGCTTGTCCTGAACTATAACCATGCGAAGCCTCGCCTGTGATAGATGCCGCATAGTACATATTAAAACGGCGGATGCTACCAGGACCTGTGGTGTAGGATGTTGTACCTAAAGAGGTGATAGGTATCATTTGTCCTCCATTACCTTTCACGAAATATAAATTCATATTATTGCGGTGGGCGCGATAGCGTTCGTCGGCTTGGAGATACACGCGATAGACACGGTTGAAGAGGTTGAAGTCATTGACATATACCGAGCCAGTGAATGTTTTCATTGTGGTGAATATATCGGCAACTGATACTCCCATAAGTTTTGCCATGTCGCGATCGACATTGATATATAGTTGTGGTATTTCGTCTTGCATTGATGATGAAACGCGAGCAAATTCTGGACGTTGTGATGCGTAATGGATAAGTGTGTCGGTGGCAGCTTGAAGGTTGTTGTAAGATAAACCTCCTTTTGCCTCTAAAGCCATTTCGAAACCACCCGATGAGCCTAAACCAGGTATTACAGGAGGAGTGTTAAGATATATTTTTGCTTCGGGGTATTGGCTGAGTTCTCGTCGTATTTGTTCCATAGTGATTGAGAGTTCTTTTTCTTCTCGCTCTTTCCATGGGTGCATGATTACGGTGAGTTGGCTATGTGATTGGCTTGTGCCGAGACGAGGACTGCTACCAGTTACGTTCATAACGTGTTTTACATCGGGTTGAGCCATAAGGTATTTCATAGCGCGGTCGGTTACTTCACGAGTACGTTCGAGCGAAGCACCTTCGGGAAGTTCGAGTTCGACAGTGAAATAGCCTTGATCTTCGATAGGGATGAAACTTTGTGGTATGAACTTCATCAAAGCAAATATGAGTAAGATAGCCACTGCATATCCGATAAAAGTTCTTTTAGGATTGGCAATAGATAGTTTTATCATTCTGCCATATATGGCGTTACCCTTTTCGAGCCAGCGGTTTATTGTGCGAAATACGATATTTTTGGGTTTAGAGTTGTCGCCTTTTTTCAATAATTTCGAGCACATTACGGGGCTTAGAGTTAGAGCCACAATGGTTGAAATAATTACCGATACAGCAATTGTTATTGTAAATTGGCGGTAGAGTAGTCCAGATATACCAGAAAGGAAACTAACAGGAACAAATACAGCACATAGCACTAAAGAGGTAGCAATCAATGCACCGCCTAATCCACGCATAGCCTTTTTGGTGGCTTCGTAGGGCGAGAGATTTTCTTTTCGGATAAGCATATCTACATTTTCGACAACCACGATAGCGTCGTCAACCACAGTACCGATGGCAAGCACTAAGCCTAAGAGAGTGAGAGTGTTGAGCGAGAAGTTGAAAGCCAACATTACACCGAACGTACCGATAAGCGATATAGGCACAGCAATGGCAGGTATGAGTGTTGCACGCCAACTTTGTAGAGAAAGGAAAACGACGAGGATTACGAGGATAAGTGCTTCGAAGAGAGTTTTATACACTTCGTTGATTGATTGCGAGATATACTCAGTCATGTCGAAAGGGATGTCGTAGGTGATGCCTTGCGGGAAGTTGCGACTAATCTCTTTCATCGCTTTTTTGACCTGTTTCGATACCTCCATAGCATTCATGCCTGGCAACATTTTTATCTCTAATACAGCAGCATTTTCGCCATTTATGCCACTTTCGGTGTTGTAGGATTGGGCTTCGAGTGCAACGTCAGCCACGTCGCGAAGGCGGAGAATAGAGCCGTCTTTATTGGCTTTTATTACGATGTCTTCAAATTCAGTTATTGTAGAGAGCCTACCACGTGCCACGATAGGGATTGTGATGTCGATGCCTTCCATAGGTTGTTGTCCCATAACGCCAGCAGCTGATTCGCGGTTTTGCTCTTTGATGGCATTGGTGATGTCTTGCACTGTAAGTCCCATAGCAGCAAGGCTTTCGGGACGTACTTTGATTTGCATTGCATAGTAACGGCTACCGATGTTCGACACCTGGCCTACACCATTTACACGGCGGAGCATGTCGAGTACATTGAGTGTGGCATAGTTGCTGAGGTATATTTCGTCGAATTTCGGGTCGTTAGATTTCAGAGTGATAGTCATCAACTTGCTCGATGCCTGTTTATCGACCGAAATGCCATTTTGGACCACCTCGTTTGGTAGTCGAGCTTCGGCGTCTTTTATGCGGTTTTGAACCTCAACGGCTGCAAGTTCGGCATTGGTATTGATATCGAAGGTGAGAGTTGCAGAAAATGAGCCGTTGTTGGTGCTACGCGATTCCATGTAGAGCATGCCAGGTGTACCGTTGAGTACCTGTTCTATAGGTGTGGCTACGGCTTGAGATACAGTTTCGGCACCTGCGCCAGGGTATGAAGCTGATACTTTAACGACAGGAGGTACGATGTTAGGGTATTGGTCGATAGGGAGTAGTGCTAATCCAATTAACCCGATTAGCACTATTATGATAGATATGACAGTGGAAAATACCGGACGATCAATAAAAAAATCACTTTTCATTATGTAGAATTTTAGATGCGAGACACGAGACTTTTTTGAATTGAAGATGAGGTCATTGATTATTGCTCTTCGTCTGTTGGTTGTTGACTGTTGACAATATTAACTTTTATGCCATGTGAGAGTTTGTGGAAACCTTCGGTTATAATCATTTCATCGGCGCCGAGACCACGTTCTACGACTACATTATTGAGTATTTCGGGCCCAAGCTCAATGAAACGTTTTTCTACTATACTATCTTGTCGTGCAACAAATACGTATGCACCACCTTTTTCTATCACGAGGGCTTTTGTTGGCACAACAACAGCATCTTCTCTTACATCGAGAAGGAGTTTTACTTTTGTTAATTGTCCAGGAAGAAGTATGTGATCGGGGTTAGGCATTTGTGCGCGGACAGCAAAGGTGCCTGTGTTTGGATCGACTTGAGGGTCAGCGAAATCTACTATACCGATGAAAGGGTATTCGGTATTATCGGCAAGAGTGATAGTGATATAAGGATTCCAATTGCGTTCTTCGATTTTTTTGCCGAGATTGACGTTTCGTTCTTTGCTTTTAAGATAGTCAAGACCAGTCATACTGAAGTTTACTTGTACGGTATCGCTATTGACGATTGTAGCGAGAAGCGATTTACCTCCAGGTCCGACGAGAGTACCAATATCGGCACTACTTTCGCTAATAAAGCCTGAGATAGGCGAGCGGACTGTTGTGTAGCTAAGTGCAATTTCTGCCTGAGTTAGGTCGGCTTCACTCATGATAACTTCGGCTTTTGCGCTTTCGTAGGCCGCTGTGGCGTTGTCAAGGTCGAGACGACTGGCTGCATTTTGTTCGTAGAGTGGAGTGATACGGGTTAAATCGCGTTCGGCTTTTTGTTCGAGAGCCTTATTTTTGTTGAGTTGGGCTTTGGCTTTTTCAACTCGGGCCTTGTAGGTTTGAGGGTCGATTGTGAAGAGAATGTCGTTTTTATTGACATATCCACCTTCGGCGAAGTGCATGTGTTCGAGGTAGCCTTCTACGCGAGCTCGAACTTCAACGTGTTGTTTTGCTTTGATTTTACCTGTATATTCACCATAGATTTCTACGTCATCGATTATCACAGGTTGAGCCATTACTGTTGGGTATATAGGTTTTGGTGGTTTGGGCCAAAAGATAATTGTGAGGATGGTGATTGTGGTTAATGCGGTGGCAATCAGAGTATAAATAGCCCATCGAGGCATTGGTTTTATCTCTTTAATTTTGTTTACAACTTTGTGTTTGGCGTTGTTAAGACGGTCGGTAGGGATGTTTATTTGCATATGTTTATGTCGTATTTGGTTATATTTTATTTGTTGTTTGACTGCTAAAATTTGTAAAAGTTTATACTAAGTGTAATTTTTTGCAAAGTTAGTGTTTTTTGGGTAGAGTTTTGATGTGTTTTTTTATTTTTGTTGATTTTTTATGTAAATTCAAAATCGAAGTGCAAAATTTTTAGATTTATATTGACGCCAGTCAATCAAACTTTGAAAAAACCCGCGGGTTTGCCAAGCGGCTGGGGGCGCGCAGCCCCCAAAGAGCGTAAAATGTAGAGTTAAT
>JAFTSS010000056.1 GCA_017467185.1 Paludibacteraceae bacterium | reverse complement strand
TTGCTTATTAACTCTACATTTTACGCTCTTTGGGGGCTGCGCGCCCCCAGCCGCTTGGCAAACCCGCGGGTTTTTTCAAAGTTTGATTGACTGGCGTCAATATAAATCTAAAAATTTTGCACTTCGATTTTGAATTTACATGCCTTATTTGTCGGATAAGGATGTGAAGCGGCTGAAGAGATATCTGAAGGCTTACAAACAGTTGATGGGTGTGCCGACCTACTCGGTGGAGGCATGCCGTAGGGAGTATCCGAATGCATACGACCCTTGGACTGAGGAGGATGATGTGAAACTGGCGGAGTTGTGGCGCGAGGGGTTGTCGCTCGATGAGATTGCTGAAAGATTCGGACGTAAGCGTGGAGCGATTATTTCGCGAATGAAGAAACTGGATTTATAGTCAACGGACAACAGTCAACGGTAAACAGTCAACGGTCATAGGACTCGCTTCGCTCGTTGATTTTTTTAGACAGAAAGACATAAGAACTTTTTTCCTTTGACATAATGGTCTTGCTTTGTTATGCAACAAAGCTCGACCTAAAAGATAGGTTTTGATGCTTCGCATGTCAACAGTCGACGGTTTGGATGTTTGGTGTTGTTGTGATGATATAAAAGAAAAGAGGTATCTAAATCAGATACCTCTTTTTGTTTTGGTGATCCAGCTGGGGCTCGAACCCAGGACCCCAACATTAAAAGTGTTGTGCTCTACCAGCTGAGCTACTGAATCATCCTAGTGTTTTGCTTTGTTGAGTTATTCCCTTCAAAAGCGAGTGCAAAGTTACGGCTTTTTTTTGAATTGACCAAATATTTTGGTAATATTTTTTAACTATTATGTGTCTTTTGTGTGTATTTATTTGATATTCATTGTGTTATTTAGAGGAGTGTAGGTTGAGAGGGTAGATGTTACAGGTGTAAAGAGATGTTTTTAGGTTAAAAATAGGATTGGGTTGAAAAATATAAGCAATAAATATATGTTTTGTGTCATTTTTCCAAAAAACAATAAAGTTTAATTACTATTTTTCGTTTTTTTTGTGAAAAATAGGTGATTTTTTCGTAAAAAAATTTTGGTAGTTTAGAAAAAAGTTGTAACTTTGCATCGGTTTTTTCAAAGTAATAATAAGATGGTTTTTATGATCCCGACAATGATGTGAATCATGCGTCGGGATTTTTTTGTGTTATGTGGTTGATTTTTGTGTATTGCTGATGATGATTATTACGACGGCAACAAGTATTATTGTGATGCCGAATACGAGGCGCGAGGTGAGTGGTTCGTTGAATACGAGTGTGCCGATTGCTACAGCAGTAACGGGTTCGAGTGCACCCATAATGGCTGTAGGTGTTGAGCCAATTAGGCGTACGGCTATTGCCATGGTGACTAACGAGATGAGAGTTGGCACGATGCCAAGCATGAGCGAGAAGCCTAATTGTGTCGTCGTAGTGAGCATCTGCAAATGTCCGCATCCCGAATTGAAAAATGAATTAATGACAACGGTAATAGCGCCGAAGAGCATAACATAGATGGTGAGTTTTACGGCTGACATTTTTAGTTGGGCGCGGTTGACAATGACGATATATATGGCGTAGCTGAGCGACGAAAGTAGCACGAGGATGACGCCCCAGGTGCTGAGGGTAGCGTTGCCGTCGCCACGATAGAGGAGAACGATGCCACTGAGAGCTAATGCGATGGATATTATGGTAGCTAAGCGGATTTTTTCTTTGAAAAATATGCTCATAATCATTGCTACCATGATGGGATAGACGAAGAGGATGGTGCACGCAATGCCTGCTTCCATGTAGAGAAAACTAGAGTAGAGCGTGATTGACGATATGGCAAACAATACGCCCAGTAAGGTAACGATGCCAAATTCGCGACGGTTGATGCCGAAAGGTTCGCGTTTAGCGATGAGCATGATGATGAGTCCGACGACGGCAATTGCGTAGCGATAAAACAATACGCTATTGACAGTGAAACCGTCTTGATAGAGATACAACGCACCGAGAGGATTGAGTCCATAGGAGATGGCTGCGATTAAGCCGAAAAAAGCTCCTTTAAGTTTTTTGTTCATTTTGTTGAAAATAGATAATAAAAAGTGTTTGTGTGAAATAGGGCGCAAAATTACATAAAAATATTGATTGGAGCTCGGTTTTTTGTAAATTTTTTATAACTTTGCAGAGGGAATTAGGAGTGAGGAATGAGGAATTAGGAGTGAGGAATTATTCTGTACTCTGTAATCTGTACTCTGTACTCTGTACTCTATAATCTGTACTCTGTAGATCGTTGACAATATAATAATATTAAATACTATGAAAAAGTTATTTTTGTTTTTGGCAGTTCTTGCTGCTATGGTGGCGTGTACAAATAAAAAAGAGTGCACCCATGTGCATCCTTGTTTTGCGTACGATGCATCTATTTATGAGTTGAATACTCGTCAGTTTACACCTGAAGGTACGTTTGCTGCAGCTGAGGCTGAGTTGCCTCGTTTGGCTGAGTTGGGTTATGATATTATTTGGATTATGCCAATTCAACCTATTGGAGAATTAGAACGCAAAGGTGGATTGGGTAGTTACTATGCAATTAAAGATTATTGTGCGTTTAATCCTGAATTTGGTACTCGCGAAGATTTTGTTTCATTCCTCAATAAAGCTCATGAATTGGGCATAAAGGTTATTCTTGACTGGGTGGCTAACCACACAGCGCCTGATCATCCTTGGACATTGAACGAAGGTTGGCACATGCGCGACTCGCTCGGTCGCCTTGTGGTGAACTACGATTGGTACGATATTGCTGAACTCAACTATGATAACCAAGAGATGCGCGATGCTATGTTCCGTTCGCTCGAATGGTGGATGGATACAATTGGTATTGATGGTTTCCGTTGCGATGTGGCTCACGAAATTCCTACTGACTTTTGGGAATATGCTTTCGACTCGTTGCGTGTAAAACACCCAAAAATGTTCACTCTATGCGAATCGGAAAATCTCGACCTCACTCAAACTGCATTTGATATGTATTATGGTTGGGAATTACACCACTTGATGAATGGCGTAGCTAAAGGCGAAAAATCGGTTGAAGATCTTTGGTCTTATTTTAATAAGGTGGATACAGTATTCCCTGACTATGCAATCCGTATGAACTTTACATCTAACCACGACGAAAATTCATGGGCAGGTACTGAATTTGAGCGTATGGGCGATGCTGCAAAAGTAATGGCTATGTTTACATATATGGTGCCAGGTATGCCGTTGACATATACAGGTCAGGAGTTAGGCAATGTGCGTCGCTTGCGTTTCTTCGATAAAGATACTCTCGAATACGACCCAGAGAATACTAATGAATTTGTTTATCGTTTGTGTAATAGTATGCGCCGTGATAATCCAGCACTTTATAGTAATGAGCTTGGTGGCAAAATGGAGCGTGTTGAACTTGGCGAAGGTTTTGAAAAAGTTTTTGCTTGTCGTCGTGCAATCGAAGGAAACGAGGTGTATGGCTTTTTCAACTTCTCTGATGAGTTTGTTACTATTCCGGCAGGAGATATTTTGCCAGAAAAAGAACGTAAAAATAATATTTACCTCCGAATTTCTGAGGATTTGATGCCAGAAGCTCTTAAAATTGACCCTTGGAGTTGTGCTATTATTTGTTATTAGTTGGTCGATAATTTGTTGAAAAAACACAAGAAAATCATAAAAACGCGAAAAATCCTGCTATTCGGCAGGATTTTTTGTGTCTAAAAAAGCCTAAAAATAGGATAAAAACAAATAAAAATATGTTGTACAACATGTATTTTAAAAATAATTGAAAAATTATATCACTGATAATCAGCTAAAAGAAAAATAATTGAAATTTTTTATTGTAAATAATTTGGTGTTTTAGAAAAATGTTGTAACTTTGCATCCGCAATCGAGAGAGATAGCCGCTGAATGAAAAGACAGCGTTTCTTTGAAAATCTGAAACAACAAAAATGTAGTATAAGTACAAGGTAAAAAATACCACCGTCAAGAATTTAACTACAATAAAGCTTGAGTTTAGGGACAAACGAATAAAAAAGAAAAATGTACAATGAAGAGTTTGATCCTGGCTCAGGATGAACGCTAGCGATAGGCTTAACACATGCAAGTCGAGGGGCAGCATTATCAAAGCTTGCTTTGATAGATGGCGACCGGCGCACGGGTGCGTAACACGTATGCAACTTACCCATAAAGCGAGGATAACCCGGAGAAATTCGGACTAATACTCGATGGTATTATTAAGAGGCATCTTTTAATAATTAAAGATTTATCGATTATGGATAGGCATGCGCATGATTAGCTAGTTGGTGGGGTAACGGCTCACCAAGGCGACGATCATTAGGGGTTCTGAGAGGAAGGTCCCCCACACTGGTACTGAGACACGGACCAGACTCCTACAGGAGGCAGCAGTGAGGAATATTGGTCAATGGACGAGAGTCTGAACCAGCCAAATCGCGTGAAGGAAGACTGCCCTAAGGGTTGTAAACTTCTTTTGTGTGGGAATAAAAAGAGGGACGTGTCCCTCATTGTATGTACCATACGAATAAGGATCGGCTAACTCCGTGCCAGCAGCCGCGGGAATACGGAGGATCCGAGCGTTATCCGGATTTATTGGGTTTAAAGGGTGCGTAGGCGGGAGATCAAGTCAGTTGTGAAATGGTGTGGCTCAACCATAGCATTGCCGTTGAAACTGGTTTTCTTGAGTGTAAATG
>JAFTSS010000055.1 GCA_017467185.1 Paludibacteraceae bacterium | reverse complement strand
GCTTCGTCGGAATTCGCTTGTCGCAATGACTGCCGCTCTGCGGCATTAGGCGACCGCGATTCCTCCTCTCAAATCGAAAAAACTTTCGATTTGTTTGAGTTAAATTTCTCAAAACAAGGAGAGTTAATTCCGAAATCGGCTGCAAAGGTACTGCTTTTTTTTGAACTGACCAAATATTTTTAAAAAAAAACATCATTTTCTTTTATTTTAATGCAGATACCTGGTTTTAGAAGGTCGGAGAAAGCTATGGTGTTCTCAGGTTAACGGTTACTTTACTACAATTTGAACCAACTATCGTTTCTTCCTGTAAATCTTATGCTTATGCTCAATTTTATCAACAAATCCGTAATCAAGCATTTCCAAAATTTGTTTTTCAATTTCTACAGGTTCATTGACAATTTCATTTTGTCTTAACCAATTTGTTATGCCATTATGGGAAATATATTCAGTACAACAAAGCCTTCCTAATGTATCGAAAACATCTGTCAAAGACTTTCTATTGTTATTGATTTTGAAAGCAATTTGGTTTAGGTACAATTGTAAATCATTTGCAGTTGTATGTGTCATGTAATTATAGATTCGTTTGGTCCAAGCAAATCTATTTTCACATGGGTTAGTAGATAATCCACTATCCGTTAACCATTTCCTTTTAGAGTGATTACATTGTTCAACTATCGTTCCTGGAATATTACGATATAATGTCGATTCATCCGAAATAATGTGTTTAATTCCAAATCTTTTAATAATGGATTTTATTACATCATGGTTAATTTGTCCTCTAATATGTTGTAATACACATTGATTATCAGCATTAATAATTGACAAAATATGCTCTTTCTTATGAGAACTTGCAGCTAAAATTTGGGATTTTGTATAGGTATGACTAACAGGGTCCATAAAACCATGTTCCTTCATATACTCAAACTTCTTACTAAACTTCATGTTTGCCCAAGCTCCTATATGTGCTTCATCAATAATTGCGAAATCAGTTCGGTTGAAATTGTCTTTAGACATATAATACCGAATCTTTCGCAGCATTCGATGAGCAGTAGTTATGGAAACGGAAATGTGCTTGGCTAATTCACCAACGGAAATTGATTTCAAGGTTGACATTACAAAGATTGCATATAACCATTGCCATTTCTTTAAATTGGAATTTTGGGCAATTGTATTTGATACATCACTAAAAATCTTTTTACAATGCTTACATTTGAAACGGCCATCTTTCAAGACATACAAATGAGTTGAACCACATTGGCAAGTTGGAACGGAATTCCAACGAATCTTTTGCCAAAGTTCTTGTTCGTGTTCAATTATGTATTTAACCGAAAGCTTAAACACCGTACCGTTATTTAACTGATAGTTTCATATGTTTACCAATTTCATAGTAAAATTAAATTGACATGTCAATTATATTTTACGATTTCATTGTAAAATTATAAAAAATTACTCAAATGATAAAATTTTTATGAAACTATTTTGAGAAAAAATATACTTTGTTCAGTAGGGTTTACAAAATGTAAGTTATTTATTGATAATCAGTTAGTTCAAATAGTAATAAAGTAACGGTTAACGACCCGATTATGTTACGTATATCTTACGTATATCCTACGTATATGTTACGTATATCCTACGTAATTGATAAGGGATAGACAAGGAAATGACTTGATTGTGAAAAGAGAAAAAAAGTGATTTATTGGAAAAATGTCTGATGATTTAAGTCTTTTGGCACGATTTTTGTCGCATTTAATACAGCAAAATATAGGCTCAAAATGAGAAAAATTAGAATAATATTGCTGTTATTGACAGTTACAACTGCAATAATGGCTCAGAAAACATTGTCAGGTACCATCCTTTCTAAGACGGATGGTGGTCCGATAGAAATGGCAACAGTCCGCCTCTTTGCTTACAACGGAGCGGATTCAACTCTTGTGCAAGGCGCGCAGACTTATGATGATGGATTGTTTATTCTTAGCAATATTCGTGCTGGTAAATATCGACTTATTGTATCTTCGGTAGGATATAATGAGCATAGCCAGTGGGTTGAGATGAAACAGTCTGACTTAGATCTCCCTGCTATTCGACTCGTAGAGCAGGTGCAAGAGCTTGCAGAAGTAAGTGTGCAGGGTAGGGCAGCCGAAATGACTGTTAAGGGCGATACTATTGAGTATAATACCGCTGCCTATCAAGTTAGCGAAACTGCTACTGTGGAGGAACTGCTCAAGAAGATGAACGGCGTGGAAGTGGATAAAGAGGGTAATGTGACTATCAATGGCGAGGAAATCAAAGGCGTGCGTATTGACGGCAAGAAATTCTTTGGCGATGATGTGCAGACCGCTACGAAGAATATCCCCGCCGACATGATTGAGAAGATACAAGTCATTGACGAGAAAAGCGAAATGGCTAAACTCACGGGCTTTGAAGATGATGAGACGGAGCGTATCATCAATCTCAGTCTGAAGAAAGATCGCAAGAAAGGACTATTCGGCAACTACTCTGGCGCACTGGGAACAGACCTTGTGACGGATGACGGTGGGTGGTTCGACTATGGCAATCCAGCATACGGTGCAACGGATGCTGCGCGTATGGTGCATTTCTTGGAGAATGATGCGCGCTACAATGCTAATATATTCACCAACCTGCTGTTAGGTGAGAGTCAGACAACCATCATCGGTAGTGCCAACAATACCAACGAGATTCGCTCACGTCGCGGACGCGGTTGGTTTGGCGGACAAAACGCAGGTATCACAGCGTCTGAGAACTTGGGTGTGAACACCAATATAGACTTGACTGGCAAGTTAGACAAGAAAGACGATAAAACCGAACTG
>JAFTSS010000054.1 GCA_017467185.1 Paludibacteraceae bacterium | reverse complement strand
GTATAATTATTGTAAATAAAAGGCAAATAGTTTTCTACTTTTGTTTCCCAAGATTTTTGTTCTTCTTCAGTTAGTGTATTTGTTTCTTGAGTTTCACAAGCTGTAAAATTTATTATTACTGCACATAAAAATAATAATAATTTAAATGTTTTCATAGTCGTAAAATTTTATTTATTAATTTATAAATTTAATTGTTTCTATTGTATCATTTGTGTATAATATTTTTACCAAATATATACCTTTACTTATATTTGATAATATATCATCTATATTTTTATCAATATAAATATTTATCAAACGACCTGTAATATCATATACATAAATTTGTTTTATTTTTATATTTATATTATCTTTATCACTAACTTTTTTTGATTGAGAAGAATAATATATATTTTCTTCTGTATTTGATGATATCCCATTGATATGTAATGTTGGGTCGCCTAGTAAATTATAACGTTTTATTTGATTTCTACGCACTGACGTCATTAAAGCATTATAATATGCTTGTTCAGAACAATATAACCAAGTGCTTATTGGAAAATTATCTTTTTTATTTATGAATTGTTTTAATTTTTTAAATATTTTTTTTGACAATCGTAAATTAGGGGTAAATTTTGTATCTGTAGTTGAGCTATAAAAAGTTACACCTCCATTTATATTTCCTATCCATTCTGCTCCAAAATTCTTATTTGTACAAAAAGTGTTTAACTTGCAAGAAAAACCAAAACTCATAGGAAAAATAGTTGCACTATAATTATTAATATCACCAATATGATTAAAAGGAATTTCATTGCAAGAAAAATTATTTGGAATTATTCTATATGGATTACTTATGCCAGTTGTCAATATTGCTGAATTAGAATTATCATGAATTACTGCGCCTTCCCCACTATATATGAAAAATTTAGGGTCATTTTGCAAAGCCTCATTCATATCATCAAAACCAATATTTGGGTTTCTTCCATCATATAAAGAAGCAGGTATATCTATTTTATCAAAAGAAATATTCTTAATTTTTTTTATATGTTTATATAATTTTTTTCCCAATCTTTTATTTCCTACTTTCCCTGAAAATAATATTGCTTCTTCGTCAGTTATCGTATATTGATTTTCACATAGCATTGCTTTAAAGGTTAAATTTAATAGTTCTGGATATCCATTATAAATAGGAGAAACTATCCAACGCCCAACATTTTGATGGTAACCTTCATCTGAAAAAGGATCAGTATAATAATTACCACCTTCATATGGGGGAATATCATCTAAACTCCCTACTAATAATACGAAATCAGGGTGTTCTATTAAATTATTATTATTAATTAAATCATAAATGTTTTCTACATTTCCAGTTGCATTATGTTCATTTAAATATAAAACATTAACATTATAACCTTGATTAATTTTGTATTAAACATAATTACTTAAAGATTGCCTCATATTAGAATGTGATGCGATAATTAAATAATTTCCTCTATCTATAAAATCTGGTAAATTAGTTTCATTATTATAATTATCGAAGTATAACCAAATTGGTAAATTATAAGTCTCATAATTAAAATCATTGATTACATCTATCAAATCATCTGTCTCAAATTCTATATAAAAAGTTCCATTAAGTAATACTTCTATATGGTCTTGATGTGGATAATAAGCAAATGGATGTATAGATAAAGTTATACCTTCAGCATCAGAAATGTTATAGCGATCACTAATTTCATAAAAATTACGATAAAATCCATAAGGATATTCTTCATCAACACCATTGTCGTAATATTCAGTGTTATAACAACTGCTATCATCAACAATAACACTGTCATCTATGGCTGCTTCTATATAGTGGTCAAGATAAATGTCTTCTGTTTGTCCTGGTACAAAGGTAATTTCATATTCTGTTGAATTTGGTACAATTAAATTTATTGGAAAAAAAGGTAATTCAGGATAACCAGATATATCTGTCTTATCATAATCAGCATCCATATCTATAACGGAAAATTCGCCACACGGGCTAGGATTAGAATCATAACCATATTCAACATCATAATCATAACCATCATCATTAATAATAGAATATGCAGGTAAAGCAAAATGCACAATATACCTATTGTCTTCAACTTCTAATATTACTTCTGGTGTTATTTGTTGCACTTGTTGTGCTTTCGCATTTATAAAACTACAAATAATACATGCAAAAAATAATGGCAAGTATATATTTTTTTTCTTTTCCATACTTTCTTAATTTAAAAGGTAAATAAAGTTATTTAATTTGGAAATCACCTTCGAGGATTGTTCCGTCAGAGAGGGTTAAACGGATAGTGTAGAGACCTGTGCCCCATGGAGTAGCGATTGTGTAGATTTCTCCTGCCACCATATTCATAGTAGAGGTGTATTTTACGCCTGATAGCATCTCATAAATTACTACATCCACACGTTCATCATTGTTACATTGTAATGTAAGATGTGATGAGTTTTTGTAACATGAAATTATTTTTACTTCATTTAAAGAGAAGGGTATATTATGAGGAATAGAGTCTTTGGGTGGAGCAATGCCAATAATTGGAGGTGTTCCGGGATACCATGGTTTTAAATAAATTTGAAACCCGTCTTGAGTTTGGGCAAAAATGGTGTTGCATGCAAATAATAGTGCAACGATTAAGAAAAAGTTTTGTTTTTTCATAAAATTAAATTTTTAAATGATTAATATTTTTGATAGATTAGGGACATCAAGCCTTTGATGTTTGCTTGATTGAGGGCAAAGTTAAGAAGTATTTTTGGTGCAGCCAAAAATATAACATTAGAAAAGAACGGTAAAAGTGAAAAATTTTATATACTTTAACTTATTGATTACCAGTGTTAAATGGGGGGGTAAGATTTTTCTAACATTATAAAAAATTTTTTATAATGTTAGAAAATTGTATTATTTGGAAAAAATGAGTAATTTTGTAAGCGAAAAAATAAAGGGAACTTCTATAAATTCTTCTTAAGTATTTATTATGAAAAATTCAATTAAAACATTATTAGCATTTGTGTGCTTGTTTGCTATATTATGTGCTTGTAATAAAAAAGAGATATTAGATGAGCAGAGAGATTATATTCTTATTAAGGCTATGAAATCAGCTCAGAACCAAAGTGTCGAAGGTATAGACGTTGATGATTTGGAAAATTATGCTATAATATGCGAGAAAAAGGGTGAGAATGGAAAATATTGTCTAGCAAATGCTTTAATAGGGTATAAATTATATTTTAATGGTGATTTTGATAGATCATTGGTGCATTTGAAAAAAGCAGAAGCGAATCTTGAATATTGTGATTCTATATCATCTTTTGTATATGGATACATTTCAAGTAATTTGTCTATTACAGATACAACTTTGGCTTTAATGTATGTAGATAAAGCGATAGATAAATGTGTTGAAGATAATAATTTGCGTCGATTGCCATATTTATATTTAAATAAAAGTTTTTTATTAAATATTGATAGCGCTAAAATTTATTTGCAAAAAAGTATTGATTTATTTGATGATTGGAATGATAAAATGGCTCGTTCTCAATATGCTTATTGGCGTTCAGATGAAATGGAGATAGATAGTGTTATTGCTTATATGTTACCATATTATGATAGTATTAAATTTACCGGTCATGCTTCTGTTTTGGCTGATGTGTATTTAAAAAAAGGGATATAGATAGTGCGCAAATATATATTGATAAAATTTCTACAACAAATGAATTTAAAAGAAAATTTTACTTTTATACTTTTCGGATATTGGCAATGAATGGAGAGTATAAAGACGCATGTGAATATGCTGAAAAGGCATATTTACAACTTTTGAAAGACAATAAATTCATGCTAAATCAACGTCTTGGGGCAATAAATGCTGAATATGATTTGTTGAATGTTGAGTTGCAAAATGAGAAGAGGAGGGTGAGAACGATGAGAACGTATAATGTGATTTTGCTGGTGTTGCTGGCATTGTTGAGTGTGGCTTTTGTGTTTTTGAAAAGATATAAACGTGATATTACAGAGAAAGATATAGATATTGTGAAACATAAAGAGAGATTTAATGCGTTATTTGAAAAACATAAGTCGGATTATAACTTAGATAGAGGTACGGTGATGACTGAAGCTATGCAAAATTTGGAGAGATTGCATGAGGCGTACCCTTCGCTTACTCGTACGGATGTGAGTATTACTTGGTTGTTGTTTATGAATTGCTCGACAGATAAGATTTGTGAATTGTTGAATATCACGCATAATTACTATTATCAACGAAAATCGGCTATATATCGCACGTTCAAAATTAATGGTAAAGATAGCGGTGGAAAAGCGATTGAAAAAGTTGTAAGACAGTATCTTTCGTGAAAGCGTTGGGTATGTGAAATATTTTACATAATTTAATGGGAATAGTCATATTTTTTTTGTATCTTTGCAAACGTTAATACTTAATACGCTAATATTAGTCAACATGAAACTTGAAAATTTAATATCAGAATGTACTGAATATGATTTTAAATTAATGCTAGAGGAAAAAAGACCTAAAAGTTGGTTGAAAAGTATTAGTGCTTTTGCTAATGGGTTTGGTGGTTCTTTATTTTTTGGTATAGATAATGATGGTATTATTAAGGGGTTGGATGATATACAGTATGTTTGTGAAATGATTAGTAGTAAAATCCGAGACTATATGGATCCATTGCCTGATGTTAAAATGCTCCCACATAGGATTGGAAATATGGATGTGTTGCAATTGGAAGTGAAATCAGGTAGTTATACTCCTTATTATTATGTTGGTGATGGTCAACGTATAGCTTTTGTTCGCATTGGGGATGAAAGTCTGCCTGCGACAGCAGAACAAATGATGCGTTTAGTTTTGAAGGGAACAAATAAAACATACGATTCTCTTTATACGGATTATAAGGTTAAAGATTATTCTTTTACAATTCTTGCTAATACTTTTAAAAATCGCACAAACCAAGAGTGGAACAAGAAATATCTTCTTTCATTTGGATTAGTTACTAGTTTTAATACTCTTACTAAAGCAGGTGCTTTATTTGCAGATGATTGTCCATTAGTACAATCTCGTTTATATTGTACACGATGGGATGGAGTCATAAAAGGAGATGCTGTTAATGATGCTGAATTTACAGGCAATGTATTAATGTTGCTTCGAGAGGCTATGAATTTTGTGAAATCAAATACGAAGAGAGGTTGGGAAAAATTGTCAAATGGTCGTAAAAACAAACCAGAGTATGCAGAACGAGCAGTTCTTGAAGCAATGGTTAATCATTTTATTCATAGAGATTATACTGTGATAGGGGGAGAGGTGCATCTTGATATTTATGATAATCGGTTAGTTGTTACTTCTCCTGGTGGCATGTATAATGGAATGTTGATTCAAAATTTAGATATAGCTGATGTGTCTTCAGAAAGACGTAATCCTATTCTTGCAAATGTTATGGCTCAACTTGATTATATGGAAAAACGAGGTAGTGGTTTGACTCGAATTTATAATGAAACAAAAGCGTTAGATGGATATAAAGATGATTTGAAGCCTATGTTTAAGTCTTCTGCTACACAGTTTCAAACTATTATTTTTGCTTCTGTCGGTGATGTTGACGGAGACTTGTCGGAGATGAAACTTACTGATCGTCAACAAAATATATTAAATTTAATTAAAGAATCTCCGACGTTGACCGCCAAGATGATGGCGGAGACTTTGTCGGTAAGTCCACGTACTATTGAACGTGAAATTTCTAAAATGAAGAGAATAGGTATATTAGAGCGTGAAGGTAAGGATAATGCTGGTCTGTGGATAATAAAATATTGATATTTATGATGAAAAATAAATAAGGGAGTTAACTCTGATTCTAATAAACTGATATATGAAAAACAACTATTGTATAATTATGGCTGGCGGCGTGGGTAGTCGCTTTTGGCCTTTTAGCACTAACGAACGACCAAAGCAATTTCTTGATTTTTTCGGAACAGGGCGCTCGTTGTTGCGTATGACTTATGAGCGTTTGAATGGGATTGTGCCTGCTTCGAATGTGTTTGTTGTTACTAACAAAATTTATAAGGAGACTATTTTGGAACAATTGCCTGAATTGCAGGAAAATCAGGTGTTGCTTGAACCTATGCGTAGGAATACGGCTCCGTGCATTGCATACGCTGTATATCGTATTCGTAAACAAAATCCAAAGGCTAATATCGTGGTGTTGCCATCTGACCACTTGATTACTAACGAGAAAGAATTTCAACGTGTTATAACCGAAGGTTTGCGTTTTGTGGCAAATAATGATGCTTTGCTTACATTGGGTATGAAACCTACACGTCCTGAGACGGGTTATGGTTATATTCAACTTGGAAATGGGGGAGAGGATTTGCGTAAAGTGAAGACTTTCACAGAAAAACCAAACCTCGAAATGGCAAAAGTATTTCTTGCTTCGGGCGAATTTGCTTGGAATTCGGGTATGTTCCTTTGGCGTGCTGATGTGATTGTAGAACAATTTAATCAACATTTGTCGGAAGTGGCAGATAAGTTTGAAGAGGGCAATGATGTGTATGGAACTAGTAAAGAACAAGCTTTTATCAATAGAATTTATCCTCAATGTCCGAATATTTCTATTGACTATGGCATTATGGAAAAGGCTGATAACGTTTATGTTATGTTGGCTGATTTCGGCTGGAGCGATTTGGGTACTTGGAGTTCGTTGCACGAACTTACACCTAAAGATAATGACGGAAATGCTGTGGCTAAATGCGAAGCAATACTATATAATTCTAAAAATAATATGATTGCATTGCCAGAAGGTGAGTTGGCTGTAATTGAAGGTCTTGATGGCTATCTTGTAGCTCGTGATAATGGGGTGTTGCTTATCTGTAAAAAAGATGAAGAGGCAAAAATTCGTCAGTATGTGAAAGATGCTGAAGAGAAATTTGGTAAGAAATACATTTGATAGAGTACAGATTACAGAGTACAGATTACAGAGTACAGATTACAGAGTACAGATTACAGATTACAGAGTATAGATTACAGGTTATAGGTATTAACCCCCTCGGTCTTCGACCACTCCCCCTAAGACAGGGGGAGAATATGGTGGAGCAGATTACAGATTTTTCGCTACGCTTAAGTAGTTAAAACGTAAATTATCATAAATTATCCATTAATAAATAATATTTATGATAAATTTTCGATAATTTATGTTGAAAAAGTTTTTGAGCTTGAGATAGATGTAAATTAACGTGAGTTCGATATAACTTTTACCTCACACGGAACGCACGGATAACACGGAAAAATTTGTTTATATCCCACAGATTTTTTAACAAGATTATTGCTGTACTCGGCAATTAGAGTAAACTCTATTGCTCTCGTTTATAACAAAATTCGCTCTTTTGCTACGCAAATTACTCCATTCTGTCGTGATTTTGTTCACGCTCAGCATAACTCAAGCAAGCTTGGTTCTGCATTCGCTTATCACAAAATTCGCTCTACAGATGACACAGATGCCATGCGGATTTTTATATCGAACTGACGTTAAATTATTATAAATTTTCGATACAATCTCGCTACTCGCTACTAAAAATCTAAAATATTGATGCCGAATGGCAAGTCTCGTTACTCGTTACTCGCTACTAAAAATCTAAAGATATGAAAATAGTATTTTTTAGAACTCCGAAACCTCGTAGGTTTGTTCATAAAAACATTTATTACGACCCTGAAAAGGAGGAGCGTGAAGAACGTGAAGCGCGTGTGAACAAAGAGTTGGGTTTGACGGATGAAAATAAACCTTTTGTAACCTCGATTCGTCGCGGTTCTTTTCGTCGTGGTATGTTTGATGCTGATGACATGCCAGCACGCGATGAATTGGCTAATAGTCGTAAGATGAAAACTGCTCGTAGTATAATCATTATTATTGCATCTCTACTACTTGCAGCATATATAATTGCTACGTCAGGCGATTTTCTTGCGCTTTTTTAATAGTTAAAATTAGTAATAAGTCGTAAGACGAATGATGCCGTAATGTTCATTATTCATTACTCTTTTCAGTCGTGATTTTTGTTACGTTCGGCATAACTCAAACAAGTTTGGTTTTGCTTTCGATTATAGCAAAAATTCTCAATTCTCAATTCTCAACTCTTAATTATTCACTTCGTTCATGATTTTTGCTTCGCTCGGCATAGTTCAAGCGAGCTTGACTCAGCTCTCGCTTATCGCAAAAATTCTCAATTCTCAATTCATAAATGGATATAATTCATCTTTTACCAGATTCGGTAGCTAATCAGATTGCTGCGGGTGAGGTTATTCAACGACCTGCCTCAGTGATTAAAGAGTTGGTAGAGAACTCGATTGATGCTGGAGCTTCTTTGATTAAAGTGGTAGTCAAAGGGGCTGGACGTACGTCTATTTTGGTAATAGACGATGGTAAAGGTATGAGTGCCACTGATGCTCGATTGGCTTTTGAGCGTCATGCAACAAGTAAGATTCAGCAGTCATCAGACCTTTTTGCACTTACAACAATGGGTTTTCGTGGTGAGGCGTTGGCTTCGATTGCAGCAGTGGCGCAGGTAGAGTTGCGTACACGCCGAAATGGCGATGAATTGGGAACTTTTATTGAAATTGAAGGCTCGAAATTGCTTCGTCAAGAAATGGAGCAGTGTGCTGTTGGTACTCAGTTTTTGATTAAAAATCTATTTTTTAATGTGCCAGCTCGTCGTAAATTTCTTAAAAGCGACGAAACTGAGATGCGAAACATTATGCAAGAGATGTCGCGCATTGTGTTGGCTCATCCCGATATTGCATTTCAACTATACAATGGCGATGACTTGGTGTATGATTTGCCTATTGCGTCGTTCAAACAACGTATTGTGGCATTGTGTGGTCGTAAGGTGAGAAATATATCGCAACAGCTTGTTAACGTTGAAGTTAATACCACTTTGGTGAAACTTACGGGCTATGTCGGTACTCCGCAGTCGGCAGGTCGTAATCCGCATCAATTCTTTTTTGTCAATGGCAGATATATGAATCATCCATACTTTCGTCGTGCCGTTATGCAGGCGTATGAACGAATGATTTCTGCCGAAGATGCCCCACAATTTTTCTTAAATCTTGAGGTTGACCCCTCTACAATCGACGTAAATATTCATCCTACAAAGACAGAGATTAAGTTTGAGAATGAGCGTGAAATATGGAGTATTATCTCTATTGCAGTGAAGGAGGCGTTGGGTAAATTTAATGTAGCACCGTCGATTGATTTTGATACTACTGATAGCATTGATATTCCTGTGGCTGGAGGTTCGGGCAATGTAATTCCCGAAATGCCAAAAGTAACATTTAATCCAAATTATAATCCATTTTCAAATACTCAAAAAACATCGATTTCATCGCAATCTGCACCTCGTAATTGGAAAGACCTATTTGAAGTGAGGAATGAGGAGTTAGGAGTTAGAAGTGAAACAACACAATCAAAAAATATTCTCGTAGATAAAGATTTCCAATCTGTTTTTAATTCTCAATTAGAGACGCAATTTATTGCGTCTCTACAAGATACACTTATTTACAAAAACCGTTATCTCTGTGTGCCGATGAAATCGGGGCTTATGATGATAGATGTGCAACGTGCTTTTGCTCGTATTTATTATGATAGCCTATTGGCGCAAGTAGAAAAGAATAGTGGTGTCAGTCAAAAATTGCTTTTCCCTGAGGTGTTGGAGTTGTCGTTAGAAGATAAATGTTTGTTTACTGAAATAGAATTAGAACTTAAGGCTGTCGGTTTTGAAATAGCTGAGTTTGGCAAGTCGATGTATCGTATCGAGGGTGTACCCGCAATGCTTAGTGAGGGGGCTGATGTGATTAAAATACTCGAAAATATAGTGGGTGAAATAAAAATTAGTGGATGTGATGTTAGTCAAAAAGTGCATCAAATTATTGCTAATACTATCTCACAGAGCGAATCGCGACTTCGTATTGATCGCACAATGACTATTGAAGAGCGTAACTCTCTGTTGGCTCAACTTTTTGCCTCATCTAATCCAAACAATGCACCCGATGGGCGAAAAATAACAAATATTCTTTCTGATGATATTATAGAATCGATGTTTTAATTGGTATCCGATAACCCCCTCGGTCTTCGACCACTCCCCCTAATACAGGGGGAGAATATGGTGAGGCTCATCAAAACAAGCAAAACTTCTTTTGTTTTCGTTTATTGCAAGAATTCTGATACATCTAAAAGAGGCTGAGCCAAAATTTTTATTTTGACTCAGCCTCTTTTTTATTGTGTAGTATAATGGTTCGAGAGTGTTACATTTCTGATTCTTTCATACGTTCGGCATTTTCGGCAACGATGAGTTGGTCGATACAGCCTTGGATGTCGCCATCCATAAATGCGCTGAGGTTGTAGATAGTGTAGTTGATACGGTGGTCGGTGATGCGACCTTGAGGGTAGTTGTATGTGCGAATTTTAGCCGAGCGGTCGCCTGTGCTGACCATAGTTTTACGGCGCGAAGATATGGCTTGAAGGTGCTCTTGCAATGCCATGTCGTAGAGTTTGTTACGAAGCATTTGTAACGCCATTTCGCGGTTAGCCAACTGAGAACGTGCTACTTGACATTGAATCATAATGCCTGTAGGTTTGTGCGTTAGTTGCACTTTAGTCTCTACTTTGTTGACATTCTGACCACCTGCACCAGAAGAGCGAGCTGTTTGATATTCGAGGTCGGCAGGGTTGATTTCTACATCGACTTCTTCAGCTTCGGGGAGTACGGCTACGGTGGCGGCTGATGTGTGTACACGACCTTGTGTTTCGGTTTGAGGTACACGTTGTACGCGGTGTACACCTGATTCGTATTTTAGGATTCCGTAGGTGCCACCATCGCCCGATACGTTGAAAATGATTTCTTTGTATCCGCCAGCAGTGCCTTCGGTGAGAGAAGTAACCTCGATGCGCCAACCTTTTTGTTCGCAATATTTTGTGTACATACGATAGAGGTCGCCAGCAAAAATAGCTGCTTCGTCGCCTCCAGTGCCACCACGAATTTCGACAGTACAATTTTTTGAGTCTTCAGGGTCGGCAGGGATGAGAAGTATTTTGATTTCTTCTTCGAGTGGAGATACGCGAGGCTCAAGTTCTTCGAGTTCCATTTTTGCCATTTCGCGTAAATCTGGGTCATTTTCGGAGTTTAGTATGGTTTTGGCCTCTTCAATGTTGTTGAGTACACGACGATATTCATCGCGTTTGGCGAGGATGCGCTCTAAATCGCTATATTCTTTGTTGAGTTTTACAAAACGTTTCATGTCGGCAATCACCGCAGGGTCGGTAATTAGCGTAGAAACTTCTTCAAAACGAGCATTTAACCCCTCAAGTCTATTTAAAAGTTGATTATTCATGATAAACAAAATGCATAATGCACAATGCATAATGCACAATTAAATTGATAAATTTTTTATTTGCAAAGGTACAAAAAATAATTCATAATTCATAATTTATAATTCATAAATTTTTAGTACCTTTGTGCGATAATTGAGTCTCGTATCTCGTATCTCGTGTTTCGTATCTCGTGTCTCGTGTCTCGTGTCTTGTGTTTCGTGTCTTGTGTTTCGTATCTCGTGTTTCGTATCTCGTATTTCGTGTCTCGTGTCTCGTGTCTCGTATCTCGTATCTCGTATCTCATTACTAAATATCTAAAAATATGAATTATGAATTAAATAAGCGTCTTTTACAGTCGATTCTTGATAACCAAAAGCGTGTGCCATTGACCCTTTCGTTGGGCGATATGGGTATTACTACCGATATAGTAAATCAAATTTATGAGTGGGCAAAACCATACGCAGTAGAGGGTGAATTGGCAAGTTATATACCTGAATTGGCGAATGTTGACCCAGATAAATCGGCAATTGTTATTGGCGATTTGCAAGGCGATATGATTGCTGTAGGCAATGGTGTAGATGTGAAAGTGTCGATTCAGTCGGTTGTAAAACCATTTCTTTATATTTATGCTTTACAGAAAGGCTTGGCTCCGAGTGATATATCGTATATTGAGCCGACTGCTATGCATTTTAATACCGATGCAGTGCTTCAGCCTGAGAGTCAGAAATCGCGTCCTGGTCATCCGTTGAACAATGCTGGTGCTATTAGTAGCTCGGGTGCGATTGACCAATTTGATGATTTCCTTGCATTTATGCGTCATTTGACTGCTAATCCAAAACTTGCGGTGTTAGAGGATGTTTATTTGTCGGAAATGGCAACTAATGCGAATAATCGTGCTATTGCTATGCGGTTAGTGGCAACGGGGCGTTTTGCTACGATTGCTGATGGTATGCGCGCATTAGATAATTACACTCGTGCTTGCGCTATCGGTGTTACACCAGCCGAAATCACGGCGGCATGCGTGGTGTTGGCTCGTGGTGGAAAGATTGATGGTGAGCAAGTTATAAGTGAAAACCATATAGTGCGTGCTATAAATGCAATGAATTCGTACGGATTATATGAACGTACGGGTGAGATTTCGTTGCTGGCAGCAGGAGTGCGTGCGTTGTCTTGTAAGAGTGGGGTAGGTGGTTTGATTATCAACATTGACCCAGGTCGTGGAGCATTTACAACCTATTCACCTCGATTAGATGCAGCTGGAAATAGTGCTTTTGGTAAGTATGCACTTATTCCGCTTAATAATCTTTTGGCTGCGCCATACGCAATGCGTCTTAGCGCCGATGAAATTATAAATACAATTGCTGAATTTGAGTAAATATAAATTAGTGTGAGTTCGATATAATTTTATCTCACACGGAACCATTGGTCTTGAGTTTTAGCAAAAAAATATTTTATTACACACACCTCCGTATCAAAAACTTATTAAGCGGACGCACGAGCCGTGCGTCCCTACATTGGGGAGGAGTTTTTTTATTGAGCGGACGCACGAGCCGTGCGTCCCTACATTGGGGAGTTTTTTTATTGAGCGGATGCACGAGCCGTGAGTCCCTACATTGGGGAGGATTTTTGCCGAATTCGTTATTTTTAGCTTTGCTAAAAAATACGCTCTGCAGATTACATGGATACAATGTGGATTATTATATCGATCAGACGTTAAATTATCATATTTAGTCTCGTTACTCGCTACTAAAAGTCTAAAATATATATGCCGAATGGCAAGTCTCGTTACTCGCTACTCGCTACTAAAAATCTAAATATATGAAAGAGAGATTGTTGCTGATATTGAAAGAGATATGGGCGTATATAAAATCGCTTACAAGCATAGTCGAAGATACTGATTCGGAAACTACGATTGCAAATATTGTGAAAGGTGTTGAATTTCGTGCCGATAACGTGTGGGTACTTTTCTTCGCTATTATTATTGCGTCGGTGGGTTTGAATGTCAACTCTACGGCTGTAATTATTGGTGCCATGTTAGTTTCGCCACTTATGGGACCTATTATGGGATTAGGTTTGGCAATTGGTATTTCTGATAATGAATTGTTGCGTAAGTCGTTGAAGAACTTGTTTATAATGATTGTTATTTCGCTTGTGGCATCAAGTTTATATTTTTTGATTTCGCCATTAAGTGATGCACAATCAGAATTATTAGCTCGTACTAAGCCTACTATTTATGATGTGTTTATCGCATTTTTTGGTGGCTTGGCAGGTATATTAGCTTCGTCGCGGAAGCAAGAAAAAATAACAGTTGTGAGTGGTGTGGCTATTGCAACGGCATTGATGCCTCCGTTGTGTACAGCAGGTTATGGACTTGGAACAGGTCAATTGATATACTTTTTTGGAGCATTTTATCTATTCTTTATCAATGCCTTCTTTATTGCATTAGCAACATATTTGATGGTGCGATATTTGCATTTTCCTCGTAAAACATTTCTTGACCCAGCAACAGAGCGTAAGGTGCGTCGTAGTATAGCTATATTTACTATTATTGTAGTTGTACCATCTATATTTATAGCAATAAATGTAATTCGTGAAACGTCGTTTGATAATAATGCTATTAAGTATGTGAATGATATACAGAACAATCCTGTAATGCAAAATGTGCATATAGTTTCTCAGCAGCGTACGTTTTCAAGTAAAGGAAATGAAATTACACTTTCGCTTGTAGGGGAGCCATTGACATCAGAGCAAGTGGCTGTACTTCAAAAACGTTTGGATGAGATGGGGTTGAAAGATACGGAACTCACTATTCGTCAGGCAGGTGGAGCATCGCTTGATGTTGGTACGCAGGCGAAAATGTTGCAAGAATTTATTGAAGATAAAGATCGTACTATTGAGCAAAAAGACTCTTTGATACGTGATTTGCGCAGACAAATACGTATGGAACAAAAACGTGCTGATGTTACAACTCAGCAATTAGCTGAGGAACTCCAAGTGCTTTATCCTCATATAAATGATGTTTCAATGGCTGAGGCTGTGAGAGTTGATGTAAGAAATAATCTAACAGATACTATTCCAACATTAAATATCAATTGGGCAATACAACCAACAGAAGTTGAATATGAACATCTTCAGAATTGGTTGAAAGTTCGTCTTAAAACAGATAAACTTGAAATTGTTTCAAAATAATGCAATAAATAAAAAAGCTGACTATTCTGAAATAGTCAGCTTTTTTATATTTGTACTCTGTTATTTGTACTCTATCAAAGTTGTGCAGTTTTAGCTTTGAGCCATTCAACTTCTTCTGGTTTGAGAAGTGGAGCGAGGGCATTGTAAACCATGCGGTGATAAGCATTGATTTGCAATAATTCGTCAGGCGACAACATGCTTATTTCGATTGAACGACTGTCGTAAGGGAAGAGTGTCAATGCTTTGAAGTGGAGGAAACGTCCAAATTCGTTTACGTTGTTGTCGTAATCAGCTACAGCCACAAGGTTTTCGATACGAATACCGTGTTTGCCTGCACGGTAAAGACCTGGTTCGTTAGAGAGCAACATACCAGGTTCGAGGATTGTAGGGTTTTCGTCCATACGAATTGATTGAGGACCTTCGTGTACGTTGAGGCAGTGACCGATACCATGACCTGTACCGTGTCCATATTGCAACTCGTTATTCCACAAGAAGCAACGAGCGAGTACGTCGAGTTGTGCGCCACGTGTGCCGTATGGGAATAGTTGATGACCGAGAGCGAGGTGTCCTTTCAATACCAATGTGTAATCGGCTTTCATTTCAGCGGTAGGAGTGCCAAGTGCCACGGTACGAGTGATGTCGGTTGTACCATCGTAGTATTGACCGCCAGAGTCGAGCAAGAAAAACGATTCGGCTTTGAGTTCTATGTTAGATTCTTCGTCGGCAGCGTAGTGAACAATAGCACCGTGAGGACCATAACCTGCGATAGTGTTGAAACTTTCAGTCAAGAAACCTTCTTGTTCAGCACGACATTCGTGGAGTTTGTCTATAGCAGAAAGTTCAGTTACTTTTTCGCCATTAGCAATTGCTTTTTCGAGCCACATCCAGAAGCGAACAAGAGCAACACCGTCTTTGTGCATAGCACGTTCAACGCCAGCAAGTTCCACAGCGTTTTTAATACATTTCATGCGGAATACAGGCGATGGCAATTCGATAATTGCATCTACTGCAGGAATTGCTTTATAGAGCGCATAGTTGCATTTTACAGGGTCAACAGCGATGCGAGTGTTTGCAGAAAGTGCAGAAAGTGCAGGTTTGATGTTGGCATAATCATCTGTTTTTACGCCTGCTTTTGCAAGATGAGCGCGCACTTCGTCAGTCAATTTATCTGGATTGATAAATAGGGTAGCATCTTTGTCAGTCACAAGACCGAAAGCGATAAGAACAGGGTTGTAGTCGATGTCGGCACCACGTAGGTTGAACAACCAAGCAATGTCGTCTAATGCAGTGAGTAACAAAGTATTTGCGTTTGCTTCAGCCATGCGAGTGCGAAGGGCGGTGAGTTTATCGGCAGTTGATTGACCGCAATGAGTTTCGTCGAATACCACAGCCTTTGATTGAGGCATAGCAGGACGGTCAGTCCAAATAGCGTTGATAAAATCAAATTCAGTGTAAATATTTAGACCTGCAGCTTTAAGTTCTGATTCAAGAGCTTTGTAGCCATTGATTGAAATCATATCAGGATTGATAGCCACAGTTTTACCTGCTCCAAGAGTTGTTTTAAGCCATTGATTGATAGTAGGAGTACCAATTTCGCCATCTTTTTGAAGTGTAAGGCCTGATTGTTGAAGTTGTATTCCTGCTTGGAGGAAATAGCGAGAGTCAGTCCAAAGGCAACCGCCATCGAGGGTGATTACAGCAGTACCTGCCGAGCCCGTAAAGGCTGATACATAGTTGCGTTCTTGCCAATGTGCAGCAATATATTCACTTGCGTGAGGGTCAGTGCCCGGAACGATGAGGGCATCTACTTTGTGCTCTGTCATAAGAGCACGGAGTTCAGTTAGTTGTTTCATATATTAGATGTTTAGTAATTAGTTTAGAGCTTAGAGTTTAGAGTTTAGAGTTTAGAATTGTATCTCGTGTCTTGATTCTCTTTTATTGTGCAAAGATAGGTATTTTTTCGTAATAATAAAAATTTTTTTGTTGTTTGTTAAACTTTTTTATTCCTCATTCGTCAAAAAGGCAAAAGCCGGCTAAAAAATATAGAAATAAGTAAAAAGTAAATAAGTAGGAAGTAACAAGACTTTAAGTCTTACGACTTGCGACTTATGTCTAAAATCTAAACTACTATGAGACGGATTATATTTTTATTAGGTATTTTGTTGGCAACTATAGGAGTATCGGCACAACAAACAGTGACTGTTCAGGCACAAAGTTATCAAGTGAGCGACAATTTAGACCTTGAAGCTGTAGCTATCACTTTTGGCGAATCTAAAAACGTAGAAGATTTTGAGCGCAGATTGAACGACCCAGAAAACAGAATTTCTAATCTTGATTTGAATAATGATGGATATGTTGATTTTTTGCGCGTAGTTGAGGTAGAAGAAAAAGGTACTCACCTCATCGTCATTCAAGCTGTTATCGGGCAAGATTTGTATCAAGACGTAGCTTCAATTATAGTAGAAGGTGAAAGTAAAACATCAGCAACAGTGACCATCGTTGGTAATCGTGACATCTATGGCGACAATTATGTTATCGTACCGCGCTACGTAGTTCGTCCAGTAATATTCGATTGGTTTTGGTTACCTACCTATGCAGTTTATCATTCACTTTGGTATTGGGATTATTACCCACATTATTATCACCTCCACATCTGCTTAGGTTATCATAGTTATCATCGTCATATTCACACATGGCACACACATCACCATCACCACTGCGATTTCCATCGTCCTACAAATTATCATCATCACAATCACCATGTGGAAATGCATCGCTCGGTTACACGCAACGATTATGCAACGCATCGACCAAATCAAGGTTATCGAGCAGAACCAACACCTAATCGTCACGTCGAAGCTCGTCCCGCAACGCAAGGTCGTCCTAATGGAAGTTTAAGTACAAGTCCTAATAATAGAGTAACTAGAACAGCCACACGCACTCAATCAGTTGTATCAACCACAGCTACACGTCGTCCTACTACATCTACAGCAACGTCATCATCAACATCACGTAGTTCAACTTCATCAGCAGGAACAGTGTCTACTTCATCAACTCGTAAAACCTCAACATTACCAGCACGACCAACAGTTTCTACTACGCGCAGAACAACAAATGCAACATCAACGACATCAACAAAAAGGTCAACTAGTGTAGCAACTCAATCTGCAATATCGTCAAATCGTTCAACCTCAACGACTTCGCATTCTACTTCGGTTCGTCCTACAACATCTATAAGTCGCTCTACAAGTTCAACTGTACGTTCAACCAATTCAACATCACGTTCAACATCGGTTCGACCAGCAACATCAACAAGTCGTTCTACAAGTTCTGCAACACGCACAACATCAACACCAATAAAAACCAATAAAAATATATCAACATCGCGTAGATAAGTTTGCTATAATAAGAGATAATAAAAAAAGAGTCAATCTCACTTATTATGAAGGGGGCAGTGGTTTGTGAAAATCGCTGTCTCTGTTTTTTTAGTTTTTATTTTTTCATTCGAAAATACCCACTCTCATTGTGTGTTTAATTTGGAGGTTTGCTTGCTTGCAGGTTGCTTGTAGTTAGTACATATTGTGAATTGGTATTTTTTATGATTATTTATAAAAATAACAACATTATTTTTGACTTATTTTTTGTAACTTTGCGACATAAATCAATAGTTGATGGTCAATAGTCTTTTAACCTCTAACCATTAATCATTACCCTTTAACTTTTAACCTTTATGATAGTTGTTTTAACAGGTGCAGGTATTAGTGCCGATAGTGGTATCGGTACTTTTCGCGATTCGGATGGTTTGTGGGCAAATTATCGTATCGAAGATGTTTGTACACCAGAAGCATTAGTGCGAAATCGCGCTCAAGTGATAGAATTTTACAATATTCGCCGAAAGGAATTGCTCGAAAAAGAACCAAATGCAGCGCATATTGCATTAGCTGAGTTGGAACGCGAACAAGATGTTTATATTGTAACACAAAACATCGACGACCTACATGAACGTGCAGGTAGCAAAAACATCGTGCATTTACATGGTGAATTGCGCAAACTTCGTAGTTCACGCAATGAAATGGCCACTGTGCCTATCGAGGGTTGGGAGCAAAAATTAGACGATCGTCACCCCGACGGTTCGCTATTGCGTCCATTTGTTGTATTTTTCGGTGAATCAGTACCAATGCTCGAACGAGCTATCGAAATAACCGAAAAAGCAGATGTCTTGATTATCATCGGTACTTCGTTGAACGTATATCCAGCAGCATCGTTGGTGCATTATGTCCGTCCTGATGTGCCAATCTATATAGTTGATCCTGCAGTTAACGATTCAAATGCAGCATTCAAAGCACCACATATACCAAATAAAATTACCTACATCGCCGAACGTGCCGCCGTTGGAGTTCCGAAGTTAGTGAAACAATTAAAGGTGTAGGCAATATTCTCAATTCTTAATCCTTAATTCTTAATTCTCAATTCATATTATGGAATTGTCTTTTGAATTTTTCTTGTTGTTAGCAGGTATATTGCTTTTTGTGAGTATTATACTTGGTAAGGCTGGGCACCGTTTCGGAGTGCCTACGTTGTT
The DNA here is from genome assembly GCA_017467185.1 of Paludibacteraceae bacterium. Classification (GTDB taxonomy): domain Bacteria; phylum Bacteroidota; class Bacteroidia; order Bacteroidales; family Paludibacteraceae; genus Aphodosoma. The sequence goes on along the minus strand of JAFTSS010000054.1, from coordinate 23,212 downwards.
GATGTTCTTGTTTTTAGGTTGTCTTGCCGGAAACGAAGGACTAGGTTGGATTGATTTTCATTCACCTCAAGTGGCACAAAGTATAGGTGTTATTGCGCTTAATGTTATTCTATTTTCGGGTGGTATGGATACCAAAATCCACGACATTAAGCCCGTAATGTTGCCTGGACTAACGTTAGCAACTCTTGGTGTATTGCTTACGGCTTTGATGACAGGCGGATTTATTTATTGGATTACAAATAGTTGGTTTACTGCGGTATCATTCTCGTTTATCGAATCGTTGTTGTTAGCTGCCACTATGTCATCAACCGATTCGGCTTCGGTGTTTTCTATTTTGCGTTCAAAGAATTTGGCATTGAAAGAGAATCTTCGTCCGCTTTTGGAGTTAGAGTCAGGTAGTAACGACCCAATGGCATATATGCTTACAATTGTCTTATTGCAACTTTTGAGTACACCTGATGTTAGCGTCGGCGAAGTAATATGGCTTTTCGTTCAGCAATTTGCACTCGGCATGGTGTGTGGTTATTTGCTTGGACGATTGTCTAAACGCATAATCAATCGTATTGACCTTACCAACGATGCCCTCTATTCCGTTTTACTTATCTCCGTAATGTTATTTATTTTTGGTTTCACAACATGGATTGGAGGTAACGGATATTTGGCTGTTTATATAGGTGGTCTTTTCTTGGGTAATAGTCGATTTGTACATAAACGCAGTTCGATGAAATTCTTCGATGGTCTTACCTGGTTGTTCCAAATCATCATGTTCCTTTCGCTCGGTCTGTTAGTAAATCCATCGGAATTGCTTCCTGTTGCGGGTATAGGTATTTTGGTCGGTTTGTTTATGATATTTGTTTCGCGTCCGTTGTCGGTATTGGTGTCTATGTTGCCATTCCGTAAATTTTCGTTGAACGGACGTATATTCACCTCATTTGTCGGATTACGTGGTGCTGTACCTATTATTTTTGCTACCTATCCGCTCATTGCAGGAGTAGAAAATGCAGAAATGATGTTTAATATAGTCTTTTTTATCACAATATTATCTCTTGTGTTCCAAGGTACAATGATTCCACAAGTAGCCCGTTGGTTGAAACTTGATTTACCAATGAAAGAAAAAGTAAAATTGAAAGAGTTTGATGTGGAGTTTTCTGACGATATAAAATCTGCAATGAGCGAAATGGAAGTAACAGCCAAGATGATTGCAAATGGCGATCGTTTGATGGATATAACAATCCCAGACCACACCTTAGTGGCAATGGTAAAACGCAATCACAAATATTTCATACCTCGAGGTAATACTCATTTAATGATAGGTGATAAAATATTGATTATTACCGATAACGAGGAGGCAATAAAAGAAGTGAGAGAGATTTGGTCAAAATAAAAAAAAGAAGGACATCGTCCTTCTTTTTTTATTCTGTCTTTTTATTAACGACTTATTACTTTATACATTTATTTAGTCGTAAGGAAATACTGAGAGGAATAGTTTGCGGTGGCGTATTTCTTCATTTATGCGGAGTAGGTCGGCAAGTGAGATAAGACCTACTACATATTTATTGTCGCGACTATCATAGCGTTCGTATATTTCTTTGAATGAGAATAGAGCGAGGTCTGAGTCTGTCGAATAGCGCAAATATATACGTACATCGTGGTTGTTCGTATGTTTGACTTTGTGGTCGCTATTAAGTTTTTTGTATTCGTATTTATAGTCGTAAAGGCATGCTGTGATGTCGCTCAATACAGCCGAACCAGTTGGATGTCCACCAGCACCACGGCCGAACATAAATTGTTTGTAATAGAATTGTCCTTTGATAACAACACCATTGAATTCATCTTCAACGCTGTAAATATATTTATTGCGAGAAATGAGATGAGGCATTACAGACATAATGATTTCGCCCGATTCGAGTTTTTCGACATGAGCCACAAGTTTAATTCTGCGCTCTTTTTCATGAGCAAACTTGATGTCGTAGTCGTTCATTGAAGATATTCCGTAAGTGAATATATCTTCAGGTGCAACATAACATCCAAAGGCGTGTATGGTGATGATTATTAGTTTGAAAACAGAGTCGTAGCCATCAATGTCAAGAGTTGGATTGCTCTCTGCAAAGCCTAGATCTTGTGCCAATTTTAGGGCTTTAGGATAGTCCATCGATTCGTTGAATATTTTTGATAGGATAAAATTTGACGAACCATTGAGAATGCCTTTTACTGATACGAGCAAATCATTGTCGTAATATTCTTCGAGGTTGCGGATTACAGGAATACTACCACAGGCAGAAGCATCGTAAAGCAGAGCTGTATTGGTTTGTTTTTGTAGTTCAATTAACTCGTTGAGGTGATGAGCTAACATTTTTTTGTTGCCAGATACAACAGGTATATGCTGATTCAGTGCACGTTTTACGATAGTGTATGCTTCATCAGCGTTGTCGATAAGTTCGGCGATGAGGTTGATTTCTGGGTCGTTGAATATGTCGTCGGGGTTGTTTGTGAAATTAGCTACTACACCGCGGTCTTTTTCGGGGTGTTTAATGCAAATGGTTTTGATACGTACGTTTTTAGATTGTATTTTTTCGAGTACATCGTATAGTCCGTGGCCAACATTGCCAAAACCGAACATTCCTATTGTTATTTGTTTCATATATTAGATGTTTAGTAGTGAGTAACTAGATATGAGAGTTATTCGCTTTGTTTGTTTTTATAGTGTCTTGAGTTTAATTTTTCTTATCTATCATTTAAAAAAATCTTTTACAATGCGAGTGAGGTATTCATGTTCAACAAGGAAACCATCGTGTCCGAATTCTGAGTTTATTAGTGTATATCGCACGTCAGGTATGTTGTCTATGAACACTTGATGGTCGGCAGGAGGAAATAGAATATCGCTTGATATAGCCACCACTTGTGTACGAGCTTTGATTGAGCGTAAAGCCTCGTCAATAGAACCTCTGTTGCGACCTACGTTGTGAGAATCAACCACTTGCGATAGACGATAGTAAGAGTAGGCATTAAATCTTTGGCGCAATTTATCGCCTTGATGATGTTGATAGCTTTGTACACGATGATGAAATGGAGTAGTCTCTTTACCATTGTTTTGTTGTGTCATGTTATAAGCATCGGCACCACGATAGCTAAGCAGAGCTATTGAGCGTGCAACTCCCATACCTTGACTACCAGCATCGTCAGATTCTGTTCCATAGGTTTGGTCTGCTTCGATAGCCATGCGTTGCGATTCATTGAATGCTGCAGCCCATGGTGTTGTGGTGGCGGCCGTAGCAATAAGCATAAGATTTTCAGTGAAATCGGGGTCTATTATTGCCCATTCCATACATTGAAAACCACCAAGTGAACTGCCTACAAGCATTTTAACACGCGATATGCCAAGATGTTGAGCCAAGAGGCGATTACAGGCAACTATGTCGCGTACAGTGATTTGAGGAAACGAGGCATAATAAGGTTTTTCTGTAGTTGGATTTATACTTAGCGGTCCAGTAGTTCCATAGCATGACCCAAGTACGTTGGCGCATACCACAAAGTAACGTTCAGGGTCGAGCATTCCGCCTGGTACTACGGTGTTTTGCCACCAATCAGCAACGTCGGAGTTGGCAGTCAGTGCATGACATACCCAAATTATATTGTCGTGATTGGAATTTAGTGTACCATAAGTGTGATAAGCAATTTCTAATGCCTCAACTCGTTCGCCACTTTCTAAAATAAGGGGTTTATTATATTTATAAATTTGCATATAATATAATGTTAGGCATTAGTGAAAGCTTGTTCAAAATCGTCAATTATATCATCTACATTTTCTAATCCCATAGAGATACGTAAAAGCGTAGGAGTGATGCCACATGCAAGTTTGTCTTCTTCGCTAAGTTGTTTGTGGGTAGTAGAAGCAGGGTGGGTTACAACAGTAATAGAATCGCCGACCATAGTCATATTTGCAACAAGTTTTAATCCCTCAACAAAGCGCACTGTGCTCTGTAAATCGCCCTTTAGTTCGATAGAAATCACACCTGCACCACCATCGCGGAAGTATTTTTGAGCATTTGTATAGCTTGGATTTTCAGGGAAACCAACATATTTCACATTATCTACTTTTGGGTGATTTTGGAGATAACGGGCAAGGCGGTCAGTCGATTCAATGATGCGTTGCGCGCGTAATGATAATGTTTCTAAGCCTATAAGCATTAAATAAGCATCGAAAGGAGAAGGGCAACTACCCATATCGCGAAGTCCATCTACACGACATTTTACTATGAAAGATTGAGGTCCAAAAGTTTCGTAAAGATTTAATCCATGATAACCCTCTGAAGGACCATTTATTTCAGGGTATTTACCATTCCCCCAATTATAATTGCCTTTATCAATGATTATACCACCCATAGCGGTACCATGACCATTGATCCATTTAGTTGCAGAGTCAACAATGATGTTTGCTCCCCAGTTGAAAGGATTACAAAGATAACCTCCTGCTCCGAAAGTATTGTCAACGATGAGTGGAATGTCATATTTGCGTGCTACGGTAGCAATGGCTTCGATATCAGCAACTCGGCAGTTAGGATTACTCATTGATTCAACGAAAATAGCGCGAGTGTTTTTGTCTATGCGAGCCTCGAATGCTTCGGCTGAATCGTTGGCAGTGAGACGACAATCAATACCTAGTTTTTTGAATGTAATAGTGAATAAATTGAAAGTACCACCATAAACGTATGGTGAGGTAACAATGTTTTCGCCAGCTTTGGCAAGTGATGTGATTGCCAAGAATATTGCCGACATACCTGATGAGGTAGCTATAGAGGCTACACCTCCATATAGAGCTGCCATACGGGCTTCGTAGGCTTGGACTGTAGGGTTGTTTAACCTTGTATATATATTGCCTGCTTCTTTGAGTTCAAATAAATCAGCAGCATAATCGCATGATTTGAAATGATAGGCCGATGTGGGATAAATAGCTAAGCCGCGTGAACCTGTGTGGTCGATTGATTTACCACCATGAATTTGAATAGTGTCGAAATGCATACTTTATATATTTATTAGTTATTAGTAACAACAATCTAAACAAAAAAGGTTGTTTTTGTTTAAATATTTATAAATTTAAGGGAAAAAGAATATAGAACCGGTTGGTTCTTAAATGATATGACGTGCCTTAGCGGCACATTCGCATTTGCATAGGGTTATGCATTGTAATGTGCATTGAAACAAATTGTATGTTTTTTGTATGTTTCATGCTTGAGATTGTGTTTTTCAGTCGCAAAGGTAGTAATATTTTTATAATTGACAAAACTTTTTATATAAAAGTTTAAAAAAATATAAAATATAATCTTTCTATGTGTATTTTTTAGTAATTTTGTAGTATGAAAAATACCTATATATCTTTATTTTTAATTGTTTTATTGTTAGTTGGTTGTGCGTCGCAACGGCGTAGAATTAGGGGGTCGGAAGCTTATGACGTAAGCAATATTATAGCTCTAGATACAAGTGTTATACCTATGTTTGATGCTTCGGTGCTCTATATTCTTGCTCGTGAGTATGAGAATAGTCGCGATACATTGCGTAGTATGGGGGAGTATGTAGAAGAGCGATTGATTGATTTATATCCTGAAAAAGCATATCGGGGTATGATGTCGAAAGTGGCTAATCAGACAATGAGTCGTTTGCAAACTATGCGCAAGTCGCCTCAATATCGAGTTAATAGTATTGATGGATTGACACTTTCTTCTCCAAATGAATCGTATTTTAATACTATGTCGGATTCGGCTGAAGTGGAGTTGATGCAGATGACAGAGGCGGAGGTATCGGTTTATTGGAAATTAAATGCTTTGGCAGATAGTGAAATGGGGTTTAGATTAGCAGATATTGATTCTCTTGGCGTTTTTGATAGTGAGTGGGGGTTGCATGCAGTATTGATGGGTGATGATATACCTTATTTTGCCAAGGAGGATTGGGTTATGTCGTTTGTAAGTATGGGCGTAGCTTCATCAACTATTTATAGGGTATTGCAATCGAAAGCTCGTGCGGAATATGTGGCGCGACATTTTTTTCATGCTAATACAAGTTATGGTAAACGTGGTGATGCCTATAAGCATATATTTGTAAATCTACTTTTGCGTAAATATACTACATCGCAAATAGCATGGTTGGTAATGGATGTTTATTGGGAAAGAGCAAGTGTTAATCAACCTTGTGACCATTTTATGGATTATCATAATAATCTTGTAGGGCGTGAGTATCAGTATAAAAACTTTTTAGAGGGTAGTGATGATTGGCGTCAGTGGGCATATACAGTGCGTGATTTTATTAATGATACTACGCATAATGCAGAGTTTAAGAATTGGCGTTTGAATACTCCTACATTTATTGTAACAGAAGAGGAGGAAAAATCTAATCCTTATAAATATATTTATTGGAGTAAAGATTCTGAGCCAATTAGTGAAGCAAAAAAGGTAGGTGAAAAATAATTTTTCGCTGTGTTTAAGATTATTTTTCGCATTGCTCAAGATAATTGCAGTAGCAATTATTTTTCGTGTTGCTCAAGATAATTGTTGTAGCAATTATTTTTCGTGTTGCTCAAGATAATTGCAGTAGCAATTATTTTTCGCGTTGCTCAAGATAATTGCTGTAGCAATTATTTTTCGCATTGCTCAAGATAATTGCTGCATTTGGTAATCAACAAATGTAATGATAATTTGTTGTAACAAATTGAAATAAAAAAATAGCAGACTACAATTCAAACAAGTTTGATTGAGTCTGCTATTTTTTTATTTAGTTTTTTGCTATTGCAAAAACATCATTGCATTTGTTGATTACTCTCATTTATCGCAATTATTCCATAGAAGCGAGGTATTTTTCTGCTTCCATTGCTGATTTACAACCTGAAGCGGCAGCGCAGATTGCTTGGCGATAGATAGGGTCGGCTACGTCGCCTGCTGCGAATACACCAGGTACGTTTGTAAGAGGGCGGAATGGTTCTGTGATGATGTAGCCTTCTTCGTTTGTATTGATGTATTTTTTGAATATGTCGCTGTTAGGGTGGTGTCCGATAGCGAGGAAGAATCCGTCGATTTTGATGTCAACGATTTCTTCGTCTGGTTCGCCTTTGCGTTTGATGAGTTTTGCTCCTTCGAGAAGGTCTTCACCGTAGAGGTTTTGTGTGTTGTGTTCGAAGAGAACTGTGATTTTTTCGTTTTTGAATACGCGGTCTTGCATTACTTTAGATGCACGGAGGAATGGTTTACGCACGATGAGGTAAACTTTTTCGCAAAGACCAGCGAGGTAGCATGCTTCTTCGCAAGCAGTGTCGCCACCGCCTACTACTGCAACAGTTTTTTTGCGATAGAAGAAACCATCGCATGTTGCGCAGGCAGAAACACCTTTGCCCATGTATTTTTGTTCGTCGGCGAGGCCGAGATATTTTGCGCTTGCACCTGTAGCGATGATTACAGTGTCGGCTTCGATTACTTTTTCACCATCGATAGTGAGTTTTTTAGGTGAGCAACTGAAGTCAACTTCAGTGATGCAGCCGAAGCGTACGTCTGTACCAAAGCGCTCAGCTTGAGCACGGAGGTCAGCCATCATGAGGTTTGCGTCGATACCTTCTGGGTAGCCTGGGAAGTTTTCGATTTCGGTAGTTTGAGTTAATTGACCACCTGATTGCATACCTTCGTAGAGTACTGGGGCAAGGTTAGCACGTGAAGCGTAGATTGCGGCAGTATAGCCGGCAGGGCCTGAGCCAATGATAAGGCATTTTACTTTTTCGTTCATATATTAGATTTTTAGTAGCGAGTAGTGAGTAGCAAGACTTTTTGTACTCGGTTTCGCTTTATTAGAATTGAATTTTTATTCAGATTAGACTAATTGGTCTGATTAGATAAATTAGTTTGTCTATTTTGATTGTTATTGGGGTGCAAAGGTACGATAATTTTGGCATATTAGCAAATGTTTTTGCTTAATTTGCTAACCAATTTTCGGGGTTTTGTATTTCGGTGTCTTTGTAGAGCATGAAATAGAGTTCTGTTTTGTTGTCGTTTTCGGTGTCGGTATAGACTTTTCCGATTTTTTGTTTGGTGCTGATTTTGTCGCCTACTTTGACGTAAAGTGTTACTAGATTGGAATATACGGTGCGGTAGTTGCCATGTTTTACGATTACAGATTGGTTGCTACCTGGCACTGAGAAGCATTGTGTTACTTCGCCTTCGAATACTGCACGTGCATCGGCTCCAGCTGGGATTTGGAAGTAGGTACCTTTATTATTGACTTGTACTTTGTCGAGGAACGGGTGAGGTTGTACGCCAAAATGGCCACTGATGAAACCTTTTTCGACTGGGCGTGGTAGTTTGCCTTTGTTGGCTTCGAAGTTGCCTGCGACAAGTTTTTCTTCTTTGCTGAGTTCGTAAGGGTCTTTTTTGCCTTGTTGTTTAGCGAGTTTTGCTGCTTCTTCTTTTTGTCGTTTGATTTCGGCAGCAATCATGTCTTGTATTTTTTGATTGAGTTTGTCGGCTTTTTTCTGTTGTTCTTTTTGTTTCTTTTTGAGTGATGTTTCTTTCTTTTTGAGAGATGCAAGTTCGTCGTTGCGCTTGCGACGTTGTTGTTCAAGTCGTTGTTGTTCAAGTTCTTTTGCGCTAACGGCTGTCTCTTTTTGAATTCGATTTTCGGTTAGTAGTTCCTCTTCTGTTTTTAGTTGTTGAGTGATTTTAGCTATCTCCTGAGCCTGATATTTACGATGCGAAGCCACTTGCTGGAGGTAGCGGAAGCGACGTACGGCTTGATTGAAGTTGTCGGCAGAGATGATGAACAAGAGTGGAGAGAAGTATTTGTGGTGGGAGTATATGGCTCGGGTTGATTGTGCATATTCGTTGCGGAGACGATCAAGGCGTTCTTGATGTGATAGTCGAGATGCTTGTAATGACGAGATGTTTTCATCGAGCATTCCGATTTCTTTGTTTAGTGCGTTGATGTAGTTGGCGCTTTGTTTGATTGAGCGTTTGAGCAGGTTGAGTTTGTTTTCTGTGCCTTTTTTGTCTTTTTGTGTTTCGTTGAGTAGTCGATTGGTTACGGCGAGTTCGTCGAGAGCCTTTTTCTTTTGAGCTTCGAGTTCTTTGATTGTTTGTGCGTTTAGGTTAATGCACAATGTAGAAAGTATAATAGTAGCAAGTAGCGAGTAGCGAGTAGCGAGAGATAACCTTCCGCTTCGTTTGCTTTCAGCGACCTCCTCCTTGCAAGGCAAAGTATGCAAGTATTCTTTGCTCTTGCTTCGTTCGTCGGTTCGTCCCCCTAAGACAGGGGGATAATATTTAGTAGCGATATTTTTTTTCATATTGTTTTTTTATTTTTTGAGGAGGTCCATAAAACCTACTTTTTTGTAACGTGCGGTGTTAATTGGTGAGATGTAAAGAGGTTCGTTGAATTTGATTTTTTCGATATTGAGAGTTGCTGAAACATCGGTTTTAGTCATAGTGGTTTGTAGGTGTACTGTTTCAGGAAATAGGATTTTATCGAAAGATTTTAGCATACCATAAGTAATTGCCATTACGAGTTGGTTTTCGTATTGTAAACCACTCATTGTGAGTCGATAGTTGTTGATGTCGATGTCGAATTGTTGTGTGTATTTTCCTATTGGTGTGTTGCTGACGATAGAGGTGGTATCTGCCATGTGTTCGATGCGGAAGTTTTTGCAGATTTCGTCAGGATTGGTTGTTGTTGGGATGAATATTTTGTGTGAAAATAGGGCTTCGATAGCTTTGTAGTCAACGTCTAATCCCCAACTGAGTTTGATGTATTCGTAGCTATTTTCGGAGTAGCGACGATTGAGTTTGTCGTAAACGGTAAAACCTTTTGGCGTGAATTCGGCGCGATACATTTCGATGCCGAGTGCGGGCTGAATGCTGATAGATAGTATGCTATCGGTTGCGATGCGGATTGATGAGCGGAAAGTGAATTGCAATCCGCTATAATTGACAGACATTGACATTTTAGAGATGTTCATCGTAGAGAATTGCGGTTGTGCATCGTAAGATTTTTGAGTTAATTGGCATACTGAAACATGTTGTGCTACACGATGTTGTATTGGACGTTGTTGCGTTTTACAGCCAACTAATAAAATAGTGGTTATTAGTATTATTGCTGTTATAAGTTTGTGTGTTTTCATATTGCGATTATTTTATGTAAATAGAAACTATAGCGACTATAGAAACTATATGTATAGGTATTATGTATTATTTATTGTCGTTGAAGAAGTTTTGGATTGTTTTAATTATATCCTTTTCGTCGAAGTTATCTGGATCTTCGTTGTACATATCAAGGGCTTTTTGCCACATTTCTTTTGCTTGTTCTATGCGGTTTGTTTTCATGTATAGGCAGCCGATATGGTAGAGAGTTTCGATGCCTGGTTGTTGCCCTTGTTCTTTTTCAACTCGTAGGAGTTTATCGAAATAGAATTCGGATAGAAAATTGTCGCCTTGTAGGAATAGAATCCAGGCGTAAGTGTCGAGTATATAGATGCTTTCGGGGTCAAGTTCGAGAGCTTTTGCTGCCATTTTTTCAGCCTTTTTTAGGTCGGGATTAGGCTGTTTGGTTATGTTGTAAGCTACATTGTTGAGTGCGCCAGAATTGTTTGGGTCGTAAACAAGGCAACTATCGTACATTTGCATAGCGAGAGAGTCTTGATTTTGCGATGAGTATATGTCGCCAACCATTTGATAAACACGACTTTTTATGTTGGAGGTTGAAATGAGTGGTAATAAACGATTGCTTTCGCTGATGAGCGAGTCTGTCATCTCGTTTTTTGCAAGACTGATGATATAATAGTATGCCCAAGTGTCGTCGCCGTATTTGTCGTAACCTTCTTTTGTGAGTCGATATATTTCTTTGTTGTCGAATAGAGATTCGGCAAGGGTTACGAGTTGGAAGTCTAGAACTTTGTCGTTGTTGCGTATTTTTTGTAGATTGTATAGCGTAGAACGCCAATTAGTTGTATCTTTTAGTGCTTTATATACATCGGCTTGTAGTTCGATGACAGGTGATTCGTTAGGGTATATTGCGTTGAGTGTGTTTAGGATGAATGCGATATTGGTTGTGTCTTCGAGTTGGACATAGCCTGAGAGTGTAGGTCGGATTATTTTAACGGCAGTTGCAGCATTGAATGTGGCTGATTTTACTGCATCGAGAGAGTATTTTTCGTATAACGAATCGTTGTCGAGATTTTTGTAGTGTTCGGCTAAAGATGTGAGTATTGTGCCGTCGTTGGGATATTCGTTGTTGAGCTGTAGTAGTAGATTGAGAGATTCAGCATTTTTGGTGTTATTTAGGTATATGCGACTTAATAATAAAGATGCATCTAATTTATCTTCAGGGTGTTCGTTGATGTAGTTGATAACCTCTTTTTCGGCTTTTTGAGGCTTGCCTGATTGTTCGTGAATAGCGGCACGTTGTGCAAGTATTTGGACAGAGTGGCCTTCGAGATATTGATATTTTTCGAGTTCTTTTAGAGCTTTGTTGTATTGTTTATCTTGAAGATATATTTGGCAGAGGCTATATATATTGTCGGAATTGTAGGGTTGACGTTTGTTGAGTTCTTTAAAGTGTTTGATTGCAAGTTTGTATTGTTGGAAACCATATTCCATCCAAGCAAGGTCACGGAGATATATGTTGTTATTAGGATTATTGTGGTGAGCTATTTTTATGAAATGAAAGGCGTCGCTATATTGTTTTGCATCGTAAAGAATTTTGTATAGTTGGAAAGCTGATGTGGCATAAAGTTCGGGGTGAGCTATGTTTGAATCAAGTTCCATATTATCCACAAATAACATGGCGGCTTCGTTTAATTGACCTTTTAGTTGATATTCTTTAGCCTTGAAAAGATTGTAGTTGAGTAGATCTTGAAGAGTAGAGTCGGTGAGTTGTTCTTTTGCGATTTGGGCACGAAACATTGAATCGGCATACTCTTCGTGAGCCGATAAACCAATGCACAATGTACAATGCACAATGCACAATATTGTTGTTATTAGATTTTTCATTTTTTGCCAGTGTGACCGAATCCACCTTCACCGCGTTCGGTTGTTGAAAGAGTTTCTACGGGTATCCATTCAGCTGTTTCGTGGCGAGCAATGACCATTTGACATACGCGGTCGCCATTGTTGATAGTGAATTCATCAGCACTGAGATTTACTAATATAACGCAAATTTCGCCACGATAGTCTGCGTCGATAGTACCTGGAGTGTTGAGTACAGTAATGCCATTTTTGATTGCAAGGCCTGAACGTGGGCGGATTTGGGCTTCGTAACCTTCAGGTAGAGCTATATATAGACCAGTTGGGATTAGTTTTCTTTCTAATGGTTTGAGAGTTATGGGTTCGTCGATATTTGCACGTAAGTCCATACCAGCAGATAGTGGTGTGCTGTATTGTGGAAGTGCGTGACGTGATTTGTTGATGATTTCGATTTGCATAGTTTTTATTTTTATTTTAGACAAGAAGACAAGAGAAGGTGATTTTTTTATTTCAACCATATTTTTAGGGCTGCGTTGGCTTGAGCGTAGAGCATTGCGAGGCCGTTTTGGGTAGTGGCGCCTTGTTGTTTTGCGAGTTGTAGGAATCGGGTTTCGGTTGGGTTGTAAACAAGGTCGTAGATGAGGTGGTTGGGTGTGATTTGAGAGTAGTCGATATTGGGTATGGTGTTGGTGTGAGGGTGCATGCCCAATGGTGTGGTGTTTATTATAATAGGTGCTAGTTTGGTGATTGTGTTGGTATCTAATTCTTTGTGGGTGACGAGGCGGAATGGTATGTTCAACTTGTTGAGCACGTATTGTACCGCTTGCGATGCTCCGCCTGTACCTAATATGACTGCGTGAGTGTGGTTTGGTTTAAGTAGAGGTACGAGAGTATCGTGAAATCCGATAATATCGGTGTTATATCCGATTAATTTGTTATTGCTTATTTCTATTACGTTTACAGCTCCTATGGCAGCAGCTTCGGGTGATAGTTGGTCGAGATAGGGAATAATGGCTTTTTTGTGAGGGATAGTTATGTTAAAACCATTGTATTTGTCAGAGCGAATTAAATCGGTGAATTGTTGTAAATCGGGCATATCAATTAAATCGTAATGGGCATCAATACCTTCGTTTTGAAAACGTGAATTGAGATATTGAGCTGAAAACGAGTGAGAAACTGGATGTCCGATTAGAGCGAATTTCATATTTTATTTTTAGATAAGAAGACAAGAGAACATGACATTTTATTTTAGACAGAATGACATAAGAACATAAATTCTTTTTTGCATACGCCTTGCTGAATCTAAAGTTTCATCTTGGCGGAAAAATGACAGATTTGCGGAAGTATGATTCTTTTCTTAGATAAGGAGACAAGAGAACATGATATTTTATTTTAGACAGAATGACATAAGAACATAAATTCTTTTTTGCATACGCCTTGCTGAAACTAAAGTTTCATCTTGGCGGAAAAATGATAGATCTGCGAAAGAATGATTTCTTTTTTTTGACAAGAAGACAAGTGAATAAGATAGATCTTCTATATTTTTATTTCTTTTTATTGATTAATTTTTTAATTATGTAATATATTGCAATGATGGCGAGAAGGGCGAGGATTATGTAGCCCATTTCGTGAGAGTATTTGTTGATGAGGTCCATGTTGTCGCCTACGATGTAGCCAATGATGGCAAGAACGGCGTTCCAAATGCCAGCTCCGAGTGCAGTGAAACCGATGAAAGGGAGGAGAGGCATACGAGCTAAACCTGCTGGGATTGAGATGAGTTGGCGAATGCCAGGAATGAGGCGACCGACGAAAGTCGCAATTGCTCCTTTGCGGTTGAAATAGTCTTCGGCTTGTTTGATTTTTTCGCTTGAGAGAAGACATAGACGACCTAATCGGCTATCGGCAAATTTGTAGATAATAGCACGACCGAGGCTGATAGAGAGGAAGTAATTGACTAATGCGCCAATTATAGCACCTATAGTTGCAAATAGAATGATTAAGAAGAAGTTGAGATTAGAGTCTTCGCGCACAGATACTGCGGCAGCAGGAGGGACAACAACTTCGGATGGAAAAGGAATGAATGAACTTTCGATAGCCATAAGGGCAGTGATTGTTCCGTAGTTCATATTGTCGTTGTACCAATCGGCAATGATGTCAACGTAAGATTTTTCTTCAGTTAAGGGTTTTGTTGAGTTTGTAGTAACTATAGTATTTATAGTTGCTATAGAGTCTATCGTTTCTATGGTATTTATAGAATCTATAGAGTCTGATGGGGTTGCTTTTAGATTAAAGCATAGAGCACAGTGTAGAGTGCAGAATAATAGAACTAGAGTTTTTTTCATATTTATTTTATAAAAATTTTAGCATCAGGGAATAGAGAGAAAAATATTTCGTCGGAATTAGATATAGTTTGTCGTGCTATGTCTAAAAATTGTTGAGCTTTATCGATTTTATCTAGTGCGTAATATGAAATAGCCATTGCGAGCGGAAGTTTTTCGGTGAATGGATTTTGATTGTAGGCTATTTCGTAGTGAGTTAAAGCTTTTTTGAAGTTGCTAAAATGTAGATACATGTTGCCTACAGTGTAGTGGAGAAAGGAGTTTTTGGTGTCTAAATTTAAACAGAAAAGAGCGTGATTGAGAGCTTTTTTCATCATTTGGTCATCAAAATTTTCAGTGGCAAGATCTTCTTCAATTTGCCACATAGAGTAGATGACAGTTGGATTTTTAGGAAAGCGTTTATCAGCCTTTTTAATTGTTTTGTAGGCTTCTTCTAGTTTGCCAAGAGTGTGTAAACTAGCGGCAAGTCCTACCCAAGCCTCAATGATGTTGTCATTAATATTTAGTGCGTTTTGGTAGAGTTTTTGGGCGGTTTCCCATTCATCGATATTTTCGTATGTTTCGGCAAGAAACGTGATTACCATTTCGTCATAGGGATTGATTTTTAGGTAGTCTTCGTATGGTTCGATTGCTTCTTTGAATTGTCCTAAATTGAATAAACAATGAGCTCGTTGTAATTTTGCACTTATGTCATCGGGATTGATTGCTAATGTATAGTCGTATGCTTTTATAGCTTCGGTGAAGTTGTTTTGACGGAATAAGATAGAGCCGAGCATACCCCAAATTTCTGGTTGGTATGGATTTATGTCGAGTATATGCGAGAAGAGTGAGGCTGCTTGATCTAATTGGTCAAGTTGTTCGAGTGCGAAAGCTTTTTCGATAAGTATATTGGTGTCGTCGGGAAATAAAGCAACTCCGTTTTCGATGAACTCAAGTGCAAGTTCAGGTTGATTGTGAGAGTTGTAAAGTGAGGCTATATCAGCAAAAACTGCAGCTAATTCGTTGGTATTACAGAGGGTTAGATATTGTGAGAATAGTTTTTTAGATTTGTTGAAATTATACATTCGCAGGTAACATTCAGCCAAAATAGCGATATAGTCAGGTTCTGTGTGTTGGATAGGATCGAGAATTTCTATAGCTTTTTCATACGCACCTTCCATTAGACATAACTTGCCTTCTTTACAATGAATTTCGGTAGAATCGGGATGGATACGATAAGCATAATCGAGAGCTATACGTGCTTTGTCGAGTTGGTCAATAGCAATATAACAATCGATTATTGTTTCAAGGTCGTCGGTGTCGTAGTATTGCACAGAGCCTTGGCTTATTGTATTTTCGAAGCGTTGGATTAACGCATTTATTTCCGGTTCGAAAATCATTTTATAATTTTCTAGACAAAAGAATAAGCTTTTTTAGACAGAATGACATAAGGACATAATTATTAATTTTTCTATATGCCTCGCTACGTCTTTGACGTATCTTGGCAGAAGAATGACAGACCTTTGGTGTTAGTCTTTTTGCAAAGTACAAGCCATAAATTATAAAATTGTTATAGGATATGTACTTTTATTTAAGGAATTATGTACTTTTGTTTAAAAATATATTTTAGTCTTTGCGGCGAAGAACGAGGGCAGAGCGGGCAGGGATGTAGAGTTGGAGCCACTCTTTGTTTTTGAGGTGAGATGCTACGGTGTGGTGCTCTATTGTGTCGTCGGCAAAGCCAAATCCTCCAAATTCTTTAGCATCGGTGTTGAGAACTACGTTGTAAACACCTTTTTTGACGAGGATACCATAGTCGGTAAATGATTTTTCGCCGTTGAAGTTAAAGATAAATAGCAAATCGCGGCGTTTGAATGCTACGAGTTGGTCGCCTTCGTTGTCCCATACTTTTTCGATTGGGGATTCGCTGAAACGATATTCTTTGCGGATGAGTTTTATCATTTCTTCGTCGAAATGAGCAAGGTCGCAATAGTGTAGTTCTTTGCGGTCAACAAGAGACCATTGGCGGCGAGCATATTTGTGAGACCATCCATTGCCTTCGCGAGGGAAGTCGATCCATTCTGGGTGACCGAATTCGTTACCCATAAAGTTGAGGTAACCACCATTGATAGTAGCGGCAGTCATGAGACGGATCATTTTGTGGAGAGCCATACCGCGGTTGACCATGAAAGTTTCGTCGCCACGTTGCATGTGCCAATACATGTCGGCATCAATAAGGCGGAATATGATAGTTTTATCGCCAACGAGAGCTTGGTCGTGAGATTCGGCATAAGAGATTGTTTTTTCGCCGAGACGTCGGTTAGTCATTTCGTAGAAAATGTGACCAGCTTTCCAATCTTCGTCGCGCACTTCTTTGATGTATTTAATCCAGAAGTCAGGGATACCCATAGCCATGCGGAAGTCGAAACCAACACCACCTTCGTCGAATGGAATAGCCAATTCAGGGAGTCCTGACATTTCTTCGGCAATGGTGATAGCTTCAGGGTTTACTTCGTGGATGAGTTTATTAGCGAGAGTGAGATAGCAGAGGGCATCGCCGTCTTGATTTAGATTATAGTAGTCTTCGTAGCCTTTGAAGTCTTGACCGAGACCATGATTGCGATATATCATTGAAGTAACACCATCGAAGCGGAATCCGTCGAATTTGTATTCTTCGATCCAATATTTACAGTTTGAAAGAAGGAAGTGGAGGACTTCGTTTTTGGCATAGTTGAAACAAAGAGAGTCCCAAGCTGGGTGTTCGCGACGGTCGCCGCCATGGAAGTATTGGTATGGAGTACCGTCGAAACGGCCGAGACCTTCGATTTCGTTTTTAACGGCATGAGAGTGCACGATGTCCATAATGACAGCAATACCGAGTTTGTGTGCTTCATCGATGAGGCGTTTTAGTTCTTCTGGAGTTCCGAAGCGTGATGATGGAGCAAAGAAACTAGATACGTGATAGCCGAAAGAGCCATAGTAAGGGTGTTCTTGTATTGCCATGATTTGGATGCAGTTGTAGCCTGCTTTAGCAATACGAGGGAGAATGTTTTCGCGGAATTCGTTGTATGTACCTACTTTTTCTTCTTCTGCTGCCATACCGATGTGGCATTCGTAAATCATCAAAGGAGCTTTGGTAGGGTGGAATTTGCGAATACGGAATTTGTATTCTTGTTCAGGTTGCCATACTTGAGCTGAGAATATTTTGGTTTGTTCGTCTTGTACGACGCGGCGACACCAAGCTGGGATACGTTCGCCTGCGCCACCATTCCATTCAACAATTAGTTTGTAGAGGTCGCCATGATGAATGTATTTTTCGCTTATTTTTAGCTCCCAAACACCATTTTCTTTTGGTTCGAGGCGGAATTTTTCGTTTTTTTGCCAATTGTTGAAGTCGCCGATGAGGTATATTGCAGTTGCATTTGGTGCCCATTCGCGCAATACCCAACTACGTTTAACTTTGAAGAGTCCGAAGAACATATATCCTGATGCGAAATCAGATAATGTTTTGTTGGTTTCGCCGAGGAGTTCTTTTTCGCGTTTAGCAGCATAGTTGTGACGTCCTACGATAGCAGATTCAAACGGAGCCAAATATGGGTCGTTTTTTACAAATTCGTAATTCATAATTTATAATTGATAATTATGCCGATGGGCATAAATTAGTATTTTAGTTTTGGGTAGTTATTTTTTTGATAGAAACTATAGGAACTATAGAGACTATAGGAGATATAGAAGCTATAGAAACTATATAAATTATAGAAACTATAGGGAGGTAGACGTGTGTTTTTTAGAGGGTTGGTTTTTCTTTATTTGGTTCGATTGATATTTTTACGATTAGTTTGAGATGGTTGTCGATGGTATTGATGCAAGGAGCATGGGCATCATCGGGGAAGAAGATTATGAATTCGCCTTTATTGAGTGTTATGTATTCAGTTGGGGTGTCTTCGTAGAAAAGGATGTCGCGTTCGGTATCAAATTCGCCAATTGGATTGGTACAATTTGTTGTTGATTTCACACCAAAAGTTTCTTTGCCAGATAAAGGCATTTGAATGTCGATGTATCGGCGATGTGATTCTAGTTTAGCTTCTTCTTTGTTTTTGCTTTTTGTTTCGTTTATATTGATGTAAACATAATTGCCATCGAGTTCGATGTGTCCAGGTTGTAGGGCATCGAGATTGAGCGATTGTAGAATTTCTAATACACTGCGGAAATTCGGGTGTAAATCGTCGTATTGATGAGCATTGTTTATGTGGTCTTTGATCATTTGTTTAGGCGTATTTTGAGGAGTTCTATTTTTTGTGATAGTTTGAGTTGTTGGTCGGTGAGGCGAGTGAGGTTGGAGAGAGCTACCGAGAGTTCGTAAGATTGCGCTAATATGTTGCGTTCGGTAGGAGTGAGATAATAGTGATATGGTTGACCATCGCCAAGTAGGCTGATTTTGATGCGATTATTGTTATTGTCGGCAATAAATTTGTCGATGCCATTGAGTAGAGGAGTGTCGAACACGATGATTTCGCGGTACATATCAACATCTACGAATTGCGATATATTGCTTGATGGGGCAACTAGTGTTTCAACAAAGATAGAATCGACTATGGCGCGAATAGTTGTGTGAGAAGCTTTTGTGCCAAGATAGTATGATGTGATTGTGAATTCGCCGTGTTCGTTGATAGAAGGTTTGAGATAGCAACGAGAGGTGTTGTTTTCGGTGCGTAGTTGGCGATGTTCGAATGAACCAATATTTTGATATTCTTCGTTTTTGATGAAACGGAAAGGTTTGGTTAGTTCAGGTAAGCGAGCCTGTAGATTGGCAAGTGTACTATCGACTACGGGTAATGTTTTTATTGCTTGGCGATATTCGATGTCCCAGCGTAGGGTGTCAGCCATGCGACGTACGGCGACGTCTTTGCGGTAGCGTACGTGTATTGAATCGATGCGAACGAGGGCTTCTTCGTCGCAGTTATTTGCAATTAATTGCTTTGTTTCTTCGATTTCGGCGAGAGCTAATTCGTGCTCTGAAGGTTTGCAACTTGCAATAAATAAAGGTAATACGAGTAAAATATATATGATTTTCTTTTTCATAAAAACATGTTTTAGAGCATAAAACTTCCCTTGTGCAAAGTTACAAAAAATTATTGATATTTAGGGTGTTTTTTGTGAAAAAAATCCGCTCACTGCGTAGAAATGCAGGAGCGGAATATTTTTAAGTTTTTTTTTTAGAGTGTTTATGGTCGAAGGGATGTGGTTATTTGTGTGATGATTTCTTGGCGGCGGTGGTTGATGTATTCTTCGACTTGTTGGGGTGTGCGTTCGAGGAGGTCGGTGTATATTGGTAGAGTTATGAATGTAAAGAGACAGAGTGATATGATGTTGAGTATTAAGTCGAAGGGTTGGACTGGACGGATGTTGCCTTGCTGGATTTCGTGTTCGATTGTTTCGCAGTAGCGGTAGTAGGCTTGTTGGCGTATTTGGTTTTTTATGAAGTTGTTTCGTATGAATTCGCGGCGTTCGGGGTTGAATGCTAACTCGTTGATAATGCAAGTGGGGAGTTGGCGATTGTCTTGTAGGAGATTGAAGTAGATGTTTATGCAATTGGTTATTTTTTCGTCGAAGGGTAGTTCGGATGTTAGAGGTTCGAGCAATCGGGTGAGAGTGTGCTCGAATTTTTGCACAAAGATTTGTTGGAAAAGGTTTTCTTTTGTGCGGAAATAATAGTGGATAAGCGCTTGATTGCAACCTACATGGCGGGCAATATCGGTAGTTGATGTTCTGGTGAAGCCGTTGGCGATGAATAGTTGCTCGGCTACATCGAGTATTTTTTGTTCGAGATTTTCTTTCATGAGTTTTTTAATATTATAAATGTTTGAAGTAGAAGGAAAATAAGGTGCGGTTTACTTTATAGTATGTTTATCTTAATATTGTAGATAGGGTAAGATTAAGGTTATTCGTCGGTTTAGTTGCAAATTTGCTTTTTATTATCTTAAAAACCCCCTCCGCCCGTTGGGCTCGTCCCCCTAATGCAGGGGGACAATATTGTGGGTTAGCTGTGTTTTAGTGAGTTTTGTAGGGTTAATGTGGTTGTTGAAATAAAGGGTTTTCAACTAAGTTGAAAAATATTTTAGGTTATGGTGTGTTTTTTAGTTCGTTTTGGGTGTTTCGGAGCATGAAGTGGAGGCGGTTGAAGACGTTGGCTTCGGAGGTGCCGCTGTCGAAGTCGAGGAATAGTAGGTTGAGGTTTGGGTAAAAGCGTTTTATGCGTTTTTCTATGCCTTTGGATATTATGTGGTTGGCTATACATCCGAAGGGTTGTAGGCTGATGACGTTATTGACTCCGCTTTGGGCTAAATGGCATATTTCGCCAGGAAGGAACCAGCCTTCGCCGAAGTCGGCAGCTAGATTGATGATGTCGGAGGCAAGATGGGCGTTGTCGAATATGTCGGTAAATGGGCGGTAGAATGGGTATGGACGGCAGATTTTGTCGTAATGACGCATAGTTCGTAGTACGTAATGGTGTAGCGCATCAGATATTAGACGAGATGTAGTGGTTACAGATTTGATGTTTTGTTTGCGATTGATGTGCATATTGACGAAGGTTGTGCTGAAAAATCCTAATAGAGAAGGGGGTACAACTTCGACGCCTTGTTGTATGAGCCAAGGTATAACGTTTTTGTTGCTGAATTTATTGTATTTAACATAGATTTCACCAACGAGACCGATGGTTGGTACGCGGCGAGAGGTGTCGGTGTGGGCTGTGAAATCGCTGACGGCACGAGATAATAGATTGGTAAGTCCGTTAGTATCACGGCGTTCGATATATGGAAAAGATTCGGTGATGTAGTGGTCGTAGAGTTTTTTTATGTCGGCTTGAGTGGTTTCGGGTTTAGTGCGCACAACAGTTGAGTGATAGAGTTTAGCGAGAGAGTCGGCATATAGTATAGTGTGGAGAGTGATACGAGCCAAGCGTCGAACAGGTAGTTCGAAGCCAGGTTGAGTGTTTTTTAGGCCAGTACCTAAGGCAAATGAGATAACAGGAACGTGAGAGAAACCTTCGGCAGTGAGAGCATTTTTGATGAGAGCCATGTAGTTGCTGGCGCGACATTGTCCGCCTGTTTGAGTCGTAACTACGGCGGTGTTGTTGAGGTCGTATTTACCACTTTTGAGAGCATTCATTATGCTGCCAATCACGATGGTAGCAGGATAGCAGACGTCGTTGTTGGCGTATTTTAGACCCATTTCAGCATCAGATTGAGAGCCAATAGGTAGATTGACAAGTTGATAGCCAGCAAGTTTCATGAGTGAAGGTAGGAACTCGGAGTAACCTTCGGCGAAATAAGGCGCAAGTATTGTGCGTTGGCGGTCGGTAGTCTCGAATGTTTTTGTAGTTTGGAATGGGACGGGGGAGGATTGAGAATTTAATATACCCCCTCCCCCTGCGGGTACTCCCCCTAACTTAGGGGGAGAATATGAGGAAACACTTTCGACGAGAGAACGGATGCGGAGTCGTAGAGAGCCTATGTTGTTGACATCGTCGATTTTTAGTATAGTGAGATTCTTGTTGTAACGGTGTAGTAGAGAGCTGATTTCGTCGAGAATAAAGGCATCGGGACCACAGCCAAATGAAGTGAGTTCGACAAAATGTAGATTGTTATATTGGTGATTACCAACAAAATGAGCAGCTTTGAATATGCGGTTTGGGTATGCCCATTGGCTGAGGGAATTGAGTTCGTTATATACATTAGAATCAATGTCGGAGGCAACATGTTCGGTTATAACATCGATGCCCATATCAGCAATGGCATGCGATATTTTGTGTTCGATTAGAGGGTCGGTATGATAAGGACGACCAGCGAGGAGAATGACCATTCTGCCGTCGTCAATAGCTTGTTGTAATACCTCTTTATTGCGATTGATGAGAGTGGTTTTATATTCATTTTGAGCTTGTTGTGCGACATTGACAGCTTTGATTGCAGTGTCTTTATCTATGCCCAAAGAGGTGAGATATTCGCAACAAGCTTTTTCGAGTAGTTTGGTGTTGTTGAATGATATAGTAGGTGAGTCGAGAGTGATATTGTGGCGGTCGGCAGGATCGATAGCACTGCGTATAACATCGGAATAACCACTGACCACGGGACAATTGAACGAGTTGGCTGAATGAGAATCCTCTTTTTGTTCGTAAACCACGTATGGATAGAAAATGCGGTCGACACCACGAGAGATGAGATTGTAGATATGGCCATGCATAAGTTTAGCAGGAAAACAGATGTTGTCAGCCATAACAGTGTGAATGCCACGTTGATATAGAGTGTTTGTAGAAGGTTGAGAAAGTACGACCTTTATACCACAATAAGAGAAAAGCGCATGCCAGAAAGGGTAGTTTTCGTATATGCCGAGGGCGCGAGGAAGACCGATTTTTAGAGTTGAAAGTTGAGAGATGAGAGTTGAAAGTTTATTACCCCCTCCGCCTGTGGCTCGTCCCCCTAAGACAGGGGGACAATTTTCGCGATGGAAGAGGAGTTTGTATTTTTCGGCAAACATATTTATGCCTTGTCGGGTTGACTCAGAGCGATTAGAATATATTTTTTCGCAGTTATTGCCCGAGTAGAAAGTGTTGCCATTTGCAAAATGGAATAGGCGTACGGTGCAATGGTTTTCGCAACCTTTGCATGTTTCGTATTCCGATGTGTATTGATTAGAGTTTAGTATGTCGTTTAGGGTTTGCATGTTTTGAATTGAGGAATTAGGAATGAGGAATTAGGAATGAGGAATTATGAATTATGAATTATGAATTAGGAATTATGAATTGCATAAAGTGCTGCGCCATAGGCTCCCATGAGTTCGGGGATATTGGAGAAAGATACATTGCAACTAGTGAGTAGTTCCATTGCGCGGACTATACTAAGGTTGCGGAAT
>JAFTSS010000053.1 GCA_017467185.1 Paludibacteraceae bacterium | reverse complement strand
TATATTTCCTATAGCCTCTTTTTTCCCTATTTTTTCTATTTCTATAATAGCTCCCCCCCCCCCCCCCAGAATTTCCGACCAAGCGAAGCGTTCCAGACTTTTCGCAAAAACCACCAAAAAAAATCGGCAAAGCCAAAGCCCCACCGATTCCCTTTTATCTAACACCCTCAAAAATCATATCCAACAATTCTATTTGCAAGATCACTCCATGCTGTTATATAAGCCCCAATTGAAGCTTTAGGAACATAAATAACCCCACTACTATCTTTAAAATCAAAAGGAATGCCTACTAATGTGGGAGGTATAATAGCTTTACAATACACATTTTCTAAATCACAATTCAAAAAAGCATAACGACCAATGGAAACAATCCCTTCTCCAAGCGTGATAGATTTTAAAGACGTGCTGGCAAAAGCCCTTTCTCCTATATAAGTAACATTATTAGGTATTATTACTTCTGTAAGAGATTCACAATCCTCAAAAGCAGAGTTTCCAATAGAAGTTACACTTTCTGGAATTATTATTTCCTTTAAAGCTGTTAATCTTGCACATAAATACTCAGGTATATTTTGCACCTTTTCACCAAAAATAACTTTAGTAATAGTTTTATTTTTAGTATAACCACTATTTGTGCAATATCCGACCCCTCTAGTAAAGACATTATCAGCATAATAAAAACTAGAATAAAACATTTTATTCCAATATATTGTTTCTATATAATCTGGAGAATATAATTGTGATGGAAGAAATGAACCAACCAAATTTTCAGGGAAAGTAAAAGATTTCATTTTAGGACAATTCACAAAGGCATTATTTCCTATGGAAGTAACACTATTAGGAATAGTAATATTTGAAAGTAAATTACAATCAAAAAAAGCTGAACTTCCTATGGTAACAACATTTGGCATATTAATCGATACTAAATTATCACTATTACGAAAAGCATCATTACTTATAGTTTTTACATTTATCAAATCAATAGATTTTAACTTACTACAATTGTAAAAAGCTCCTTCTCCTATGAATACACAAGAATTAGGCAATATTAAGCTAACAAGTTTTGTATTACCTTTAAATGCATTATTAGCTATAGTATCCAATGAATTAGGCAAAACAATTTCAAACAAATTTGTACACCCATAAAAACTCACAGAAGTTACTCCTGTAAAATACTGACATTCCTTAAAAGAAAGAATATTATTGCCATTTATTTCTAAAGAACCAGTATAATTAGCCGCCTCACCATACGAAATCTCACCATCACCATTTGTATCAATATTCTTCAGTAGCAATGCCGATTTCACATTCAAATCCTCAAATTTAATTATATCAGAAGGGTCATTTTCTCCAGTACCACTATTTTTCCCTCTCGGTACAATCAAAACACTACCATCTGTCAATGTGAAATATACATTATTATCATCGTATGTTACACTTGTGAACATACTATCTCCATCTTGTCCATCTTTACCATTCTCACCATCAACGCCATCTTTTCCGTCTTCACCCACAGCCTTACCTAATTCCGCCCAAGTTGCTCCATTATCGTAAGAGATATACCAATATCCCTCTTCAATTTTCAATTGTGGCGTAACACCATCTTTTCCGTCAGCACCATTTGTACCATTAGTTCCGTCTTGACCATCTTTTCCGTCCTCTCCATCTACGCCGTCTTTACCATCTGCACCATCTTTTCCGTCTTCTCCATCTACCCCATCTTTACCATCACGACCTGTTACACGTATTTTATTTCCCTCATTATCAAGCAACCACTCACCATCTAATGTCCAATAATAAACTCCATCAGTATCTTTCGCCACGCCCAAAATAGGAGTATAACCATCCTTACCATCTACGCCATTAGCACCATTCTGACCATCTTTCCCATCTACGCCATTATAAATAGTAATAGGTTCATGTTTACCAAACGTAATGGTATAACCAATCACCTCACCACCTTTCTCAATTGGCACAATGCCAGTAATAAAATCATTCTCTTGAATCACTTCAACAATAGTTTGCAAAGCAGAGATATTCGTATTCATCTCTTTACACAACTCTTCCAATTTAGTAACACGAGAATCCAAATCCTCAATCGAATCCCATAGTTTGTCATGGCAAGCAGTGAATAACACGACTACTACCGCCAACATAAAAAACTTAATCTTTTTCATAATCAATTTTATTTAAATAGTTAATAAAAAAACACAAAAAAAGCGAGAACTTAACTTTCTCGCTAATTGTAGGTATTTTGGCGTGACCTCGTAAGTACGATAAGTTAAGCCCACGCTGTATATACAACAATGGGCATTTTTAACCTATCCTTTCACTTACTTCAAATTCGCCAAAATTTTACAATTAGAAAGAACAAAGCAAAAATGCTTTAACAAAACCACCTGAGAACGCTACTCAGTGTATTCATCCGCAAAGGTAGAAATTATTTTTCAAATAAGCAATAAGAATGTCAATTATTTTTCATAATTTTGTACACCGAAAATATAATCTCCCACAAATGACACAAATATTCACAAATAGTGGTATGTCGAAAGTCGTAAGACGATGCTATATAACTCTTTCTTCTTATTGCTAACTGAATATGTCATTCTTATACCGCGATACATCGTAGATGTAGCAAGGTATATGTCAAAAAAAAGAATATGTTTTTATGTCATTCTGTCTAAAAATTAAATGCTAATTGCATTAATTATTTATGGGTAATTTATGATAATTTATGTTGAAAAATAATTTGATAAGTGTATGAGAAAAATAGTATTGTTTGTTGTTTTGTTGGTTTTTACGGAGTTAAGTGCTGTTAACATCATCCCTCATTCCTATGAATATGATGTGAATCCGTTGTATCGTTATTATTTTACGGAGCAGAGTGGGGTGGTGTGTAAGCAAAAGGAACTGTTGCCTATAGCTGAATTATTTACTGAAAACATCAAGAAATCTACAGGATTAAATCTGCCTATTGTTAAGCGCAGCAAAAACCCCATTATTCTTAGAATTGATAAGAGAATGAAGCATCCAGAAGGCTACACCTTATTTATATATGCTGATGCTATAGAGATATTTGGTGGTTCACCTGCTGGCGTTTATTATGGATTACAAACCTTAATGCAACTCCTTCCGCCTGAAATAGAATCAGATACAATAATTAATGGAAAGGAATGGTCGTTGCCAATTGCTGTGATTGAGGATTATCCAAGATTTAAGTATAGGGGTATGCATGTTGACCCTTGTAGGCATTTTATGCCTTTGGAGCATATTAGAAAGCAGGTGGATTGGATGTCGAAATTCAAACTGAACACATTGCATTTGCATTTGACAGATGACCAGTTGTGGACCTTTGAGGTGAAGAAATATCCGCTTTTGACAGAGGTGGGCACTCAAAGAACTAATGTAGATGGGTCGGTGTATAAAGGAGGTTATTTCAAACAGGAGGAGTTGAAGGAATTGGTAGAATATGCCAAAGTTAGAGGAGTTACAATAATTCCAGAGATAGAGATGCCTGGGCATGCAATGGCAGCTTTGGCAGCATATCCAGAGTTTGGATGTACCGAAGGACCATATCAAGTCAGAACTACTTGGGGTGTTGAAGAACATCTGTTGTGTGCAGGCAATGACTCGGTGTTTCAGTTTATAGAAGATATATTGACAGAACTAACTGCCATATTTCCAAGTGAATACATACACATAGGAGGAGATGAGTGCCCAACAAATATTTGGCATGAATGCCCTAAATGTCAAGCCCGTATGCAGGCAGAAGGACTGATGACAGAGGTAGAATTGCATGGTTACTTCATCCGCAGAGTAGAGAAGATATTGCATAAATTGGGCAGAAAGATGATAGGTTGGGACGAAATATTGGATGGAGGAGCATCAGAGTCGGCAACAGTAATGTCATGGCGAGGAAACAAAGGAGGCATCAAAGCAGCCAATCAGGGCAATCAAGCCATAATGACCCCTTGGGACATCTGCTATTTCGATCATTATCAGGGCTCTAAACTTTTTGAACCAATGGCACAAAGTGGTTTCCTTCCACTTGAAAAAGTGTATAATTGGGAGCCAATACCCTCGGAAATCAAACCAGAACAGAGGGATAAAATCTTAGGCGGACAAGCCAACCTTTGGGCAGAGTATATGCCAGACTATAGGCAGGCAGAATATATGATTTATCCTCGATTATTGGCACTTTCGGAAGTGCTTTGGGCAACACATTATCGTGACTATAAGGACTTCACAGAGAGGCTGAAAGAGGCTCAGAAGCGTCTTGATTATGGGGGTATAAACTATCATATACCATTGCCAGAAGGCCCTCAAGCACAGTATGTTGAGTTTGTAGATTCGGTAGAAGTAACACTCACTAATTCATTGAATTATGAGATGTTTTATTGGACTAATCAGACTAATTGGACCAATTGGACTAGTACGACTAATTTGTTTAATACCACATTATTGAGAGCGTACACAACATTCAATGGCAGAAATTCAGACACTATAGAGGTATATTACAACAAACTATCGGCACCACATCCAGCGGCTAAACATCTGTTGCATAATGGATTGTATCGTCAAAGAGCATACGGATATTTCCCAAATACAGATAGTCTTGACTATGTTAGGTTTGATATAACGGACTTGGTAGATTCGCTGATTTATGATTATAGCGATACATATTTTGAGCCATGGATAGAGGTGTATCAAGGCTATATTAAGGTGGATTCGACAGATAGTTATTTGATAACCACCGATTTAGAAGAGTTGTGGGTAGATGACGTCAGAGTGATAAACAACAATGGACGCCTAAAACGCAATCAGACACAAAGGGCATTGATGGTGTTAGAAGAAGGTTTCCATAGCATAAAGGCAGTATATAACAACTGCGTAAATGACGGATTTCCAGCCCATTGGCGCAAACCAGAGATAAGAATAAAAAGTCTTGAAGAAAAAGAATTCAGAGTGTTACGACCAAAAGATTTCTATCGTTGAAATTCTTGTGTATATGAAAAAAAACTATTAACTTTGTAACCATGAAAAAAATTGTTTTATCAATCATAATATGTTTTGTTGCAGTAGGAATAGTTGCGGCAAAACCACAACGTGTAAAAAAACAACGTCAGAAAATGGTAAAAATTGAAACAACACTTGGCACTATCAAGGTGAAACTTTATGATGAAACACCACAACATCGTGATAACTTCTTGAAATTGGTGAAAGAAGAATTCTATGAAGGAGTGCTCTTTCATCGTGTAATCAAAGGCTTTATGATACAAGCAGGCGACCCTGAATCAAAAACAGCAGATGCTACTACTAGATTAGGAGCTGGAGGATTGGGTTATACTGTTCCAGCTGAAATAGAGTTTCCAAAACTATATCATAAACGAGGAGCATTGGCAGCAGCTCGTCAAGGTGATATGGTAAACCCTGAACGCAAGTCAAGTAGTTGTCAGTTCTATATAGTTCAGGGTGAGACTTTTACTGATGCGCAATTAGACCAAATGGAGATGCGTTTGCAGTATCAACTCCGTATGAAAGAGCCTTTCAAATATACTGAAGAACAACGATTGACCTATAAAACCTTTGGCGGAACACCACATTTAGATGGACAATACACCGTGTTTGGCGAAGTAGTAGAAGGCTTTGATGTATTACAAAAAATATCAGAAGTAGAAACAGGTGCTGCTGATAGACCTAAAGAGGATGTTCGAATTTTGAAAGTAAAAGTTTGTAAGAAATAAGATAAGAGTCAAAGACAAGGGGGATACTATTTTTTAGACAGAATGACAGAATGACAAAATATTTATTTTTTTAACAGAAGCATCGCTAAAAACTAAAGTTTTTATCTCTGCAAAAAAATGACAGATTTTTAAGTTACATTTATTAGTATGTCATTATATCTGGAAGAAAAATTAATCTCAACTGATAATTATAGACTTTAGACAATATTTAATAAACAAATGAAACTATTAGAATATAAAGGAGTTAATATTTGCCAAGAGGGTATAGATGTACTTTCGGGGGTGGATTTTGCGCTTGAACAAGGCGAGTTTGTATATCTCTGTGGTAAAGTGGGTTCAGGTAAGTCGTCATTATTGAAAACCCTCTATGCCGAACTTCCAGTAAAAGAGGGAGAAGCACGCATATTTGATTATGATTTAATAAAACTAAAACGTAAACAAATACCAATGCTTCGTCGCAAGATAGGTATAGTGTTTCAAGATTTTCAGTTATTGAATGACCGCAGTGTTAGCGATAACCTAGAGTTTGTATTGCGTGCAACAGGTTGGAAATCAAAGAAAGAGATAGATGATCAAATAGACTTTGTGCTTTCAACCGTAGGAATGGCAAAAAAAGGCTACAAATGGCCACATCAACTATCGGGAGGAGAACAACAAAGAATAGTAATAGCAAGAGCATTGCTCAATTCGCCAGAATTGATAATAGCCGATGAGCCAACAGGCAATCTTGACCCACAAACAGGACGTGAATTGATGGAACTATTGCATGCAATATCGCAAAGTGGAACAGCAGTGATAATGGCAACGCATAATATGCAATTCATAGAAGAGTTTCCTGCTAAATGTTACTATTGTGAAGATGGGCACTTGAAAGAATGTTGTAAATAAAACAAAAATAAAAAGAATTTAATCACTTGTCTATAATAAAGATGGGTGATTTTTTTTATATAAAATAAATAAAAAATAATTTGTTTTTTTTAATAAAAAATTATAACTTTGCTAGGTGCTTATGAAATAAATTGTAAATTTTCTAAATAACTAATTATTAACCTTTAAATCAAGAAAGTATGAAAAAAATCTTACTTTTGGCTGTTGCTTTCGTTTCAGTAATGGCGTCAGCACAGGTTCTTAACGTAGAATCTGTTGAGAAATTGAATATTCCTCAGAATGCAGATTCGAAGATTGCAGGTATTAGTCCTGATGGTTCTTATGTGCTTATCACTTCTCAATCTAATGAAGGTTTGGCGAAGTTTGATTTAGCTACAGGCAAATTTACAGCACTTACTCAGGCTAAGGGTGCTGGTTACAATGTAGAAATTTCGGCAGATTCGAAAGATGTAACTTATCGTGAAGTGACTTATGCACGCGACAAATCACGTCTTACTTCATTAGTTCGTCAAGATTTGGCAACAGCTGAAAAATCTACTATTGTTAAATCTACACGTGATATGCAACGTGCAAGAACAAAACAAGCAGTAGCTCCTGTTGTTTCTATTCAAAATGGTGAACTTATGTTGACTGTTGGCACTATTTCTAAAGTGTTGTCACCTAATGGTCAAGGTCTTAGCTATTTGTGGCCAAGCCTTTCATCTGATGGTAGTAAAATTGTTTATTACGTTTCAGGTAGCGTTTGGACTTGCAATGTTGATGGTACAAATGTAACTCGCGTTGGTAATTTCCATGCTCCAAAATGGTATAATAATAATGTAGTAGTAGGTATGAACGACGAAGATGATGGTCATGTAGTTACATCATCTGCAATTGTTGCTTATACACTTGATGGTAAAAAACAAGTACTTACTAACAACTCTATCATGGCAATGTATCCATACGTTTCAGCCGATGGTAGTAAAATCGTTTGCTCAACACCTACAGGTGAAGCATATCTTATTAATATTAAATAAGACACGAGATTATAGACACGAGATTATAGACATGAGTTAATAAGCCCGAAACTGAAGATTATGAAGATGATGGACAATAGGCTTGTGATAATAGGTAAAGTTTCGGATATTGTATCTCAGATCTAAAAGTCTAATAAAAAATAATAAACGAGCAAAGCGAGTAAGTCTCATATCTCGCTACTCATTACTAAAAGTCTAAAAATATGAAAAAAATATTATTATTCGTCGTTGCTCTCATGACATCTGCAGTTATGATGGCACAATTGGATGGCAAAAAAATTTATGTCAATCCAGGTCATGGTAGTTATGGACCAAACGACCGTCCTTGCGCTACAATTCCATTCCCAAATCTTTCAACAACAGGTATGCCTGACACATTAGGTTTCTATGAGTCAAACACTAACCTTTGGAAGACACTTGAACTTGGACGTAAACTTGAGGCTGCAGGTGCAGTTGTTATGCACTCTCGTACTCAATGTGGTCCTTGGCCTTATCAATATCCATATTCTGATTATACTTATGATGACTATAAAGCACTTCCTGACTACGAAAAATACAACAAAGCACTCTCTGTGATTTGTGAAGAGGTAGATGCTTTTGGTGCAGATATGTTTATTTCAGTACACTCAAATGCTGCTACAGAAGGTACTTCAACCAACTATCCATTAGTGCTTTATCGTGGTACAGACGCAGAAGCAAAAGTTGCAGGTAGTATAGAGATGGGTAAAACACTTTGGCCATATTTGATAGATTGTATGGTTAGCGGTCTTGACCCTAATTCTTATTATAGTAAAACATCTATGAATGTTCGTGGTGATATTACTTTTTATGGTTGTGAAAGTAATGGACACGATGCTTCACACCTTACTATTGGTCACTTAGGTGCGTTGAAACATGGTGCTCCAGGTTACCTTTCTGAAGGTTATTTCCACACATATCAACCAGCTCGTCACCGTGCTCTTAACCCTGACTATTGTAAACAAGAGGGTATTCGCTACTATCGTGGTATTGCTGCTTATTTTGGCGAAGAACCAGAAACTAAAGGTTATATCATGGGTACAGTGAAAGATTTGCACGAAAAAATGTCGCACAACCTTTATAACTATGCCGCTAAATCAAATGATCAATGGGTTCCATGTAATGGTGCAGTTGTTACTCTCTACAAAGGTGGTCAAAAAGTGGCTGAATATAATGTAGATACTCTTTACAATGGTATTTTCTACTTCCCTGATCTCGAACCAGGTAATGACTATACACTTGATGCAACTTGCGAAGGTTATAAACCTTTGTTCGATGACTATAAAGAACCTCTTACAGTTAAAGCTAACGAAACTACATATCCAATGATTTTCATGGAATCAGAGTCTTACGAGCCTCCAAAAGTTGTTTATGTAGATTATCCAGATGTAGCTACTGCAAGTGAAATAGCTCCTTCTACTGTTGTAGTTACAAATGCAGGTGACACAACTTATGCTACTATCGAAGGTACAATCAAACGTACAATCCAACGTGGCGACTCAACAATCATCCTTTCTCATACAGAAGATGCTGTTGCTCACCTTTACCTTGTAAACAACAAAACAAACACAATTGCTACTATTCCAACAGATAGTATAGCACCAATTGATACAGAAAACGTAGGTAGCTATCTTGCACTTTCTGACGTAGCAATGTCTGCTGATGGCGTATTGGTAGGTTGTAACTATATCCGTTGTCAATATGATGACGCCCAAGTAAAAGACGGATTCAAACGTGGTACACTCCAATTCTATCGTTGGGATTCACTTCATGTTCAACCAACTAAATGGGTTAGCACACAACACTCTTCTAACTACTACCAAGGCAACATGGGTATGTCATTAGCATTAAAAGGCTCAATCGACGATTGTACAATCTTATTCACAGGTGTGCATGCTACATATCTTGGTATCCGTTTCTCATACATGGCAGTAGTTGATAACGTAGTTGCAAGCACAGGTTACACTGGTTATGAAATCGACGAACTTGCTACATTCTATCAACCACGTACAGGTGAACCATATTTGCTCCAACTCTCTCCTCGTAATGCAAAAGCTGACTATGTATTCGATGCACCTCTTACATTCCCAATGGAATTTGCTTTGAATTATGATACAAAACAAGAAAACACACTTCTTGGCGTATTTGCTTCTGATTCAATCAACCTTCCAGCTCATGCATCTTATATCCGTTATGCTGGACATTCATTCATGGTAACACCTTATTATAATGCAGACTCACTTGTTGCAGGTGTTCGCATGTATGATGTTACTGAAGGTTTTGACAAAGCAACTGCAGTTAAACTTAATGCAGACCTCGAAACTCCAGTAAAAGCTACATACGCTGCTGCAACAGTTTCAGTTGAAAAAGGCAACTTCAATATCCGCCTCATTACTGACAACACAATCACTACATTCACAACTGAGGGTGTTGAGCAACCAGTTGTTGCTAATATCTATGCTTACGCATTGAATGTAACTACAACAAGCACAGATTATGTATTCACATTCAAAGCAAACGAAAATGCACTTTCAGGCGATATTATCTTCTATCAAAATGGTGTAGAAGTAGGACGTCAAGCCCTTGAAAATGTTGTTAAAGGTGAAAACACAATTTCGATTAAATCTACTGAACTCCCAGGCGAAGAAAATGTAGAAACTGCTTGGGCTATTGAACTCCGTGGTGAAAACGTAACTAAATGGGCTAAACTCTATACCGAAACCGCAGTTTCTACTTATAGCCGCGTATTCAACACAATCGACAACTCTCCTGAATCAGACTACTTCGGTCGCATCTATGCTATCAACCGTGCAGGTTCTCTTGGTAATGAAGCAAATGGTCTCCACGTATATTCTCCAGAATATGTATTGGAAAACACAACTCCTTACTATAGCGGACAACTTGGTAACCCACAACGCGCTGCTGTTGACGAATTTGGTACACTTTATCTTGCCGACTGGTCCGACTCTCACTCAGGTGTTTATCTAGTTGACCCAGCAAATGTAAGTGGCGGAATGACACAATTCTTCCAAGGTACTGCAGCTAGCAACGGTTTGATTACTAACAACGGTGTAGAAGTCGCTTCTGGTTCTCCAGGTCTTGATATTTATGGCACAGGTGCTGATACTAAACTCTTTGTATATTGCGAAGACCAAGGTACAACACTCCCTGCAAACAGTGTTTATATGTATCAAATCGGTCAAGAAGATGGAACACTCAAAACTTCTTGGGGCGAAGCTCCAACTAAAGTTTACGCATTGAACCAAGCTAATGGTGATGGTAACATCTGG
The DNA here is from genome assembly GCA_017467185.1 of Paludibacteraceae bacterium. Classification (GTDB taxonomy): domain Bacteria; phylum Bacteroidota; class Bacteroidia; order Bacteroidales; family Paludibacteraceae; genus Aphodosoma. Next base: position 109,992 of record JAFTSS010000053.1, on the reverse strand, counting down.
TGTACATCTCGTGGTTTCTTCGTATCTCAAAACCGCTCATCAGGTTCAAACAATTCAGGTGTCCCTGCATTAATCTTTGTTGACTACGAAGGCAATACACTCTTCAACTCAGGTAAAGAACCATACGCAAGCATCATCGACGGTAACTCTCGTTCAGCTTATGCTGTAACAGATGATGAAAGCCGATTGATTATGCAAAATGGTTCAAACCAATTCCTTGTATTTGACATTGAATGGGCTGCTGACAACACTCCAATTTTGACCCTCGCTTATATCTATGAGCACGGATTTACTAAAAATGTTACTCAAATGACATTCGACTATGCAGGTAACTTAGTTGTTTCAGGCGAAAGCGGATTTAATATCTTCACTCTTCCAACTGACAACAACGTAACTACAACTCCTGCTAAACGTTCATTAGTTGTAACAAAAGGTGATAGCCCAATTACTAATGTAGAAAACAACGAAATCTCTGCAGTAGTTTATTCTAATAACGGAACAATCTTTGTTGAAGCTGAAGCTGGCGCAATGATTCAAGTTTATACAGTATTGGGACAACGTTTATTTGCTGCTGAAGCAACAACTAACCTTACTGCAATCAGCAATATTCCAGCTAATATTGTGCTTGTAAAAGTAAACAATCAAGTGGTAAAAGTTGCGATTAAGTGAGAGTAAAAGATAAGTTTACTTATCTTTTACCGAGCGATAGCAACTTCAACGAAGTTAAGGTAGCCCTTAAATAAAAACAAAGCAAACTAGTTAGTCTAGGAAATCTAGATTAACTAGTTTTTTCTAAAACATCTATATCGCCTAGTCAATTTAGAAAAAAACAAAAGAGACGCAAAATTGTTTTGCGTCTCTTTTCTATTTTATGGAGAAAAATTTCTAGTATCTCTCTTTACTTTTTTCTCTTTTTATCTTCACTAGCACATTCTGTGTAGATAGTCGTCGTAACTATATTTACGAAGAATTTCAATTGAACCATTTAATCGCCGGAGGGCTATTGATGGGTGTGTGATGCCGTTGAACATGTTGGTTTTAACATTAGTATAGTGGTTCATATCTTCAAATACAATGCGTTCACCTATTTGCAATTCATGATCAAACTGCCAACTGCCAACAAAGTCGCCACTCAAACAACTATTACCCCCCATCCTATAACAATAAGAAGTTGGGTGTGAGGAGTTAGGAGTTTTTTGTATTGCGTTATCTTGTGTCTCGTGTTTTGTGTCTCCTATCTCTTCCGATTGTGCATCGTGCATTGAGCATTGAGCATTGACAATAAATGGCTGATAAGGCATCTCAAGACAATCAGGCATGTGACAAGCAAACGAAGCATCTATTATAGCAGTTTTAATACCATGATTTTCAACAATATCTTGCACTTCTGTAACCAAAACACCAGTGCGCCAAACGTGAGCAGAGCCTGGTTCTAATATTACATGTAGGTGTGGATGACGAGCTTTAAATCCTTGTAAAAGAGTAATTAAATGTTCAGTATCATAACCTTTACGAGTCATTAAATGTCCGCCTCCCATATTTATCCATTTCACTTGTTTGAGCCAAGGAGCAAAGCGTTCTTCTACAACTTTTAGAGTATTTTCTAAATCGTATGATGTTGATTCGCAGAGAGTATGAAAATGCAATCCCTCAATGACTTCTGGTAATTGTTCAGGTAATTGGTCGCGAATTATGCCAAAGCGAGAGCCAGGAGCACATGGGTTATAAAGGTCAGTCTCTACATCGGAATATTCAGGATTGATACGCACGCCACAAGAAATATTATATTTCTTTGCAACAGCTTTATGTCTATTAAATTGAGCCAGCGAATTGAAGGTGATATGAGAAGAACACTGAGCAATAGTTTCAATTTCACTATCTTTATAGACTGGAGCAAAAGTATGAGCTTTAGAACCCAATTTTTCAAACGCCAATCGAGCCTCAGACAAAGAACTTGCGGTAGAGTGGGGAATGTATTGGCGTGTAATGTCAAATAATTTCCAAATGGCAAAAGCCTTGAAAGCCATGATGATTTCTACTCCCGAACGTTCGCTTACAGACTTGATCAGTTGCAAATTCCTATGCAACAACTCCTCCTCAACCACATAACATGGTGAAGGTATTTCGGGTAGGTTGTAGTTGAATTTGTTGAAAGAGTTCATTTTTTTTTATTAAGTATTGTATAGTTTTTATAGATGCTATAGCTTCTATAAATTTAATTTTTGATTTTTATTGTTTGGTTGTTGTGTTGAATTAAATATATTCCTTGTGGTAGATTGAGAGTTTCGGTTTGTGATACTTTGTCAATCGTTAAGATTAGTTGTCCTAATGTGTTATAAATATTGAGTGATTTACCTGGATATAAGTTAGTTACAACAACTGTATTGTCTTTTATGTAGTAAATTATATCTTTATTAGTTTGGTATGTAGGCATATCATCAACAGATATGTTAGATAATTCAACTAATATTTCTTCTGATTCATCACTATTTGTAGGTGTAACTGTGTAATAATATATTTCAGTTGCATCTAATCCTGTAACAATATATGAGGTCACGTTACCCACATTTTTAGGATAGCCAGCAATAGATTTGTTTTCTATCACTTCTCCAGAACCACCAGTAACAGCAAGTTGACTGATTACAACACGTTCGCCACTTGCTCCTTGTGAAATAGTGATTTTGCTTAAATTGTTTGGTGTAATAGTGTATTTATATGTCTTAAAATCTGATGTTAAAGACTCTTCTGCAATAGTGTTACTACCGCTTGTAATTTTCAATACTGAAGCATCGCTATGGTAGGCTTGTGCTGTAATTGAAATAGAACCGCCTTTTGAGAAATCGCCTGAGACAGTGAGTGTTCCGTCGCCACTGCCTGTTCCTAAACGCAAGCCTGTTCCTTCGTAATAAGTCTTACCTGAAAGAGATAAAACATCTTTATTTGCATCAATTATATCTGATGTGATTTCGGTGAGATTTATTATCTCCTCTTCTGAAGATTCTGATATAGCTTTAGTATAAACATTCAATGTATAATCAGTAACACCAGCATCGCTCCAGTTGGCAACAAATGAATTATTTGTGATTTCAGATGCTTCAAAAACAGAGAATGTTGTAGTGCCTTCAAGTGTGATGTTGCGAGTAGTGAAGTCATTTGATGTGATAACCAAAGTGGCTGTATGTTTGCCTATTGTAGTTGGGGTATAGGTTATTTCAATATCTTTACCAGTTTGAGCCTCTGCGGCACTAATGTTGGTTTGAGCAATAGAGAAAAGTGATTTATTTGTGCCACTAATTGATAGAGATATGTTGGAAGTTGTATTAGTTGCTTTAATCAATACGTGTCCTGTTTCAGGTTTTCTTACATCTTCGCAGTAGAATGTAATGCTATTATTTGATGGCGACACAAGTGTAGTATGGCTTTCGCCAGTGAGATTTACTACAACCGATTTGCTCAATTCTGTACTTGATATAGTTAATGTTGCCTTGTGGTCGCCAATAGCAGTAGGGGTGTATGAAACTGAAATATCAACGCCTTCCAAGCCTTCTGATGCTGATATTCTATTAGTTGATAATTCAAACATAGAAGCATTTGTACCACTTATTGTAAGCGTTAAATCTTTTGTGAGTTGTACGCCTTGTATAGTTATGTTAGTTGATACAGTTGAATTTACATTTGCAGCACCAACATTGATGGTTACACCATCGGTAGGGTAGATGATAGTTGGTTTTGTTGGTGTACAGTTACAACCAGATTTGTCATCACCAGAGATATATTGGTCATCGTAAGCAGATAATAGTTTAGAGAAGTCAACAGCTTCATTTTTTCTATCACCCCAAATATATTCAGCCAAACAAGGGTAGTCGATGAATGGATTACGATTGCCTTGTTTGTAACCTGTTGTATTGTTTATGCCATAAATAGCATCATTTCTTACTCTTTCTTTCTCAGAAACAGGGTCTTCGCGGTGCCATTTGAGCAATAAATTTACAGAATAAGAGGTCAAGCCATTCACCGAACCAAACATCTGATTGCCCCAAGCAGAGCATTTATCGGCATAGCGAGTAGCCATATAGAAATAGCCACGAGCGAAGTCGCCTTTATACTCGTCATCAGGTTCAAATACCTTGCCCGAATAGCCTGAGAATGTACTATTACCAAGTCGTCCTAATGCTTTTGAGCTTAATGTAGTACCGCCTGAACATTCGCCAAAAGGATAGTTTGAACGTTGATTATTCACTTTACCGTCAGTTGGTATAACATGGAATGCATCACTCTTCATTGGTGATTTTTCGCCAAACCATGATTGAGGCACAGAGTGTTCTCGATTGTAGCAATCGCAAACACCGCTGTAACTGCCACACTTTTTGGAGCCATGAGTCCATGTGCATGTAGAATACATATCCCATAGCGAACCATCGTCGTGAGAATCAGATGCTACATATAATTTGTATAAATTGTCATAACTCACAACTGTGTGATTATCAATGATATCTTGTAGGGCAAGACGCAACGAGTTACCACTTTTGCCATTTGCAGAAGAATAGTAACCAGCAGGAGCTTCGGCTACTGCATGCATTCCAAAACAGAATAAAACGACTAAAAAGAGTACTAATTTTTTCATTTTATTATAAATTTAATTGTTTTAATGTGTTGATTATTATTGATTTGTGCAATATAAATACCCTTAGGAAGTTGAATGTTAAGAGTTGATTGAGAATTTAGAGTTGTTTGGTAGATTTTTATGCCTGATATATTATATATAGTAACTTTTGAATTTTCATTTAGTCCTTCGATATATAGTGTATTATTTATGGTGTATAATGATTGAGTAAAGTTGTTTTCTATGTCAGTTGGTATAGGAGTAGAATTTGTTTTTACGTGTATAATATTTGATGTTTCAGATAAGCAATCTTTATTTACTATAGCTCTTATTTGATACATATACTCTGTGTTGGCAGTAAGATTTTCAAATGTATAAAAATTATTTGTGGTCTCCTCTGAACGGATTATTTTATTAGTTTTTCCACCATATTTATATATTATATCGTCAATAGCAAGATTACCTTTTGTTTTATGATATTCGATGCGAATAGCATATGTATCTTTTAAGTCGGTGTATGTTTTAGTGGTTTTGGTGGTATTGGCATATTCTATTTTGTCAATTTGAGTTAATTCTCCTTGCGAATTGACCGAATATACAATAAAATAAGAGTCGGTAGCCGTGTTACTTGGGAACCGATACATAAATTCAATGTAAGTTAAAGGAGACGGGCTGATAGGTGTTTGTAGGTATTCGCCATTGTTTTTCAAAGCCACAGAAGGGATAGATTTGCCAGAAGAAGCCTCTGATGTATAGTTGCCAGATGCAGTTCCGCTCCAACCTTCAGGCAGTGGTTTACCATTTGAACCTACGCTGTCGAAGTTTTCTTCTATAGTTATCTCTTCACATCCCATTGACTGCATTAAATCAACTATATATTCTTCGGCATAATTTATCTCTTCCCAATTAGCTGTGAATTGTGTAGCATATATTTCGGTGGCTTCGTAGGCTTCAGGGGCAATAATATTAGGTGTTTTTAGTGGCAAAATATTTACAGAAGTTTTGTTATCAGCTTTAACTTCAATGTAATAAGTGCTATTTGGTGTTAAATTGTCAATTGTAATGTGATTGATGTCAGATTGGTAGGTAGCTATTATATTAGATTGTTTGTTTAATGTAATATTGTGGTTGTCAAGGTGTGAGAAATCATCTTTGTTTAATTTATCCCATTCATTCCACTCAAATTTTTTATTAGGTGATGTAATGTTTATGTTGCGTTTTAATGATATATCTTTGCCCCAATCAGCTGAGTTATTTACCTCTCCAATTATATCAATCAATATACCATTATGATATAATCCAATAGCATCATTGCCATTGAAATTCAATATATTATCTTCGTCTAAAGGTGATGATACTATATGGTTAGAGATAGCTTTAAGTGTTTCATTTGCGCGACTACTTACGATTACATAGCAGTCGTTGTTTGCTAAAGTTCCAGACAGAGGGTAGTCGAGTTTTAGTTCTCCTGTGCCATTGCTTTGTTTCCTTAATGAATAATATTTTAAGTCAATAGTTTTGCCAGTACCATTGTATATACTTATTGCTTTATTGTAAGAAGACCCCTCGGCATAGCCAGAAAACATTAAATCACAAGTACGATTGTCGGGCGTATCTCTTAATGTTACTTCGTATGTTTGAGTATTAGGTAGTTCTGTCCATTTTATATTGGCTGATACTGGATTTAGTATTTCAGTTTCAGTTATCATAAATTCATCGGTGAAAGTAGCCATAATAGGCAATTTGAGTGTGTCAGATGTACATATTAACAGCGTGTCTATGATTGTTTTTGTTTCGTTGCTAAATATTGAAATATTTAAATCATAGCCGGTTGTAATATCTTGTGGAGTTATCTCTGTTTTTGATAGAGTTATTTCAGTTGATTTATTGAGTAGTGTTATTTTAATGTTTTTTGTAAAGTTTGCGCCTTCAAAACGTATTGTCTTGTAAGTAGTTGTGCCTGTGTGTGATACAGGAGTTTCAATCGAAGTCCATGCAGTTGGAGTTGTCAAAAATGGTCTTGTTTCTTTAGGTAAAGATATTGCTATATCTTTTTTATTCCCCCAGATGTGTTCTACCATTTCTGGATAATCAATAAAGGGATTGCGATTGTGTTGTATTTGATATACAGCTTCTTGACGTTTTAATTCTTTTTCTGATATAGGATCTTCACGGTGCCATTTTAGTAATAAATCAAGTGCTTCATTGTTCCACACTGGGTATGTGTTGTTTTGCATCATAGAGGATTGCCATAATGCTGATAATTCATTATACACAGTAGAGACATAAAAATAAGCACGAGCAAAATCGCCTTTATATTCATCGGCAGGTTCAAAGCATTTTTCTTTGCTATTGTATAGCGATGTAGTGCCAATTTTTGATACTCCGTTGTCGAATGTTGCTGTTTCTACCTCGCCGAGTGGTAAATTATTTTTTGTAATATTTGTAGTTGCATCGGCAGGAAATAGGTGGTGCAAATCACGGAAGGCATAGTTTTCTAATGCTCCCCACCAACTTTTTGGCAACGAATGTTCTATATGCAACCCGTCAACTCCATTGAAATCCGTTTGATAGCGTATGGTTGAAGAGTACATATCTATTACCGAACCATCATCATTGCGGTCGGTATAATAGAACCCTTCCCAAGTGTAGCCCTCGCCACTACCATAGCTTAAAAAATCGCCGTTAGAGCATATAATGTTCAGTGTATTAAGCAAATCATAACCATATTTATTGTTTGCTTTATAGTAATAACCAGCTGGAATTTCGGCAAATAGGATAGTTGAAATCCAATACAAAAGAATCAAAATATTTAGTTTTTTCATATTCAGTATTTTTTAATAATAGCAATTTACAAAGTTACGAAAAAAAGTTGATAGTTAAGAGTTGAATGTTGAGAATTTTTTTGTAATTTTGTGCTTTGATAGTACAAAGTAATAAGTAGAAAGTAGAAAGAATAAATCCTACGAATTACTTAATGCCGAACCAATGGTCTTGAGCCGAATGGCGAAAAATGGCTCTTACGACTTATTACTAAAAATCTAAAACTTCTAAAATATGAATAAAAAAACATTATTTACATTATTTTTTGTCGCAGTGGCAGTATTCTTTTTGTGTTATGATTTTCCAAAAGATAAAGAATATTTGCATCGTGACGGTTTTATATTTGGAACAGTTTATAGTGTAACATATTCAAATCCAGAGAATAAGGATTTGTCTTTACAGATAAACAGTGCACTTGAAGCAGTCAATGCATCATTATCAATGTTTAATCAAGAAAGTACAATATCTAAGGTCAACAACAATCAGCCTGTTGAATTAGATTTATTGTTTTTAACTGTATGGAAAACAGGACAATACGTTAGTGATTGTACACATGGAGCATTCGATATGACAGTTGCTCCATTGGTCGACTTATGGGGTTTTGGATTAAAAAATCGTGATGTTGTAACTGATGCTGAGGTAGATAGTGTTCGGGAATATGTTGGTTATGAATTAGTTGTATTAGAGGATGGAGTTATTCATAAGGCATATCCAGAGATGCGTATTGATGCAGGAGCTATAGCAAAGGGTTATGCTTGTGATGTAGTATCAGACACCCTTGAAGCGTATGGATGTACTGATTTTTGTATTGAAATAGGTGGAGAATTGGTTGTTAAAGGACTTAATTCAAAGGGAGTTAATTGGCATATAGCTATAAATAAGCCAGTTGAAGATTCGCTTTGTGTTAATCGTGAAATACAAGAGGTTGTCAAACTTACAGATTGTGGTATGGCAACAAGTGGCAATTACCGCAACTTTTATGAAATAGACGGCAAAAAATATTCCCATACGATTGACCCTCGTACAGGTTATCCTGTTAGTCATAACCTGTTGAGTGCCACAATAGTTGCACCTGATTGTATGACAGCAGATGCTTGGGCAACAGCCTGCATGGTAGCTGGTTTTGAAAAAGCTCAAACGTGGATAAAAAATCGTAGAGATATAAAAGGTTATCTCATTTACGAAGAAAATGGTGAACTAAAAACTTGGAAAAGTGATGATTTTTAATAATTTGTAAGATATGAAAAAAGTATTGTTTATTTTAATTGTGCATTTAGCATTTAGCATTGTGAATTGTTTGAATGCCCAAGAGGGTGAGGATAGAGGTTATATTGTGAAAGTAGGCGATATGGCTCCTGATTTTGAGCTGACTATGGATAATGGTAAAACCATACATCTTAGCGAGTTACGAGGTAAGGTGGTTATGCTTCAGTTTACAGCTTCGTGGTGTGGTATTTGTCGCAAAGAGATGCCACATATCGAGAGTGATATTTGGAAAAAACACAAAGACAATAAAGATTTTGTTTTGGTGGGTATTGATAGAGAAGAGACTCCAGAGAAAGTTGCTCTATTGCGTGATGTTACAAAAATAACTTATCCTTTAGCTTATGATACAACGGGCGATGTTTTCCGACTTTATGCACATCCAAATGCAGGTATAACTCGTAATGTCCTCGTTGATAGAGATGGTAAAATAATTATGCTTACTCGCAAATTTGAAGAGCAGGAGTTTAAGGGGCTTTGCAATAAGATTGCAGAATTGTTGAAGTAAAAAATGACGGTTTGCTTGCTCGCAGGTTGCTTGAACTTAGTTTGAGGAATTTGCATTAATATAAAAAATGGCTACTCAAAAAGAATTGAGTAGCCATTTTATTATTGAGGTAATGTGTATTATTACATTTTGTCTGCAACAGCACGACCAGCACGCAATGCATCAATGTTGGCATTTACGATTGCTTCGCCTTTGCGACCGAAGTTGCTACGTACAGCATCTTCTAATTTTTCGATGTCAATGCCGAGATATTTAGAAGCAGCACCAAGAACTACCATGTTAGTTCCTTTTGGATTGTGAACTTCTTTAGCAATAGTATCAGCGTCGAATACGATGCTATGTGGCAATTTGTTGATTTCAGCGATGATAGCCTCTTTTTCAGGGTAGTTAGGGATGTTGATAAATGGGTTTTCGTTAGTGATTACCCAACCATCTTTGCTGAGGAATGGTAGATAGCGAAGAGCTTCCATTGGTTCAACAGAGAGGATAATATCGCATTCACCTTCTGGAATAAGGTCTGATGCAATAGGTTTATCGCTGATGCGGAGGTGAGATTGAACATCACCACCACGTTGACTCATACCGTGAGTTTCGGCTTGTTTCATATACCAACCCATATCAAGGGCTGCTTTTGAGATGATTGCAGCAGAACTTAAGGCACCCATACCGCCTACGCCGCAAAGTATAATATCTATTTTCATTTTTTTAGATTTTTAGATGTTAGATATGAGTAGCGAGACATACTCGCTTTGCTCGTTTATTATTTTTTTGAACATGGAGACAGAAGAGTATGAATTATCTTGTGTCTCGTGTCTTGAATCTCGTATCTGAAATTATTATTGTGCTTTTTTAGCAGCTTTAAGACGTTTGTTCAATGCTACGATACATTCGCGGCGTGGGATGATTACAGAAACACCTTTGTAAGCGATTTCTTCTTTCATGATAGCCACGTTTTCTTCGAAGTATTTTTTGAGAGGATTGATTACGCGGATGTGAGCTGGGTCAACACCAAGACCAGTACAAATGCTTTCAATGCGACCTGTAGCTGATGATTTTTGTGAACCTGTCATACCTGTGATACCATTGTCGAGGATGATAACTGTTACGTTAGCATTATCAACACAGCAGTCCAACAAGCCTGTCATACCTGAGTGAGTGAATGTTGAGTCACCGATAACTGCTACTGATGGCAACAAGTCGGCTTCTGAAGCACCTTTAGCCATAGTGATTGAAGCACCCATATCAACAGTAGAGTAGATAGCTTGGAATGGAGGCAATGCACCAAGTGTGTAACAACCGATATCTGAGAATACGCGACCACCAGGGAATGATTTCATTGCTTCGTTCAATGCTGTATATGAGTCAACGTGAGGACATCCATCGCACAATTTTGGAGGACGTGGAGCAACAAGTGATGGTACTGGCAATCCTTCTTTAACTTCTAAGCCAAGAGCTTTACCTACCAAGTTTGGTGACAATTCGCCTACGCGAGGCAATGTGCCATCCAAGCGACCTTTAATTGCTTTGCCTTTGTTGAGCATACCACGGAGAAGGCGTTCGTAAAGTGGTTGTCCTTCTTCAAGTACAAGCACCTCTTCACACTCTTCATACAAGCGGTTAATCATAGCTTCAGGCATAGGGTATTGGCTAACTTTCACTACTGGATAAGGACATTCGCTGTCGCGATAGTTTTCCATCAAATAGTTGTAAGAAATACCGCAAGCAATGATACCTAATTTTTTGTTAGGACCATCAATATATTTATTGTAACCGCTATTTTCTGATTCTTTAACCAATTCAGGTTGTTTTGCCAAAAGTTCGTTGTATTGACGGCGAGCTACAGCTGGCAACAAGATATATTGCATCTTGTTTTCAGGCATTTTAAGTGCATTTTGTTTTGTAACTTCTGCACGACGAGCAACACCTGCACGAGAGTGAGCCATACGTGTTGTAACACGCATCATTACAGGCAAATGGAATTTTTCTGATAATTCATAGCCATAGTGAACCATATCGTAAGCCTCTTGTTGATTTGATGGTTCAAGGCATGGGATGAATGCAAAGTCAGCATAGAAACGAGAGTCTTGTTCGTTTTGTGATGAGTGCATTGAAGGGTCGTCGGCAGCAAGATAAATCAAACCACCATTAGCACCAGTGATAGCTGAGTTTACGAAACAGTCAGCAGCTACGTTGATACCCACGTGTTTACAGCAGAACAAAGCACGTTTACCTGCATAACTCATACCGAGTGCTGCTTCCATAGCTGTTTTCTCGTTAGCACACCATTCACTGCGGATGCCCAACTCTTTAGCCATTTTTGAGTCTTGGATAAACTCTGTAATTTCTGTCGAAGGAGTACCAGGATAAGCAAATACTCCTGAAAGACCTGCATCAATTGCAGCCTGAGCGATAGCTTCATCGCCCAACATTAATAATTTTTCCATTGTTATTAGATTAGATATTAGTTAGTTATTAATGATTAGTTATTAGTTGTTATAGCCACTACAGATATTATAATTTCTATAACTACTATAGTCGCTATAGTTTCTATAGTCTCAAATTTTATCAATAAACTCTATTGCCAAAAATCGAACTGCCAATTCTTACGATAGTAGCTCCTTCTTCAATAGCAATAGGGTAGTCGCCCGACATGCCCATTGACACTTCACAAAAATATTCACATCCATCAAAAACTTCATCTTTCAATCTCTCAAAAGTCTTCTTTATTGCTTGAAATTCAGCGCGTATTTTCGTTTCATCTTCGGTTAATGAAGCCATACCCATCACGCCACAAATTCTGATATGCGGATGTAAAGCAATAAATTCATCTGTCAACAATTCAAATGCCTCTTCTGGCGTAAATCCTTGTTTGCTCTCTTCTTGCGCAACATGTAGTTCTATCAATACATCTTGCACTTTGTTTAATTTAGCAGCACACTTTTCAACTTCGTCAAACAATCGCTCATTAGCCATACTATGTATCAATGTAGCATGAGGTACAACCATTTTTACCTTATTAGTCTGTAAGTTACCAATAAAGTGCCACTCAATATCTGTTGGCAATACCTCTACTTTTGCCACAAATTCTTGTGGACGACTCTCTGCAAACACTCTTTCCCCTGCTGCATACGCCTCTTCGATAGCCTCCACTGGATGAAATTTCGACACACACGCCAATTCCACCCCCTCAGGTATCCCTTTCCGTATCTCTTCTAAATTCTTTTTAATACTCATAATACCTATAGTTTCTATAATTCTTATAGTTTCTATAAATTATTGGTTCTCTGTAGGTTGATATTTAAACGCATCCAAAATCTTAGTTTCAGCGATAGACGCAATCTCGTAGTCGCAAACACTGCTTTCCATACCCTTTACTAAAGCTTTTACAGCATCTTGAAAATCAACAGCTTGTACCATCATTGTTTGAGCAGTACGTTTTTCAACACCTTTTTCTTCGTCTAATGATAGATAATTTACACGGCAACGAAACCATTTATATTCTTGTAAATCATCATTGAAAAACATTTCTGTAATTTTGCAGCGTTTCACTGCTGACACTGTAAATTCTCCTGTTGCGTATGCTTGACACTCTTTGCAAATACGTGTTTCTGCTTCTGTAAACGACAATGCATCAACTAAATAAGGTTCGGTTACTTTCTTAATTGTGCTATCCTCGGCAGTGCGATCGTATGTTACCTTACATTCAAACCAGTTATTCATATTTTATAGATTTTAGATGTTAAAAATGAGATGCAAAACAAGAAAAAAATTTATCATTTTGTATTTATTATCTCGTGTATAATGTCTTGTATCTATCAATTTGCAAATATACAATTTTTTTTTTATACAATTCGCATTTAACTCAAAAAAAAATCGTAATTTTGCATTGTATATTAAACTTAATTGTAATATTTTGTTCTAATAATCAAGAATATTTTTATAAATTGCTTATTTTTATTTGATTATGAAAAAAAATCTTGTTATTGTAGCCGTATTGGCACTTATTTTTTCTTCTTGTGCATCACGAGTTAAAGAACCTGTTTTTAATTTTCAAGGCAAAATGCTTCATCTTGTAGAACTTGCAGGCGAAACTTATGATGCAAAATCTACTTTCGAACCTATCGTGCTCATGTTCTCAGAAACTGCTGTGGCTGATGGTGTTTACAAAATTAATGGTCATTCTGGTTGTAACCAAGTTTTTGGACAATATAAAGCCGAAAATGGTAAAATCAAATTTTCAAACATGGCAATGACTCGTCGTATGTGCGATGAAGAATCAAATAAAATAGAACTTCAAATCTCACAAATGTTCGAAACTGCCAATGCCTACAAAGCCGAAAAAGGCAAAGTAACCCTCTACAACGGCAAAACTCCACTCGCAGTATTCGAAGTAAAATAAATTAAGTTGAAATGTGAAATTTGAAATGTGAAATTTAAATCGTAAATATAACTTTCAACTTTCAACTTTCAACTCTTAACTCTCAACTCTCAACTCTTAACTTTCAACTTAGATGAATTTATTCTACGCTCCTGATATTCAACAATCTCTATCCCTTCCTGAAGAAGAATCGCAGCACTGTATCAAAGTCCTACGCATGAAATCGGGCGACCACATTCATATAATCGATGGGGTAGGCGGATTGTACGAAGCACAAATTATAGAGGCTCATCCAAAACGCACTCAAGTCGAAATACTTACACATCAAACCGAGTATGGACGTCGTCCTTTTCGCCTACACTTAGCAGTAGCCCCAACCAAAAATATCGACCGCTTTGAATGGTTTGTTGAGAAAGCTACAGAAATAGGTTTCGATGAACTTACTCCCCTTTGTTGTCGCTATTCTGAGCGTAAAATAATCAAACCTGAGCGTATTGAAAAAATCCTTGTCTCTGCAGCTAAACAAAGCCTAAAAGCTTATGTACCAATCCTCAACCCAATGACAATCTTCAAGGAGTTTATATCTCAATATTCTCCCCCTGTTTTAGGGGGAACTGACGAACGAAGCAAGAGCAGAGGATGCTTGCATACTATGCCTTGCAAGGAGAAAGTCGCCGAAGGCAATGCCGAAGGGGGAGAGGGTTCTCAACTCTCAACTATCAACTCTCAACTCTTCATCGCTCATTGTCATAATCAACCTAAGCAACACCTATTTAATGCTTGTCAGCCAGGTGGTAATGTCGTAGTGATGGTTGGACCAGAAGGTGATTTCTCTGAAGAAGAAGTTGAACTTGCACTTCGCAATTCTTTTCAAGCCATATCGCTTGGCGAATCCCGTTTGCGAACAGAGACTGCTGGTGTCGTAGCATGTCATCTCGTAACAGTAGCAAACCACGCTAAATAACATATCTTAAAATAAAATAAAAGCTGTGCCAATTCGCACAGCTTTTTTTATTGGTTTAGTGTTTTTTTTATCTTCAATTTTTATGAATTAGCACAAATAATATTTGTGAATATTTGTGAGAGTGTGTGGTTTTCCTTTAATTAGGAGAATAATCGTAGACGAATTACTGTAATGATAAGAAAAATACTAAATAGCATAAGAAACAGTGATACAAAATAAAGTTTTGCTTTGTTTGTTGTATGTCCGCATTTTGGACATGAAAGTGCGGATTCTGATATTTCATATCCGCATTCAGGACATTTTTTTAGTGCCATAATTTTATTTGTTGGATTAATGTTTTTTTGTTTGCAAAGATATGAATTGTTTTTGAGATTTGCAAGAGGTAGATTTGGATTTTTTTATTATCTTTGCACATTATTGTAAAAGTGTAATAGGATTTGTTATGGGAATACAGATTTATAAGGCTTCGGCTGGTTCGGGTAAGACTTATACGTTGGTGTATGAGTACATTAAATATTTGTTTAAGACGCAATTATGTGAGACACGAGACACGAGACACGAGACACGAGACACGAGATGTGAGACACGAGATGTTTTAACTTTGAATTTACATAGGGGAATTTTGGCGGTGACGTTTACGAATAAGGCGACTGCGGAGATGAAGGAGAGGATTGTGAAGGCGCTGTATGAGTTGTCGAGGGGTGAGAAAGGGGATTATGTTGAGAAGTTAAGAAGTGATTTGCCTGCATTGAAGGAGGTTGAGAATGAGGTTATTGCGAAGATGGCTGAGCGGTTTTTGATTGATATTTTACAAGATTATACCCAGTTTAGAGTTTCGACGATTGATGGATTTTTTCAGCAAATTGTGCGTTCGTTTGCGAGGGAGTTGAATTTGAATAATCAGTATCAGGTTGAGTTGGAGACGGATAAGGTGTTGGAAATGGCAGTAGATAATATGTTGGCATCGTTGAATTCACAATTCACAATTCACAATTCACAATCATTAACCCCCTCCGCTTCGCTCGTCCCCCTAATACAGGGGGACAATATGGGGGGTGCTGCAGTTGTCTATGACAAACCGGGAGAAGATAGAGAAGGTGATATGTTGTTGGAGTGGTTGACGGAGTTTGCGAGTGAGAAAGTGGAGGATGGTCGGTCGTGGAATCCGAGGAGTGCGATATTGGGGTTGGCAAACTTGATTCTTAAGGAGGATTATTTGTCGCAAAAAGAGAAATTTGGGTTTGATTTGAAACGATTGAAGGAGTATAGAGATAATATACGTGAGATTATTAAGAAGTTTGATGAGGATTTGAAAAGGGTGTGTGATAGGGCTAAAGGTGTGTTGAGTGGTGTGGATGGGAAAGAGTTGTTTGGCGATAATAGAATATCACGTTTTGATTATGATTATTTGAAAGGCAAGAATTATGAATTGAGTGCTACATTTATAAAAGGAGCAGAGAGTGATGATTTGGCGATATGGTGTAAGAAGAAATATCAGAAAGATGGGTCGTTGCAAAGTGTTGTTACTGAGTTGCATGAGTGTGTGAAGAGGATTGTGGAGTTGTGTGATGTGGAGGGTGAAAGATTTAGGGAGTATCAGACGGCAAAGATTGTGAATTCGTACATTTATATATTGGGTATATTGAATGAGATTGATAATCAGGCGATGGAGATTTGCAAGATGAAGGATTGTTTGTTGATATCGTCGACATCGGATTTTATCAATAAAATTATAGATGGGTCGGATACTCCGTTTATATATGAGAAGGTGGGCGTTCGGACAGAGCATTTTATGATAGATGAGTTTCAAGATACGTCAAAATTGCAGTGGGAAAATTTTGTGCCATTGTTGAAAGAGGCAGTGTCACGGGGTAATGAGTCGATGATTGTAGGAGATGTGAAACAGAGTATTTATCGTTGGCGCAATGGTGATTGGAGGATATTGCATGAGGGGGTTAAAGATGAATTTGGTTCATATGTAGTAGATGATACGTTGGACAAGAATTATCGTAGTAGTGCAGAGGTGATAGAGTTCAATAATAGGTTGTATGAGGAGTTGCCAAAATTGGCAGATGCGCAGTTGAAAACTCAAGGAATGATAGAAAATGATAATTATTTGCAAAATATATATGCTGGTAGCAAGCAAGGAGTGGGTAAGAAAGATGCTGCGAAAGGATATGTTAGAGTGGAGTTTTTGGCTGATGATGAAGAAGATAAAGAGTTGAAGTGGAAGGTGCAGAGTTTGAATAAGATGGTTGAGCAGATGAGAGAGTTGGGACATTATGGTGAGACAGCAGTGTTGGTGCGTACGAATAAAGAGGCGCAAGAGGTGGCAGAGAGATTGAAAGATGAGGGGGTACCATTTTATTCGTCGGAGGCATTGTGTGTGGCTGATAATGTGGCGGTTAGATTTATTGTTGCAGTGTTAGAATATTTGATGCAACCATACGAGCAGTTGTTTAGAGCTAACGTAGTGGCATTGCACAGAGAGGTGTGTTGGGGTAGAATGGTGGATGCAGAAGATTATGAATTGATGTCGTATAGAGGCGATGATTATGCGAAATGGGAGCAATTAGTGTTTGGAGATGAAATTGCTGAAAGATTTGGACGAGTGAAATATATGCCACTGATGAGTATGATAGAGGCGTTGATAGGATTGTTTAGTTTGAATGAGATAGAAGATAGTGTGCATCAGATATATATGCAATCGTTTAAGGACAAAGTACAGTCGTATGCAATTGATGGGACGTTGGATATTAGGTCGTTGTTGGAATATTGGGGAGTTCAAGGCGAAAAGACCTTTATTGCTATGCCAGAGGGAGGAGATGCTGTTCGAATAATGACTATACACAAAGCAAAAGGATTGGAATTTGGAATAGTGTTTATACCATTTGTAGATTGGAATATGGGATTTGGGAAAGGTAATATACAATTGGTTGGAACAGAGAGGAAGAGTCGCAAAAATCATTTGTTTATAGACGAGGTGTCGGTCGTGCCGATTAATACGCAAAGTTCGACTAAGTTGTTTAATAGTGAATTTAGAGAAGATGTTGTAGCTGAGTATTTAGCAGCTTGTTTAGATGTGCTGAATGTGCTGTATGTTGCAACGACACGAGCATCGCAACAACTATATATTTATTGTAATAATACGAAGTCTAAGGATGAAAAGAAAAAAGAGTCGAATGCAATAACTCAAATATCTATTGCAAAGTTGTTGCGTAGTATGTTGCTTGGAGAAGGTGAAGATGAAAATGTGTATGAGTCGAATGATAAAGTGGCTTATTCACCAAAGAAGAAAGAAGATAAAGAGGATGTTGAAAATGTGGAGTTAAGGCTAAATATGGACTCTTTGCCAACCGAAGAAGAGGTGGCGGAAAGAGCACAGTTGCGTTTTAAGTATTCGGAAGATACGGGCGAGGGGGATGTACGCAGATATGGTGTGATGATGCACGGATTGTTTGAACATATAAAAACGATGGACGATGTAGATAGCGCAATAGAATGGGTAGAGAGGGAAGGAGAGAATGTTGATGGATTGCGCAGCGAAGTAGATGAAATATTGGCGATAGAGGGAGTGGTAGAATTGTTTGATGAGCGATGGAGGGTGATGAATGAAGCAGAGATATTTGATGGTGAAAATGGGCGGGTGTATCGTCCTGATAGAGTGATGATAGACGATGTAAAAAATGAAGTGGTCGTTGTGGATTATAAATTTGGTGAATATGTAGATGATACACATCAGAAATATTTGCGTCAAGTGGGTCGTTATGTGCGACTTGTAAAAGAGATGGGATACGATGTGAGAGGATATATTTTGTATGCAACAGATAGAAAATTGTTTGCTTTGAAATAGTTTAAACAGAAAAAATAGAAGACATAAGAACAAAAGAGCATAAAATATAAATTTAATAAATTATGTTATTTTGTTATTCTGTCTTCCAAATCATTAGAAATAAGAAAAATATGAAATGGGATAAATTGATAACAACCAAGCGATTTGGGATGGAGGATTATTATCAAGGAAATCATGATGGTAGAACAGAATTTCAGCGCGATTATGATAGATTGATATTTTCGCCAGCATTTCGCCGTTTGCAAAATAAGACACAGGTGTTTCCGTTGCCAGGTAGTGTGTTTGTGCATAATAGATTGACACACAGCCTTGAAGTGTCGTGTGTTGGGCGTTCGATAGGTAACAATGTAGGACGTGAATTGTCGGCTAAATACCCAAAATTGTCGGCAGAGTTGAGCGAAATAGGTGCAATAGTGGCAACTGCATGTTTGGCTCACGACCTTGGTAATCCACCATTTGGTCATTCGGGTGAGAATGCTATCGGTACATTCTTTTCGGAAGTAAAAGGAGTAGAGTATCGTAATAGGTTGAATATCACAGAAGAACAATGGGCAGATTTGACTACGTTTGAGGGTAACGCAAATGCCTTTCGTATATTAACCCATCAGTTTGAAGGGCGTCGTAAAGGCGGTTTTGTGTTGACATATTCGACATTGGCTTCGATAGTGAAATATCCATACGAATCGAGATTTGCAGATAAAAAGAAGCAGAAATTTGGATTTTTTCAGTCGGAAGTTGGATCGTATGAGCGCATTGCAAAAGATTTAGGTATAATCCGTAATCCGTATAATGCTGATAGATATGCCCGTTATCCATTAGTCTATTTAGTAGAGGCAGCCGATGATATATGCTATCAGATGATGGATATTGAGGATGCATACAAATTGCGTTTGTTGACGTTTGATGAAACGAAAGATTTGTTTATGAGATATTTGCCTCAAAAGCGCAGAGAGCGTGCGGAGAATGAAGTGTTTAAAATCGTGTCGGATGAAAATGAGCAAATATCATATTTGCGTAGTTCGGTAGTAGGGGTATTGATAGATGGTGTGAGTCGAGTGTTTATAGATAATGAAGAGGCAATATTGAATGGCGAATTTCAAGGTGCATTGATCGACCATTTGCCAGAGGAGTTGCGCGAGGCATATAAATATAGCTCGAAAGTGTCGGTTAAGAAAATCTATCGTGCGCAGATGGTGCTTGATATTGAATTGGCTGGTTATAAGATTATTAGTGAACTGCTTGATATATTGATGCAGGCAGTATTTGAACCAGAGAAAGCATATTCAAAACAATTTCTTAGTCGTATTCCGCAACAATATAATGTGTCGGCAGAGAGCGATTATGAAAAGGTGCAAAGCATATTAGATTATATAAGTGGAATGACCGATGTTTATGCACTTGATTTATATCGTAAAATCAATGGAATGAGTTTGCCGACTATTTGAAAAATTAGAGAGTTTAACGACCTTAAAGTCTTTAACGACCTTAAAGTCCTTAAGATACTATGAAATATAATTGTAAATTTTAAATAAAAGTAAGTTATGAATGAGCAGTTGTTGCCGAGAGTGGGTAACTATAAGAAATTATTGAGTTATCAAAAAAGTAATGTTATTTTTGAAATAACGTACTATTTTTGTCATACTTATTTGCAGCGGGGAGATCGCACTATTGACCAAATGGTGCAGGCAGCAAGGAGCGGAAAACAAAATATTATAGAAGGTTCTGCAGCTTCGGCAACATCAAGTAAAACTGAGATAAAATTATTAAATGTTGCGAAAGCAAGTTTACAAGAGTTGTTGGAGGACTATGAAGATTATTTAAAAACTCGTGGTCATAGGCAATGGGAGGAAAATTCGGTAGAGTTAGAAGCGATGAGGCGGTTGGGAAGAGAACATAATGATGCTCATTTTTTTATGGAATTAATAAAGGTTCGTCCACCTGAAACAATTGCTAATATGGCTATTGTTTTGATAAAGCAAGCTGATTATTTGTTGTTTAGACAATTACAAAGATTGGCAGATGATTTTGTTAGTAAAGGTGGATTTAGTGAACGCATGATGAGAGTTAGAAAAGAGAAACGCGGTTATTAGAGTTCATAGAGTTTTAAGAGCTTTAAAAATTTTCTGTAAAAACAAAGAAATCTCAGTGGTATAATTCAACCTTAGATACTCGTTTATTCATAAAGGCTAATCATTTGCGTCAAATTTGGAGAAACCATATTTTAGGGTATTCTATGTTGTGTTGGGGGGATATTCAGCGTTTTCATCATGTACATCTTTATCCACAGGGTAATAAATATTTTCACGAGTATGCTATACCTGAATATAAGACATTACTAACTAAATGTGGTAAAGCGAGTTTCATAGATTTAACATATGAATCCTTGTTTGCTATATTAAGTAAATATTTTAGGTCATATAAGCACCAAGAATGGTTGAAATATTTGCAAAAGAGGTATATAGTATAGTAAAATGACGTAAGTTTGATCTAATTTTTAAGGTGGTTTGTAGATGTCCGTTTTCTTGTTTGAGTCTTGCTTGAAGGTGTGATTTACTATCTTGGAAGGTGTGTTGTCCTCTGAAGCGGTTGTTGTTAGTATTAGGAAATATAGTGTTTTCATATCGAATTGATGTTAAAATAAATCTTTTTGAATCAAACATTGTAATATTTTTGTAAAAAACATTATTATAATATTTGCAAAAATCATAAAAAAATTGTAACTTTGCATGCTTGAAATGTATAAGGTACAATAAGGCGGTGGTTGATGTATAACTGCTTATGTATCATATATAATATAGTATATTACACTTTACAGTATATATTAGTTTTTTTTTATGGACAACAAAAAAAGAGTTTATACCTTCGGTAATGGACAAGCTGAAGGTAAGGCAGATATGAGAAATCTGCTTGGTGGTAAAGGTGCTAACCTTGCCGAAATGAACCTCATTGGAGTGCCATGTCCTCCAGGTTTCACAATCACAACTGATGTTTGTAACGAGTATTTCGAATTAGGAAAAGACAAAGTTGTTGAAATTCTTAAAAGCGATGTCGAAGCAGCTCTTGCTAACGTTGAAAAATTGATGAACTCAAAATTCGGCGACATCGAAAATCCTCTTCTTGTTTCTGTACGTTCAGGTGCTCGCGCTTCAATGCCGGGTATGATGGATACAATTCTTAACCTTGGTCTTAATGACAAAGTGGTAGAAGGTTTGGTTCGCAAAACAAACAACCCACGTTTCGTATGGGACTCATATCGTCGTTTCGTTCAAATGTATGGCGACGTAGTTCTTGGTATGAAACCAGTTAACAAAAGCGATATCGATCCATTCGAAGCTATCATTGAAGAGGTTAAAGAAGCAAAAGGTGTTAAACTTGACACTGAATTGACAGTTGAAGACCTTCAAACACTTGTAGCTAAATTCAAAGCTGCAGTTAAAGCACAAACAGGTCACGACTTCCCAGAATCAGCATACGAACAACTTTGGGGTGCTATTTGCGCAGTATTCGATTCATGGATGAACGAACGTGCTATTCTTTATCGTAAAATGGAAGGTATTCCTGCAGAATGGGGTACTGCTGTTAACGTTCAAGCAATGGTGTTCGGTAACATGGGCGAAACATCTGCTACAGGTGTATGCTTCAGCCGTGATGCTGCTACAGGTGAAGACTTGTTCAATGGTGAGTACTTAATCAATGCACAAGGTGAAGACGTTGTAGCAGGTATCCGTACTCCACAACAAATTACTAAAATTGGTTCACAACGTTGGGCTAAACTTGCTGACATCAGCGAAGAAGAACGCGTTGCAAAATATCCTTCAATGGAAGAGGCTATGCCTGAAATCTATGCTGAACTTGATGCACTTCAAACAAAACTTGAAAATCACTACCGTGATATGCAAGATATGGAGTTCACAGTTCAAGAAGGCAAACTTTGGTTCCTCCAAACACGTAACGGTAAACGTACTGGTGCTGCGATGGTTAAAATCGCTATGGATATGCTCCACCAAGGTATGATTACAGAAAAAGAGGCTCTTCTCCGTGTTGAACCTAACAAACTTGACGAACTTCTTCACCCAATTTTCGACAAAGAAGCTCAAAAGAAAGCTGTCGTATTGACAAAAGGTTTGGCTGCTTCTCCAGGTGCTGCTTGCGGTAAAATCGTCTTCAACGCAGAAGATGCTGCAGTATGGGCTGCAAAAGGCGAAAAAGTGGTTATGGTTCGTATCGAAACATCTCCAGAAGACCTCGCAGGTATGGCTGCTGCACAAGGTATCCTCACTGCACGTGGCGGTATGACTTCTCACGCTGCCGTAGTTGCTCGTGGTATGGGTAAATGCTGTGTGTCAGGTGCTGGTGCTCTCGTTATTGACTATGCTGCTAAAACAATTAAAGTTGCTGGTGTAACACTTAAAGAAGGTGATTTCATCTCAATCAATGGTTCTACAGGTGAAGTTTATCAAGGTGCAGTTGCAACTAAAGATGCTGAACTCGATGCTGATTTCGCTGAATTGATGGAATTGGCTGACAAATATACACACCTCCGCGTTCGTACTAACGCTGATACTCCACACGATGCAGCTGTTGCACGTAAATTTGGTGCTGTAGGTATCGGTCTTTGCCGTACAGAGCACATGTTCTTCGAAGGCGAAAAAATCCGTGCTATGCGCGAAATGATTCTCGCAGAAACAGTTGAAGGTCGTCGTGCTGCATTGAAAAAAATCCTCCCTTATCAACAAAACGACTTCAAAGGTATCTTCAAAGCAATGGAAGGTTGCCCAGTGACAGTACGTCTTCTCGACCCACCTTTGCATGAATTCGTACCACACGAAGAAAAAGAACAACGCGAATTGGCTGAAATTATGGGCGTTACTTTCGATTATATCCGTACACGTGTAAATTCACTTCACGAAGCTAACCCAATGTTGGGTCACCGCGGATGTCGTCTTGGTAATACTTACCCAGAAATCACAGAAATGCAAACTCGCGCTATCCTTGGTGCTGCTCTCGATCTTCAAGCAGAAGGTATCGTAGCTGTTCCTGAAATCATGGTTCCTCTTACAGGTATCCTTTATGAGTTCGCTAACCAAGAAAAAGTAATTCGCGAAACTGCAGCTAAATTGTTCGAAGAACGCGGTGCAAGCATCGAATTCAAAGTTGGTACAATGATTGAAATCCCACGTGCAGCTCTTACTGCTAACCGTATCGCTTCTAAAGCTGAATTCTTCTCATTTGGTACTAATGACTTGACACAAATGACATTTGGTTATTCACGCGACGATATTGCTTCGTTCTTGCCAGCATATCTTGATATGAAGATTTTGAAGAACGACCCATTCCAAGTGCTCGACCAAAATGGTGTAGGTCAACTCGTACAAATGGCTACAGAAAAAGGTCGCTCAGTTCGTCCTGACCTCAAATGTGGTATTTGTGGTGAGCACGGTGGTGAACCATCATCTGTGGAATTCTGCCACAAAGTTGGTTTGAACTACGTATCATGTTCTCCATTCCGTGTGCCAATCGCACGTTTGGCAGCGGCTCAAGCAGCAATCAAAAATGCTTAATATATGAAAGAGGCGCAGATCAATTTTGTGCCTCTTTTTTTATCTTATGTTTGAAACATAAGTACATATCTCATGTTTGCAAGCTTACAGATTATAATCTCTGTTTTATTGCTTCATCGGGATAACTACTTTTTTCAAGTACAAAAAAATATGTACTTATATTAAAAGAAACTTTTGTACTTCTGTTAAAATAAATTCTCCATTCTTATGCTACACATTTTAGACAAACAAAATTCTCTTCTTGGCAATTTCATTAAAGAAATCCGTTCTGTTGAAATCCAAAATGATCCAATGCGTTTTCGTCGCAATATCGAGCGTATCGCACAAGTCATGTGCTACGAAATCAGCAAATCGCTCAATTTCACTACAGAGTATGTTCAAACACCGCTTGGCATAGCTCCAACCAATGTTGTAGCTGACAAAATTGTCGTAGCCTCAATCCTCCGCGCAGGCCTTGCCATGCACAATGGTGTGTTAGACTTTTTCGATGGAGCCGAAAACTGTTTCGTGTCAGCATATCGTAAATATACCGATGAAAGTCATTTCGATATCCACGTAGAATACATAGCAGCACCTTCTCTTGAAGGCAAAACAGTCATTCTTTGTGACCCAATGTTAGCTACCGGTTCATCTATGGAATTGGCATACAAAGCATTACTTACACATGGTACTCCAGCTCGTGTTATTGTTTGTAGTATTGTATCTACTGAATTTGCAGTAGATTATATTTCTAAAGTAATGCCAGGTTGCGATATTTATACTGCAGTTCTTGACCCAGAACTCAATTCACACAAGTATATTGTACCAGGTCTTGGCGATTGTGGCGACCTTGCCTTTGGCGAAAAACTATAGCGATTTTTTTTTATGCAAATTATCATAAATTATTTATAAATATTTTATTGATGGATAATTTATGGAAATTTACGTTTGAAATATCTAATTTAATTGATAGTGATATATTATGAGAAAGCAATTAATATTGTTGTTTTTATTAGGAGTGTTTGGTTTGTCTTTTGCTGAAGAACGCCGTCTGCTTACGATGGAAGATGCTATTCTTAATCGCAATCTTACACCTAAAAATTATCAAGTAAGGTGGAGTAGTGATTATCTAAATCAGTATCTACATAAAGAAGATACTGTGTGGTATGCTATTGATGTGCGTACAGGAAAACAACGTGTTGTGGATTATGTAGAGCCAATAAAAAAGCATGTTCCACATGCAGTATTGAAAGAAAATAACATTGTTTGGTTGACTGAAGATAGTGTAGAAATACCTATTACATCGTTTGAAGATAAAAATATTGTTTGCGGTCGTGAAGTGTCGCGTAACGAGTTTGGTTGTATGCATGGTTTATTTCCATCGCCAGATAATAGTCGGTTAGCATTTTATGTGAAAGATGAAAGTCAAGTAACAACTTTCCCGCTGCTCGATATAACAACACGTACAGGTACTGCTAACGAAATTAAATATCCGATGGTAGGCATGTCATCTGAACGATTGCGTTTGGGGGTATATGATGTGGCGCAGAATAAAACAATCTATCTCAATATAACTGATTTTACAGATGAGCGTTATTTAACTAATGTTACTTGGTCGCCTGATAGCAAAACTATATATATTCAAGTGATGAATCGCGAGCAAAAAGAGTTAAATCTTAATGCCTACGATGCTCTTACTGGCGAGTTTAAGGCTACATTGTTGTCCGAGAAAAACGATCAATTCCTCGAGCCAAACAAACCATTGATATTTATCGATGATGATAGATTTGTTTATACTACCGATAATAGAGATGGTTACTATAATCTTTACCTCTATTCGCTAAAGAAACAGCAACTCACACGTCTTACTTGTGTTGATGCCGATGTTGAATATCTCGACCATGATAATAAATATGTATATTATTATTCCGCAGAAGTGTCGTCAGCCGAGCGTCATCTTTGTCGTGTAAATATTACAACAGGTAAAAGTGTGTGTTTAACTCGTGCCGAAGGGTGGCATCAATGTCAACTTTCTACTGATAAACGTTATTTTACCGATAATTATTCTTCGTTAAACGTACCTCGTGTTGTCGCAGTTGGCAGTACTGATGGTAAATTTTATCGCGAAGTGTTTAAGGCTGAAGACCCTTGTAAAGATTATAACTTTGCTCCAATCGAATTAGGTACAATTAAGAGTGCTGATGGTAAATATGACAACAATTATCGTTTAATTCGTCCTCTTGATTTCGATTCAACTGAGCAATATCCTGTAATACTTTATGTATATGGAGGTCCGCATACACAGTTAGTGAGAAATTCATATCAAGGTTATTTGCGCCGTTGGGAAATGTATATGGCGCAACGTGGATATGTAGTTTTTGTTATGGACAATCGTGGTACACCAAATCACGGAGCTGATTACGCACGTGCTATACATCGTCAATGTGGGGTAGCAGAGATGCAAGATCAAATGGTTGGTATGAAGTGGCTTATGTCTCACTCTTGGGTTGATAAAAATCGCATTGGTGTGCATGGATGGTCCTATGGCGGATTTATGACTATCTCACTCATGACCAATTATCCCGAAATCTTCAAAGTGGGTGTAGCTGGCGGACCTGTCATTGATTGGAAATGGTACGAAGTCATGTATGGCGAACGCTATATGGAGACACCTGAAACAAATGCAGAGGGTTTTGAGGCGGTATCGTTAATGAATAAAGCCAAAGATTTGAAAGGCAAGCTACTTATTTGTCAAGGTTTAATAGATAATGTAGTCCTTTATCAACATTCACTCAACTTCCTTGATGCTTGTATAACCAATAATATTTCAATTGATTATTTCATCTATCCTCGAGCCGAACACAATGTCATTGGTAAAGACCGAGTTCATCTCATGCAAAAAGTGACAGATTATTTCGAAGATTATCTCAAATAAAACAAAAAAAGAATACACACTTACTGAAGTGTGTATTCTTTTTTATATAGACTCGCAATGCCGATCGTCACGCAAGTCAGCATTTCTGCTATTGGTACTGCCAACCAAATGCCTGGTGTAGCAAACCAATAAGGAAGAAGTAAGAATGTAGCTCCGAGAAATACAAAACCGCGTAAAATGGTTAAAACAACCGCTTTACGAGCTTGTTCAACGCTTTGATAATAACCTATAACGACAATATTGATTGCAAAAAATAGCATTCCAAGTGCAAAATAAGGCATACCATCGTAGGCAATGTTATACGCTGCGGTATCGCGATGTAGGAACATTGAAATAAGTTCACTGCGACCAATCCATATAGCAATAGCTGTAATTGCTCCACATGTGATTGACATTGTTAGCATAAGTTTGAATGCTTTTTTTACACGCTCAGTGTCGCCCAATCCATGGTTGTAACTGATGATTGGTTGTGCCGATTGAGCAATAGCTGTGTTGAGCATAAAAATGACAGGGAAACAGTAGCATAGCACACTAAATGCAGCCACACCATCTTCGGTTAAATGACGGAGGAATATGTGGTTTCCGAGAAACATCATGAACGATATAGCCAATTCACCAAGTAGCGACGATGTCCCTAATCTAACCATATACGCAATATTGCGAGCAGTAAGTAGCAGACTATTTTTTGATAATTTTAGTGTTAATAATTTAGTCTGATTACTTTTGAATATCAAGTAGTAGAATATCATTAATGCCCCAGTTATAACACCTATATCAGTTGCTAGAGCCGCACCTTTGATGCCCATTTGCATCGGAAAAACGAAAATATAGTCTAATATGATATTTAGCACAGCGGGCACAACACTGCACATCATTGCATAGCGAGGCGAACCATCGAGGCGAATAACGAATAAACCTATACATTCAAGCATAATTAGCGGACAAATCAGCACAAAATAGCGCAGATATTCAATAGCGTATGGGTCGAGACGTTCGGTGCTACCAAACATGCGAGCACATTGTGGCGCAAATATAAATGTAGCAACAGACACAATAGCCATTATAAGCATCGATACATATATCGATTGCGAAATATTGATATTAGCCGTGCGTATTTTGCCTTTCGATAAATGTATAGCAGCCACGACAGAAGCGCCCGTACCAAACATCAATCCTACATCCGATGATAACAAATACATTGGCGCAACAATATTCACAGCCGCTAACGCATCACTACCTATGCCGAGCCCAACAAACATACCATCTGCAATATTCAGTGCCGCACCCGATAACATACCGAGCAGAGTAGGCACAAAAATCTTTGCAAACAATCGTCCCAAAGGTTCATTCTTAAAATCTATTTCGTCTTTCATAGTTTCGTTTTAGTTTCGATAATAAATTTCAGAAAATAGTCTAAAAACAAAAAAGCTAATTAACTGTTCTGTAACAATCAATTAGCTTTGATGCGGAAGCGGGGGGATTCGAACCCCCGGTACGGTTACCCGTACGTCAGTTTAGCAAACTGGTGGTTTCAGCCACTCACCCACACTTCCAGTCAGGTCAGTATCAACTGAACGTGCTTTTTTTCAAAAGCAGTGCAAAGGTACAATAAATATTTGAATACACAAAATTTTTTGATTAAAATATTTTCATTATCTTTGCATTTTATTTAATGAAACAAACTTGAAATATTAAATCTTTGATTATGAGTAAACAAAAAAGTTGGAAAAAATATCTAATTGCTTTTTCTGTCATTGTTTTAATAGGTATTATCTCTCTTTTTGTGGTGTGGAGCGAGGTTTTTGCTGCTAAATTGAATGTCAAAGAGGGTAAAGAAATGCGCGTTTATGTCGATAAAGATGAAAATCTTGCCGATTTCGTAGCGCATTTAGAGGCTGATAGTGTAGTGTCGAAACCGAAGATGTTTATGTTTGCTTGTCGAGTTTTAGGGCTTAAACCTACGACTATTTTGCCAGCGGGTTGTTATCCTGTATTTCCTGAGATGACACATTTGCAACTCATTCAGCGTGTGCAACGTGGCGAGCAAGTACCCGTACGTCTCACGATTAACTATATGCGCCTGCCCGAACATTTTGCATCTAAAGTGTCAAAACAACTGATGATGGATTCGGTAGAGATAATGAATTTTGTTACCGATAAAGAGAAAATGGCAGAGTTGGGTTATAAACCAGAACATTTGTTTGCGCTTGTGATACGTAATACATACGAGGTGTGGTGGACTGTATCGGTAGATAAATTGATGCAACGTCTAAAAAAAGAGAATGATGCCTTTTGGAATGCTAATGAGCGTCGTGCAAAAGCTGAACGTTTAGGTTTAACTATTCCTGAAGTAATTACACTTGCAAGTATAGTAGAAGAAGAGACTAATTATCAACCTGAAAAATCGCGTGTGGCGGGGCTTTATCTTAATCGTTTGCGCAAAGGTATTCGTCTACAAAGTGACCCAACAGTGAAGTTTGCCTTGAAAGATTTTGCGCTAAATCGCATTCTTTTTGAGCATCTTAAAGTAGATGACCCATATAATACGTATAAATATGCAGGTCTCCCTCCTGGTCCGATTCGTCTGCCAAGTGTAGCTACTATTGATGCTGTGCTTAATGCCGAAAAACATAATTATATATATATGTGTGCGCATCCAGATTTTAATGGTACTCATAACTTTGCCGTAACTCTTGCCGAGCACAATCGCAACGCAGCAAAATATCATGTGGCTCTTCGTAAATGGCTTGCAGAGAAGAAAAAGAAATAAGATTTTTATTTGTTGTAAAAAGTTTGTGGGTATCAGAAAAATGTTGTACCTTTGCAAAAGAATGAGGAGTGAGGAATGAGGAGTGAGGAATGAGGAGTGAGGAATGAGGAATGAGGAATGAGGACTGAGGAATGAGGAATGAAGAATACTAACTACTAACTAATAACTACTAACTAATAACTACTAACTACTAATTAATAACTAATAACTATGAAAGTTCTTGTTGCAACAGAAAAACCATTTGCTAAAGCAGCTGTAGATGGTATCAAATCAATTGTAGAAGCTGCAGGTGGAGAAGTAGTTCTTCTCGAAAAATACACAGTAGTAGAACAATTCTATGCAGCAGTTGCTGATGTAGATGCTCTTATCGTTCGTTCTGACAAAGTTACTAAAGAAGTTCTTGATCACGCTAAAAACCTTAAAATCGTTGTTCGCGCAGGTGCTGGTTTCGATAACCTTGACCTCGAAGCTTGTACAGCTCACAACGTAGTAGCTATGAACACTCCAGGTCAAAACTCTGACGCTGTAGCTGAATTGGCTCTCGGTATGATGGTTTATGCTGCTCGCGTTCAATTCTCAGGTGCTACTGGTACTGAATTGAAAGGCAAAACTCTTGGTATTCACGCTTATGGTAACGTAGGTCTTCGCGTTGCTAAAATTGCTAAAGGCTTCGGTATGAATGTTCAAGCATTCGACCCATTCGTTCCAGCTGAAAAAATCGAAGCTGACGGTGTTAAAGCAGTTGCTTCTATCGACGAACTTTATTCAACTTCTGACTATGTTTCATTGCACATCCCTGCAACTGAACAAACTAAAAAATCTATCAACTACGAATTGCTTAACAAAATGCCTAAAGGTGCAACTCTTGTTAACACTGCTCGTAAAGAAGTTATCGACGAAGAAGGTATCGCTAAATTGATGGCTGACCGTGCTGATTTCAAATATGTTACTGACGTAGCTCCTGCTAACGCTGCTGAATTGGCTGAAAAATTCGGCGCTCGCTATTTCGGTACTCCTAAGAAAATGGGTGCTCAAACAGCTGAAGCTAACATCAACGCGGGTCTCGCTGCTGCTAACCAAATTGTTGGCTACATCAAAGAAGGTAACGAACGTTTCCGTTTGAATAAATAATTATTGATGTATAAATAAGGAAGGTGGCGGACTATTGTTAGTTCGCCACTTTTTAGTTTGTATTTGATTATGCAATTAGATAAAACTGATTTAATACGTAAATATACCAATTGGTTGAAGCTAGAGAAGGGCTTGTCGGAGAATTCTAAAGAGGCTTATCTTCACGATCTCGGTTTGTTGACCGACTATCTCGATGCGAAGGGGGTGAACTTATTGGATGTTAAACTCGAGGATTTGATAGACTTTGTTATTGAATTGGGCGAGTTGGGTTTGTCGGCTACATCGCAAGGTAGAGTGATTTCAGGTGTTAAATCGTTTTATAAATTTCTTATCTATAACGATATTCTTGATACAGACCCAACACTCATGCTTGAGACACCAAAGGCGGCTCGCAAATTGCCCGAAGTGCTTACGTTAGACGAAATTGATAGAATTATAAATGAAATTTATTCATATCCATCAAAAGAAGGGCAACGTAATCTTGCTATAATTGAGGTGTTATATGGGTCAGGATTGCGTGTTAGTGAACTTATTAATTTGAAAATAAGTAATGTTCATTTAGATGAAAAATATATGTTGGTAGAGGGAAAAGGAAGCAAACAACGACTTGTGCCATTGAGCGATGAATCTATTTGTCAAATAAAGGAATGGTTTAAAGACCGTTGTCATTTGCAGATTAAACCTGGTAATGAAGATTATCTTTTTCTCAATCGTCGTGGAGCTAAACTCACTCGCGTGATGATACTTATTATTGTGAAAGACCTTGCCGAGAGGGCAGGAATAAAGAAGAATATCAGTCCGCACACATTTCGCCATTCATTCGCAACCCATTTGCTCGAAGGTGGAGCCAATTTGCGTTTGATACAGATGATGTTGGGCCACGAAAATCTCGTAACAACCGAGATATACACCCATCTCGATTTGAATTATCTTCGTGAAGAGGTCATAGCTCATCACCCAAGAAATAGCAAAAAATAAATATGGATACAAAATAGTATAAAAAAACCGAAGGTTTATATCAACACTTCGGTTTTTTTTATTATTCTTTATCCAACTCACTCCAAATTTTCTTATACGCCGGAGTGTCAAGTAGTCCCCTTAATCCCGCAGGACGAGTATGTTTGCTTCCACATTTCGGGCATGGCATAGGATGCACATATCGCGTAGCACGATATTCCGCAGCCATTCCCTCAAACTTATGCCCACAAGTCGTACATTTAAATTTTATTTTCCCTAAAAGCATAGTATATTATTTAATTAAACGCAATTCATTACATTTTTTGTTTTCGTTTTTTTCTATAAAATTAGCGTTTGTAGTTTTTTATATTCTTCTTCAATCTTTGCTTTATTAGCATTCAATGTTGCTAGATTTTCTTTTACTTTTTGAAGATTTTTTTCTTTTTCTGCTTTTTCTTGTTCTGCTTTTTCTGCTTGTACAATTAAATCACTCAAAACTTTATTGATAGCATCACCATTTAATACATTAATAAATCTAGATTTAGATGTTTTTAGTTTTTCTTCTATTTCTCTATAATTTATGCTATTGAAAAAATCATTACATCTCGTTCTAGCTTCGTCTCTACCTGAATCAAAAATTTTGAAAAGACCATAAATAATAGGTGTTGTTGGAATTAAAAGTAGTATTGCTGTTAGTATATCGCTAGTATTGTCATTTTCTTCTTTTTCTAATACTAAATTTGTATTATTGTTTGTTGACTCGAATGCTTTATTGATAGTATGTAATAGAATACGACTTAAATCATTGTATTCGCCATTTTCATTATATCTTCCGATTACATCTTCAACCTCATTTGCGAGTTCAGTAATACTAGTTCGTAATTCTTTTTTTATTGAACTATTTATATTTTCAATATATCTTTTGAGTTCTCTATCTTCAAATTTTTTTAATTCTGCGTCTAATTTACGTTCTAATTCAGCTTTTTTATATGTATCTATAATATTGTTGCATCTTGACTTACAATTATCTGCAATATCTTCAATATCATGTACTATTTTTCTAGAAATATCATCATATTTTTCACCTAATTCATCTTGAGCAAATTCAAATTTTTTTTGAATTCTTCTTTGCATTTTTTGTAAATTAGCTATTTTCTCTTCCAATTCTTCATCTGGGAGTTCCAAATTAGCTTTTTGTTCTTTTTGTATAATTATTTGTGTTTCAATATCATTTATAGCATTTTTGGCTTTTTGAAAAATTAGATTTGTTGGTTTACGTATGAGTATCTCCTCTTTTTCGGTTGAAATAATGTCCTTAATTTTGTCTTCAAGGACAGATATTTGGCTAAATTGCAATAAGTCTTTTTGAGTCTTAAGGTGGTCAAAAATATCATTTAGATATTCGTGGTAATGATGTTTTAGATTTTCGTCTCGAAGCACATCACTCATTGGCATTCGACCTAATAAAGCCATTTGAGCTGATATTGTAATAGGATCAATATCACTTAATAATTCAGATATTGAATTATCTTTATATAAACTTAGGGCTTTATTAAGTTCGTTCTTGACATTATCTTTAATTTGTTTATAGTCTTCGCCTTGTGCTAATTGAATGTCGCATTTGTTGATTGTTAATATCACTTTTCCTATGCCAATTTTACCAACTTTGTCAAAGAGAATATTACAATCTGTGGCATCTAAAGCTCGTCCAGCATAAAGCATCATAAGCACCACATCTGCTCGTTTTAAAAACTCTTTTGTGCGTTCTTCTCTCGAAACAACAGGGTCATTGAATCCTGGGGTATCTACAATTTCAACACCTTTTAGCCATTCATATGGGAGTGTTATTCTAACTGATTTTACTATAGATACATATTTCCCTTCTGCTCCGACATATTCAATTAATTGATCTATACTATCTTTTTTTATAGTTCCTAATAAATTAGGTATTTTAGATTTAATTGAATTTGATTTCTCGTATAATTCTTTGGCGGCTTTTACTGATTCTCTCTGTAGTGTGTCATTGATTTCATTTAGATCATAAGTGGCAAGTTGTTTTAATTCCTCCCATTCATTTTCTGAATAGAATTCAATTTCAATTTCTTTTTTTTCTCCATAGGTAATCACAGATAGTGCCGCAGTCATAGGTGTTGTTGCTGCTGGTAGTAATTGCTCATTGAATAGAAATGCATTAAGGAAAGTTGATTTTCCACATTTCATTTGCCCGATAACACCAATAGTGAGAATATCGTCATTTATTTTTTTTAATATATCGTTATGTGCTGTTTGGTCAATCCATCCAGCTTTTAAAGCTTCATTTGCTAATATGCAAATTTGTTGCTTTTTTTCTTGAAATTCTTGAAAAAAGTTTTGTGTATTCATGTGTGATAAATTTTAAAGTTTCTTTTTTTTTATATCTAATGTAAAAATACTGTTGTACATAATCTGTGTCTCGCACTAACCATATTTAGTTCAATTTTATATTTTACTATAGCTTCTTTTTCTTTATCATAGATAATAATTTTGCTACAACTTTATTTAATGAATTGTCGCACAAACTGGAGATTGTAGTTGCTATCGTTTTTTTGTGTGTTTTATCGTTTTGTAAAGATTTTAGGTTTTTTTTCAATAAATCAAGTTCGGATTTAATATCAGAGTATAGTTTTTTATCAAATTTTTTAATTTCGGATAAAAGATCTTTTTGTATTTTGGTAATAATTTTGTGGTTTTCTTTATCTTTTTCACATTTTATTTCTAAATCTTTATATTTTTCATATATTTCCGACCATTCATTATAAGATTCCTCTATTTTAGAAGCATATTCAAATACATTCTTACATCCATCGCAGAAATTTTGATATTCATATTTATCCATGCGATAATCATTGTCAGCAATCCAATGTGTTTCTTCTCTAGGAATATCAACAAGATCTTGGCAAATTGTTTGTTGTACATCAATAAAATTGATAATATCCTCATTTAAATTTTCTAACTCGAAACTATATTCTTGAAGTTCACTCCTAAATTCATTAAGAGTAGCTTCTATTTTAGCACAATCAGTTTCTAAATCAAATAATATTTCCAAAATATCATTTCCTGTGCGTGCTTCCGAAATTTGAATATTATTAATTATTTTTAGCAATTCTGTCAAATCAGATTTTTGTGAAAATTTAATGCAATCTTTAATTGGTATATTTGCATTTTTCATTGTTTTTTTAATCTGATTTTCAAGTTGTTCTAATTCTTTTGGCGATTTTGTATCAGATTTGTTTATTATAATGTACAATGGTACATTATTGATGTGTTGAGATATTATCTCAAGAGAAGATCTATTGACAGTACCTGATTGTGCATCAACTACCCAAAAAAGAGCATCTGCTTCATTGATTACATCAATAGTCCTACTTTGGTCTTCTTTGTCATTACTTGAAAAACCTGGTGTGTCAAGAATACTTAAATTTTTAAGGTTTTCATTGTTGTATTGTATGACAAAATATTGAATAAGAGAACTCGCATTTATTTTAGATAAAATATTTTTATTGACTTTATTAAATATATCTATACTAATTTTTTTTAAATCACCTTTTGGATCAGTAAATCGAGATAAGAAGGTACTTCCATATGAAATATATGTTGCAATTGCTGTAGTTGCCTTACTACTAACAGGAAGTAATGGAATATTAGGGTTGTCATTAGATAAAATACGATTTATAATTGACGTTTTTCCTGCAGAAAATTCACCAATGAAAGCAACAACTTTTTTGTTTTTAATCCATGATTTTTGTTGGATATTAGCCCATCTATTGATGATATTTATTCCATTATTTGCATCGTCATATTCGTTAAGTGATTTTTGTAAGTCGACATAATCATCTAAAATAATTTCTTTAATGCGTTTTAGATGTTGAGCAATACTATTTGCATCGGAATCATCTACTTTGGGTGCACTTAATATAGCATTGGCAAATTCGATTGCTTCGATGTTTAATAAGTTTTCTAGTTGTAATTTTTTTTGTTCTGATTGTATTTCTTGTAATTCAGTTTGTGATAATTTTAAATTTTTTGAGGCGTTATCTAATTCTTCTGAAATTTTATCTTTTTCGGTTTTTAATTTAGATAATTTTTTCTTTAAATCGGATACTTCATCCTCTAAATCTTCTATCTCGACTTCTTGTTTTTTTATTTTTTTTAACAAGTCTTGGTTATCTGGTGTTGCCATAAACAATTCTTTTTATTTTTGCGTTGCTTCTAATAAATCTTTATATTCTTGATTTTTCTCTTCAAGTAAAGATTTTTCTTTTTGAAGAATATTAATTTTTCTATGAAGCTCATCTATTCTATCTATTTGATCATCATTAGAGTCTTCTTGTGTGCGTAATTTATTTTTTAAACGTTTTACTTCCTCTAATAACGATTCATTCTCATTTTTGTAATTTTTGAGTCTATTACTGAGAGCATTTATTTCATTTTTTGATGAATTATACAACGACTCATAAGATTCACCTAATTCATTTTGTGAGCCTTTTTTCATTGTAATATTTTTTAAAATATAGCCACATGCGAAACCAGCAGCTACTCCTATTATTATTTTTACCATATTAGAATTGAGTTAAAAAAGTTTGAAAATTTTTATATTGCTCGATTTTTCTTGTAAATTCTTCTTTGTTCTCTTGTTGTGTTATTTTAAGAGTTTCTAGATGAGCTTTAATGGTTTGAGTATTATTTTGTGCTTCTTCTCTCAAAAGAGCGATAACTTGTTGTTTGATTAGAGTAGCACTATGATTTATATATAAATTAAATTCAGGAACGAGTGTGTTATTTATGTAATTATGTATTGCTTTTTGTCTTTGTGGTTTAGCAAAAAAATCAGTCACCCAACCAACACTAGTTTCTATAAATCCTCTATCCATTCCAAATTTTTGTCCAATTTGTTGATTGTATTTTTCTACTTCTGGCATTTTTTCTTTAATTTCAGAGGACATATGCTTGACATTTTCAACTGTTTTTACTAGTTTAGTATGGGATTGATACTGTTTTTGTAAACGATGTAAAACATACATGTCAGTGGCGACATCAGCAGCAATTGCAGTTCCCGTACCAGTTGCAATCATGCCACCTGTAGCTGTTGCTGCACCTGTAGCTGTTGCTGCACCTGTAGCCGTTGCTGCACCTGTAGCCGTTGCTGCACCTGTAGCCGTTGTCGCACCTGTAGTCCCTGCTGCACCAATAATAGCTGGTCCAGCTACGACAACAGCTGTTGCAGCAACTGCTAATGCGCCATATCCTATTGCTTTATCACATTTGTGACCTAACGAAGAAAGGTTAAGATTATATGAAAATCCACTGAAATTTACAAAATTCATTGTTTCAAGACCTGACATAGGTACTTCGTCAATATTGCCTTGACGCATTCTTGCTAAATTGGTAATATCAAATAACACATCCTTTTGAAATTGTTCAGACAAAAGAGTTCCTAAGCTATTGACTGCGGTATAAACCTCGTTGTCGCAATCTCGACCTTGTTCTCTCACAATAGTATCTAATTTATTGAATACACTGGTAGAAAAATTAGACACGATTTTTGTTCTATTACTATTAATTGTTTGTTCTATATCCTCAATGAGATTGTTGATACTGCGATTTATTCTATTTAGTTTATTGTTTTCTTCTTCTATGATTTTGTCTATTTCTGTATCTTTTTTTATTTTTAGTAAATCAGATACGACAGATTTCATTTCTGATGCAATTAT
This sequence comes from Paludibacteraceae bacterium, assembly GCA_017467185.1. Classification (GTDB taxonomy): domain Bacteria; phylum Bacteroidota; class Bacteroidia; order Bacteroidales; family Paludibacteraceae; genus Aphodosoma. Next base: position 72,517 of record JAFTSS010000053.1, on the reverse strand, counting down.
TTTAATTCTATTTTTTACGGAATTTTCTATAATTGTGTTTTTATTTGTTTGTATTTTAGAAATTAGTGTATCAAATTCTGATATATCATTTTTAAGTGCAGAGATAGTAATGATATCATTGAATTTAAAATCTATATTTTTCTTTATATATTCTTTAACTTCGTTTATCTCTTGTTCTGTTTTTGTATCACATTTTGTGATAATTAGATAGATAGGTTTATCGATAAGTTTTGACTCCGCGACAAATTCTAACATAGATTTTGTCAATTGTTGATTAATATCCGTTAATAGAAGAAATGCGTCAGCATAAGGCAAATATGAAGATAATGCAATGCGGTGATTAGGGTCATTTGAAGATAATCCCGGAGTGTCAACTAAAATTGTAGATGAACCAATACGATTGGATGTATCATAGACTTTTACTATGTCAATATGACTTAAATCTTTGTTTTTTATATTAGAAACATCATCAATTGGATTTATTCCATCATTAGAGATAATCTCAGCATGACAATCTTCTGCACCAAATCGTATTTCAAATATTGATGCAGTCGTTGCTTGCGATGCTGTTTCTAAGTTTGGGTTATCCAATAGTGAATTTATTAAACTAGTTTTTCCTGATGAAAACTCTCCTATTAAAGGCAATACAAGATCTTTGTCTGGAGTAGATAAACGTTCCTCTAAAAAAGCTAATTCTTGAACCTTTGATGTTAAGTTTAGCTCTTTCGCTATTTCTATTAATTTTGTTATTTCCATGTTTAATTATATTTAATAGTTACTTAATATTCTATTTATCTCGCTAAAAATGTCATTATTACCTCATGCCAATATTCAGGGGAAAAGGCGGCTGATGGGTGGGTGATTGGGAGTAGTTGAATTTCTGTTCCATCTTGCAGTGTGTATGCCCATGTTTCAATGGCTTTTCCGTCTGGTGCTATTATATCTGGCAATTGATATCCTTTGCGTGGTAGGTGATTGTATAGTCGTTGCCCCCAAACGATGATTTTATTTGGACGATATTTTTCTAATATTTCCCAAAATGCATTTTCTGAATCGTTAAATTCTTGCTCTGTTGGCTCTTGTCGCGCACCTGCTATTGGAAATTGTACATAATTGTAGAACATCACATTATCCCACATTCGCTTTTTACCTTCGAAATCTAGTTTTTCCCCTGAAAGTGCATTCGTGAATTTTGTATATGTGTTTTTATATGGTTCATGCGGACTGTTAGGATTGTATAAGTCCGTAATAATATTTTGTGTTATTGTTGGAATGGCATCTGCTGGATTAGCACAATAGTGACTTTCGCCAAGCACCATAATGCGTAGTTTCCATATGCTTGATAAATAGTTTTTGCCAACAAAAGGTTGAAATTTAATCATATATTAAATTAATTGATTTAGGTTATACAATAAAATACAAAAAAAGCGTAAGTTTTGGCTTCGCGTAATTTGTATTTTGAGGTTCTGGACTTACCTTGCAACCAAATTATACGGCCAAAACTCACGCAGTATACACCACGTGAGCGTTGAACGTCTGTTTTTTGGTTGCGATATTGAAATTGTCCAGATTTCAAAATACAAGATTCGACGGAAACGCTATCTAACTTTTATGGGTAATTATATGAAAATTTGCTATTTAAATATATTTTAATTTTCTTTTAATGCCTTTTTTATGGTTTGGTCACTATTGACAAGGCAAAGTTAGTAAAAATATTTTTAATTAACAATAATTTTACTCTTTTTTGTTAGAAATGTTTCCGTCGAATCTCTATTGCTGATGTTTTATCTAATTTTTATAATATGCAATATTAATCGATACCCTCATCTATATATTCGCTAAATCCAACTATTTTAGTATTATTTCCTTCGCCTTCAAATTCTACATTGAATGAGTAGTCTGCCGTGTAATCTAATTCCCAACGGTTGTATTCTGCGTTGTATTTTGCACTTTTAAGTTCAAAAGGTTTGTCTTGGAGGTATTTTACAATAACAGGGTATAGAAAAATTTCTTCTTCATTTTCAGATATATTCCATAATGTTTCAGTAAATATCAATTCATAATAGGTACTTTTAGCTGTCTTATTAAAACTTTTTATGGCATTTTCCAATGTAGTTGGATTTGTCATATCAAATCTATGTGTGTTTGTCGATTTTGATATATTATCATAGTCGGATAAAATTGTTAATGTAATATAATACATATCATATATTTGTTGAAAAATACCCAAAATATATTCAGTATCTTCTTTTCCATATCCCAACTCTCTAATCTTTGGAATAGTATATTCCCAACTGCTATTGAGAATACCAAGTGCCTCATTTTTTGAAACTGTTAATATCTCATATCTAAATTCTTCTACAAAAATTTCATATATTTCCATCAATTCGTCATTATTTGCAAAGAAATTTGTTTCCAATTCAGCAAGAATAGGTTGTATTATCTCATCATCAATTAAGATGTATTGATAGTTAAATTTACTATTGGAATTTTCTATCTTTTCGTCAATTAGCTGTTTTTGTTTTTTGCTCAAACCACTACAGCTATTATTGCACGCAGATAAAAATGTTGAGATAATCAAAAGGGAAAATAAAAATTTTTTCATAATATTATAGGTTATTGGTTAGTTTTTTTAACTATTAATCTTATCGATTTATTATTTTTTGCAATTTAATATATAACTTCAACTTCTACGGGTTCATACTTCATATGTAATACACCGTTTTCTTCGTCTTCGTAGAATTTGACTAAATAAGAATCACCAAAACTATATTCTACAAGCCATCCCTCTTCTTCATAAACATATTCTGTTTTGATAACTACAGGTGGGGTATAGTCTCTTAAAGAGGCAATTATTATAGGTTCGAAATACTTATGTATGTCAGACCCATCGGTTTTCTGAATTTTGCGAGGTTCTTTGTATAAAAATTTGCATAGTTCGTTTAATTTTTGTTTTGATAAAGTGAATTCTCCATTCTCAATAAGACCTAAAGAGTTAAGAAATTGATCGGTGTAATTGTTGGATATATTATCGTAAGCCATAACTACTTCTTTTATTATTTCGTACAGTGTTTCGTTACGTTTTACACAATAATTTGTCCATCCATTAATAGCATCTGATACATCTGCGCCATAACCAAAAGAAGAGATATATTCTAATTCAATAAGCCCCCCAAACATTGATGTAGCTTCGTTTATTTCTTCGTTTGTAATATCAATTATATATTGTTCAAGAGCTTTACCGATTTTACCATCAACAAATAGTTCTAATACATAGATCTCACGATAATCGCTTTGTATTTCTTCTGTGAGTTGGTTTAGGAGATTTTTTTCATCTTCAGTTAACTCGGTTGGGCCACAAGATATTAAGAGAAATAAAGAACTTAATATATAAAATAATTTTTTCATAATGAAGTTGTTTTATTGTTTATAAAAATAAAGCATTGAGGACTACGAATGCGAAGAAGAGTATAAGTAGTGTGATAAGATATACAAAATCAATACCTTTCCAACGTACTTTGATATTGTCAGAGTCTCCTTTGAAAAAATACATACAATATAAGGCTATGTTAGCAAAAGGTATGAGGTTTAATAATACTAACCATTTGTTTTTGTGAATGTTGTTTAGACGTGTGATTTGTACTTCTACCATTTTTACTATGTAAAAGCACACAAATAATATAGCGGAAATTTTGCCGAACCAACCTCTAAAAGCTGCCCCTAATAAAAATGCATTTATAAAAAATGTGTTGAGCATACCCCAAGTTAGAGAGCAAATGATGAGAAAACCCCAAAATCTACCACGTGCAATTGAAGCATTGAAATTGAATCCAGGGATAGAGGATGTTGCATCTTGTTCGTTGAACTCTTCATCATTATCAGTTGTAGCACTCCATACAGAAAAGAAATAGTATTTGAAAAAAGACATTTCTGTTGGTTCTGAGTTTTTAGAAGTTATATAATTTTCTTCGTCTTCCTCAGTCTCAATTTCTGCTACATCTGTTGATTCCTTTAGAAGTTCTTCTTCTAACCATTCGCCACAATGTTTGCATTTTTTGGCAGTAGCCATAATTTCTTCGCCACAATAAGGGCATGTTTTAAGATTTTGTTCCATAATAATAAATTTTTATTGATTAAATTTTTTTAACATTGTTAAACCTGATTTTTTTGCGATAATCATAATTCTTGGTGTATGAGGGTTGGTTGATTGGCGTACTTCGTCGAGTGAAAGTAATTCGCCTTTTATGAATAATCCACATTTAAAAGTGTCGCCAACTTGCAATTTTGCATTTTCTGAATGTGTTACTTCAAATTTGTTTTCACCACAATAACGAATTTCGCAATATCTATTCGGTTGCCAACCCAACTGTAAGACATCGCCTATTTGTAATTCTGATGTCGAGATGCTATAGCTTTGATTTAGAATATTGGAATCATTCTCTTCGCTATCCATTACTTCATTTTTGAATGATTGCCAACTATCATAGCCTATATATTTTGATAAAATATCTAATGTCTCTTCATTTACATTTTCTGAACTTGAAACATATCCCCAAATGCGTTGTAGTGTTGATTCGCTAATATTTATTTTCGTAGAATCGTATATTGCGAAAGATAATCTTTTATAAACAGTTCTTCTAAGAGGTTCACCTAATTTGGCCTCTATTCTTAAGCGCAATTCTTGCACTTCTGGTCTATTTATGTTTACTGTTTTTGTCATATAGATATTATATTTGTTTATTCAGTGCACAAAATTAGATATTTTTTTTGGAACAGCAATGTTTCATAGTGTTTCATAGTAAAAAGCAATAATTTTATTGTTATATTTCTTTTTTTTTGTAATTTTGCGTTTGAATTTAAATTTTGAGTTTATGGATGTTTCGTCTTCTGAATTTATTGATGTAGATGCTGATGTGTCAAGTTCTGCATCTTATACATTATTGGAGTGCAAAAGTAACCTGAATAATCTATATATAATGGTGCGTTCAGGTAAGCGTTTTGTGTTGAAAACATTGAAACCTGAGTTTGCAAGTCAGAGTATGTATCAAGCATTGTTGCGTAAAGAATTTGATTTGATGACTCAATTGGATCACCAAAACATTGTACATTTTCTTTCAATGGAAGATATTCCTAATTTGGGCACTGCTATTGTTATGGAGTATATTGATGGTGTGACTTTAAAAGAGTTTTTGGCGACAAATCCAGACGATAAAGTTCGACATAAGATTATATTCGAATTGCTTGATGCTATGGCTTATATGCATTCGAAACAGATAATTCATCGAGATTTGAAACCTTCGAATATACTTATTGCAAGTAATGGTTGTAATGTGAAAGTGATAGATTTTGGTTTGGCAGATGGAGATGATTATGCGATATTTAAATCTTCGGCAGGTACATTGAGATATGCTTCGCCTGAACAACTTAATCCAGATTGGAAAATAGATAGTAGGACGGATATTTATAGTTTTGGTAAAATTTTAGAGTTTGTTTTTCCTGGAAAGTATCAATCAATTGTAAAATTGTGTTTGAATGAAAATCCAGATAAAAGGCCACAGACTGTACTTGAGTTAAAAAAGATATTTAGAGAGAGAGTGCTGCGAAAAAAGAGAGTGTTTGTTGCGATTACTATGTTTGTGTTGCTGGCTACTGTTATTGGTGTGTTTGTTTGGTATGTTAATAATAAGGTTGAACCAGTAGGACGGCAAATAGTGTTAATAGAAAAGCAAGTAAATCCAATTATAGAGCAGCAAGAGAAGGAAAATTTGAATGATGAGATGTCGCAAAACCTGATAAATGATTTATATTCTATATATCAACCAATTATAGATAGTATAGAGTCGGGAGATATAAAATATTATGAAATAGCAAATGCCAAAATGGAAAAAGCATTGCCAAAGGTTTTTTCTTTAATGGAATGCTATGAAGATATTGCAGGTAATGATACAGTTTTGTTGAATACATTAAAATCTACCTGGAATACACACAGAGCATACCTTTTACAAAAGATATATCGTGAATATATGATGGGAATGCCATTCTTTTGCAACGAATATAAGGAAAAAAGAATCAGTAAATCTGAGTATGATTTATTGATAAAAGAGATACAGGAAAATTGATATATAGATAATATTATTTGTGTAGTTTTTCTTTCACCATATTTATAATGTCATCCATGATTTGGAGGTGGCAACCCCAGGCGAGGGAGATGTAGGTGAGTGCGCCGATGCCTAGTTGGAGGAGGAGTTGCATTGTGTCGCTCATTACAAGTTTTGTTTCTATGGTTGCAACTGTAACTCCCATAACAATAGCTAATATTAGCGAAGGAAGTATGTGACTGATTTGTTCGAAATGTGAGTAGTTGATGTGCTTTTTGAGCATGAAACTACTAACTATCAATGTGGTGTAGGTGGCAATTAGATAGCCATAAAGCATAATCTCTATAGTGCTATTCAGCACGAAAAGTAGCGCAATAATGAGTCCGTTGCGCAAGAATTCCATTTGAAAATATAGTCGAGGTTTGCCTATTACGTTGAATACGTTGAGATTGAGGTTAATAAAAGGCATTGCTATGCCCGCAAGGATAAGTATTTTGAAATAGGGGAGCATAGGCATCCATTTATCGGTGAGAATGACCGAAATAAAGTTAGGTGCAATGCAATATAGGCCTATCATAACGGGAAAAGTGATGAATGCTGTCATACGCATAATTTTCTGTATGTAAAGCATTTGACGCTCTTTTTCGTTGTTGAGCGAAGAGAATACTGGGTATGACACACCTGTTATGGTCGATGTAATTACATTGTAGGGGATTTGATGGAATTTGAAAGCCTGTCCGTAATAGCCAAGGTCATCGGCAGAATAGCGTGGGCCGATGAAAAAGTTGTAGATATAACGTGTAGCGGTGGATATAAGCGATGAAATAATGAGTAGAAAACTGAAAGAGAAAATTTCTTTTAGTAGTTTGAGATTAAATTCTAAAGAGGGTCTCCAATGGCTTAAAGTCCATATAATACCCACTTTTACAATAAGTTGAGATATTTGTTGAGCCGCAATTGCCCAATAGCCGAAACCAGTCATAGCCATTGTGATGGTAATGATGGCACTGACTATCATACCAGATAATTCGGCAATTGCTATTTCTTTGAAACGCAGTTGGCGAGTGAGAATGATGTTGGGAATAATGAATAGTGAGTTGATGATAATAGCCAAGAAGATTACTCGTGATAGTTTGACGAGTGGTGGCATGTTGAAGTAGTTGGCTATTGCGGGAGCAGAGAAGAATAGTATGGCGTAGAAGGAGAGACTAAGTGCAACGTTGAAGTAGAAAGCAGTGGAGTAGTCTGATTGTGTGTTGTTTTCGCGACGCACCAATGCTGCGGTGAATCCACTTTCAACCAAAATATTGCTTAACATGGTGAATACGGCAAGTGCGGCAATATAACCAAAGTCGGTAGGGGTGAGCAGACGCGCTGTCACAATCCCTACCAACAATGCTATTACTTGATAACCGACTTTGTTCAGTCCGTTCCAAATGAGCGATATAGTGGTTTGTTTTTTTAAATCCATTTTTGTTTTTAACAAAAGTACAAATTTTTTTGTTTTGGGAGGTAAAGAAAATATGGTTATTTGAAAGTTTGGTTTGTTCTGTTCTCATATATTTTTAAGTACAAGCCTTCATATAAAATTATGATTTATGGCTTGTACTTGAAAAAAGTTAGTCTCCCTTGATAGTTAAAAGTTGTGATTGTATATTTAGAGCCTACAAAAAATCTAATATGTACTTATGTTGAAAATAAAATACTTATTTATTAGTCATGATGTCGAGGACGAGGCGGTCGGTTGCCATCATGCCGTCTTTACCGATTTTGGTCATATTGCGGATTGATTGGTCAACAGAGTCGTCGATGATGCCTTCGACAGCGGTAACCGATTTGTTTTCCATAGCAAGCATAGCGCACATAACGGCAGTAGATACACCTGATGCTACCTTGAGTGAGCAAGAAGGTTTAGCACCGTCGCAGAGCATGCCAGTGAGAGTTGCAGCCATGTTTTTAACGGCATATTCGGCTTGTTGGTAAGTGCCTCCCATAAGATAAGTGATACCGCAAGCAGAGCCAGTAGCAGCGACAACGCATCCGCAGAGAGCACAAAGGCGTCCAAGACTTTGTTTGATGTAAATCACGGTGAGGTGAGAGAGGGTGAGAGCACGAATCATTTGTTCTTCAGTGGCGTTGTGGTCTTCGGCATAGACAACTACTGGCATAGTTGCAGAGATGCCTTGATTGCCTGAGCCTGAATTTGACATTGCTGCCATAGGGCAACCAGCCATACGAGCATCGCAAGCAGCTGCAGTGCGTGAAAGGATGTGCATGTAGGTGTAGTCGCCAAACATTTGGTATTTTTTTACAGAGTCGCGGATGGTGCAACCTACTTCATGACCGAAATGGTTATTGAGCGATTCTTTAGAGAGGGCATCGTTTAATTCTTTAGTTTTGAGAATAAAACGAAGATCTTCTACTGGTGTGTTCATTGCAAAATCCCAAACTTGACGAAGAGTAAGTTGTGGGTCGGTGTTGGTTTCGCCCTCTTGTGATGCACCAAGTTCTTGGTGGTGGAGCACTTCGCCATTAGATTCGAGATGAATGAAGTTGGTGTGATTGCCTGCTATGATTGCAACCGATTTTTTGTCGGCAGAAGAGCAGATAACTTCGATATAGAGTTTTTCGTCAGTCTCTTTAAGAGAGATGTTTATGCGACGTTCGTCGATATATTTTTTGCCTAATTCTACTGCCTCAGAATTGCAGTCGCGAAGCACTTCGAGTTGGTATTCGCTTTTTCCAATGAGTGCGCCAAGAGCCACTGCGATAGGGAGACCAATCATGCCACCTGTGCCAGGAATACCAACGCCCATAGCATTTTTGATGATGTTACCACTAAGGAATAGTTCGATTTTCTCTGGTTTGGTACCAAGTAATTCTGCAGCTTTTGCTGTGCAAAGAGCTACTGCAATAGGTTCAGTACATCCGATAGCAGGGATGACTTCGCGGTTTATTAAGTCAATGATTTGTTGTTTCATATATTAGATTTTTTTTCGTTTCACTCAAGATTTTTGCTTTGCTCGGCATAATTAAAGTAAGACTTTGCTTTTGCACTCGCTTATCGCAAAAATTAGTAACGAGTAGTAGAGACGCAATATATTGCGTCTGTACAGCGAGATGTTTGGTACTCGGCTCGCACTTTTTGTTATTTGACTTGCAAAGTTACAAAATAATTGTGAAATATGACTTATTATTGATAAATTATTTTATTTGAATATTAAGAATAGATACTCATGCATTATATATTTAAGGTGTAATAGTTCTGTTTTTTTAGATATTGTTGTAAAATGTGTTATTTTTTGAAAAAATATTAGAATATCGTGGGTTAGTATTGATTTTTTTTGTATCTTTGCATGATAATTGCTTATTTGCGGAAATAGGGTTTGAAATATCCTATATTTATTTGAAAATCTTAGTTTTGAAAGTTTTTTTAAGAAATAACTAATAATAACATTATTTGTATTATTATGAAAGAAAAGAAATTTATTACATGTGATGGTAACCAAGCAGCTGCACATATTTCATATATGTTTAGTGAGGTGGCTGCTATCTATCCAATTACTCCATCAAGTACAATGGCGGAGTATGTTGATGAATGGGCTGCTGCCGGACGTAAAAATATTTTCGGTGAGACTGTTCTTGTTCAAGAAATGCAATCAGAAGGTGGTGCTGCTGGTGCAGTACATGGTTCGCTTCAAGCAGGTGCACTCACAACTACATATACTGCATCACAAGGTCTCTTGTTGATGATTCCTAATATGTATAAAATTGCAGGCGAATTGTTGCCTTGCGTATTCCATGTTTCAGCTAGAGCTTTGGCTTCACATGCTTTGTCTATTTTTGGTGATCACCAAGACGTTATGGCTTGCCGTCAAACAGGTTTTGCAATGTTGGCTGAAGGTTCGGTGCAAGAGGTTATGGATTTGGCTGGTGTAGCCCACCTTTCTACTATTAAGAGTCGTGTACCTTTCATCAACTTCTTTGATGGTTTCCGTACTTCTCACGAGATACAAAAAATTGAATTGCTTGAGAATGAAGATCTCGCTGGTCTTATTGACCAAGATGCATTGAAAGCATTCCGTAATCGTGCATTGACTCCAGAGCGTCCAGTAGCTCGTGGTATGGCTGAAAACCCAGATGTGTTCTTCCAACATCGTGAGGCTTCTAATAGCTATTATAATGCTGTGCCTGCAATTGTGGAAGAGTATATGAATGAGATTTCTAAAATTACAGGTCGCAAATATGGTTTGTTCGATTATTATGGAGCAGAAGATGCTGAGCGCGTAATCATCGCTATGGGTTCTGTTACAGAAACTATTCGTGAGGCTATTGATTACTTGATGGAAAAAGGCGAAAAAGTGGGTCTCGTAGCAGTTCACCTCTATCGTCCATTCTCAGCTAAACACTTCTTGGCTACGCTTCCAAAATCAGCTAAACGTGTGGCTGTTCTTGACCGTACAAAAGAACCAGGTGCTACTGGCGAACCTCTTTATTTGGATGTAAAAGATGTGCTTTATGGTACAGAAAATGCTCCTATCGTAGTGGGTGGTCGCTATGGTCTTGGCTCAAACGATACAACTCCAGCTCAAATTCTTTCTGTGTTTGAAAATTTGGCATTGCCTCAACCTAAAAATCTCTTTACAATTGGTATTGAAGATGACGTAACATTCACTTCACTTCCTAAACTTGAAGATATTACTATCAATGCTGGTAATATGTTTAGAGGTAAATTCTATGGTTTGGGAGCTGATGGTACTGTGGGTGCTAATAAAAACTCAATCAAAATTATTGGTGACAACACTAATAAATATTGTCAAGCATATTTCTCTTACGACTCTAAAAAATCAGGTGGTTTCACATGTTCTCACCTTCGTTTCTCTGATACACCTATTCGTTCAACTTATTTGGTAACAACACCAAACTTCGTAGCTTGTCACGTTCAAGCATACCTTCGTATGTATGATGTAACTCGTGGCTTGCAAAAGAATGGTACTTTCCTTTTGAATACAGTTTGGAGCGACGAAGAGTTGGCTAAACACTTGCCAAATAAAGTAAAACGTTATTTTGCACAAAATAATATCACAGTTTATTATATCAACGCAACTCAAATTGCGCAAGAAATAGGTCTTGGTAATCGCACTAACACAATTCTTCAATCGGCATTCTTCCGTATAACAGAGGTAATACCTGTAGATTTGGCTGTAGAGCAAATGAAGAAATTCATTCTTAAATCATACGGCAAAAAAGGTGAAGATGTAGTAAATAAAAACTATGCTGCTGTTGATCGTGGTGGAGAATACAAACAATTAGCAGTTGATCCAGCATGGGCTACTCTCGAAGATGATGCAGTAGAGGCAAATAACGACCCAGCATTCATCAATGAAATTGTTCGTCCAATCAATGCTCAAGATGGTGATTTGTTGAAAGTTTCTGCATTCAAAGGTATCGAAGATGGCACATGGATGCAAGGTACTGCAAAATATGAAAAACGCGGTGTGGCTGCGTTTGTTCCTACTTGGAATGCCGACAACTGTATTCAATGTAACAAATGTGCGTATGTGTGTCCTCACGCATGTATTCGTCCATTTGTTATGACTGACGAAGAGAAAGCAGGATTTACTGCAGATACTCTCGAAATGAAAGCTCCTGCTGCAATGAAAGGTATGCACTTTCGTATGCAAGTAGGTGTGCTCGACTGTCTCGGTTGTGGTAACTGTGTTGACGTATGTCCAGGTAACCCTAAAGCTGGTGGTCCTGCTCTCAAAATGGTGCCACTCGAAGGCGAATTGCCTGAAGCTGCAAACTGGGATTATCTCGTTAAGAATGTTAAAACAAAACAACACCTTGTTGATACTAAAGCTAATGTGAAGAACTCACAATTTGCAACTCCACTCTTTGAGTTCTCTGGTGCTTGCTCTGGTTGTGGCGAAACACCATACGTGAAACTTATCACACAACTCTTTGGCGATCGTCAAATCGTGGCTAATGCAACAGGTTGTTCTTCTATCTACTCAGGTTCAGTACCTTCTACTCCTTATACAACTAACGAAAAAGGTCAAGGTCCTGCATGGGCTAACTCTTTGTTCGAAGACTTCTGCGAATTTGGTCTTGGTATGACTCTCGCTAACGATAAAATGCGTGCTCGTCTCGTAGAACTCATGACTAAAGCACAAACTTGCACTTGCTGTTCAGATGAATTGAAAGGCTTGTTTAATGCTTGGATTGCAGAAAAAGACGATGCAGATCGTTCTAAAGAACTTGCAGAACAAATTCGTCCATTAGTAGCAGCTTGCGGTTGCGATATTTGTAAAGAGATTGCATCACTTGACCATTATCTTGTTAAACGTTCACAATGGATTATTGGTGGTGACGGTGCTTCTTACGATATCGGTTATGGAGGTCTCGACCATGTTATTGCTTCTGGTAAGGATGTAAATATTCTTGTTCTTGATACAGAGGTTTATTCTAATACAGGTGGTCAAGCATCTAAATCAACTCCTGTTGGTGCTATTGCTAAATTTGCTGCTGCAGGTAAACGCGTACGCAAAAAAGACCTTGGTATGATTGCCACTACTTATGGTTATGTATATGTAGCTCAAGTAGCTATGGGTGCCGACCAAGCTCAATGCCTCAAAGCAATTCGTGAAGCAGAAGCTTATCCAGGTCCATCATTGATTATTGCATACGCTCCATGTATCAACCATGGTTTGAAAGCAGGTATGGGTAAAGCTCAAGCTGAGGAAGAAGCAGCCGTAGCATGCGGTTACTGGCACTTGTGGCGTTACAATCCACAACTCGAAGAAGAGGGCAAGAATCCATTTACACTCGATAGTAAAGAGCCAAATTGGGATAACTTCAAAAACTTCTTGAAAGGTGAGGTTCGTTATGCTTCAGTAATGAAACAATATCCAGCCGAAGCAGAAGAACTCTTCCAAGCAGCCGAAGACAATGCTAAATGGCGTTATAAGAGCTATCAACGCATGGTAGATAAATTCTAACTATAGAATATAAATAAAAAACGGAATCAATTTTGATTCCGTTTTTTTTTGTACATTATAAATTATCTAAGTAGATTGATGTCGCCAGATAGTTTATATTTCATTTGTTGTCCGGCTTTTTTGTGTGTAGCTGGAAATTTGTCAGTTCCATACGCAATGATAACATAATAATATGTTCCTTCTGCAGCAGGACGAGTACCTATCATTCCATTCCAACCTTTACCTGGGTCGGTCGATTTGAAAACTGTGCGACCCCAGCGATTTTGGATTATACATTGATAACGTTCGATAGATTTGTAAGCCACACGCCATTCGTCGTTAATGCCATCGCCATTTGGTGTAAATACGTTTGGTGCCTCAATGTAGGATTCTAAAACACGTACATTCAATGAGTCGGTGTATTCGCATGTATTGCTCGTTGCAACGAGTTTTACTTTATATTCTCCAGTTTTTTCGAATGTATAGCGAAGGTCTTCGTCGTTATAGCGTTGATAGTTATTGGGTGTTTCTACGTTGCAAACAAACCATTCGTAATACATTATATCAAGTGGATTGGCTCGAGATTCAAATTCTACAACAAGGGGTCCTGAACCTTCGACTTCAGTATCAGAAGAGCGGTCTTTTTCATTTTCGTATTCTCGCTCAACTATTGTGCCTTTAGGGTAACATTTTACGGCTATTGCTGAGTAATCAGTCATTATCGTGTCTGATGTTATATTTAGTTGTTCTGCCCATTTGTCGCCATATAGTTTGAATGTGGTTGATTTGTAGGGTGCAGGGATTGAGAATTGAGAATTGAGAATTGAGAAATTATGGTGTCGGTAGTTACATCTACCCATGAAGAGTCTTGCCAAGCTGCGTTATCATAACTTAGGGTAAACTCGCGTTCGAGCGTTTGTGTGGAATTTGTGCGGTCGAGATATTTGAGTTCTGGAATTGAGGCATCAACATTAATAGTTATTTGTTGGCATTTATTTTCTTCTGATTCTACTACTTCTAAAGAATTTAGTTGTGGTAAATATTGAGTATAGTCTAATGTATAGATGTGGTATTGGGCAGAACCATTCACATAAATAGAGTAGAGCACATCAGATTCAGGAAATATCTCTTTTTGTGTAGAATTGAAATTTTCCCCATTGATAGTGTAACGCCATTCTATTGATTCTGTTCCTGTGTAGTTTATCATAGTGTTGCCGTCTATACCATTTAATATAATGAGGGCATCAAGGTTGTATTGTTTGTCTGTGAGTTTAATATAACCTTGTGGGTTGGTTATATTAAATTGGGCATACAATGATAAAGCCGATGTTATACAGAGTATTAAAATTGTTATTTTTTTCATTTTGTACTTGTTTTTATATAGATTGTATTGTATTCTGGATAATATGAATTATAATGGAAGCGAATTATTACACTATCTTTTTCAGAGTTAATAAATTCCTTGAGATTGTAAGTTGTAGCTTCTTGTAGAGTATATATTGCGTTGTCTTTATTATTATCGTATCTCATTATTAAGTTTAATGTGTCTGGTGACAATGTAGGACTAAGACTAAATAGTAGGTTGTAGTTGTGAAATTTTTGTCCCGACCCTTGTATTTCTGTAATCATATTCAAATACGAACCAGATATCCAAAGATTCTTTAGTAATAAAGTTTGATTAGTATATTTGGTTGTGTCGTTGATAGATTGTATAGGTGTTATAGGTATTTCTCTCATCTGTTGAGAAGAGAGTAAGTTAATGGTGTATAGAGTGGTTGTTTGTTCTGTAATTTGAAATGTTATAAAGTAGCGTTTATTTAGAAGAGAGTCCTTTTTATTATCGGGGATAATTATTTCTTCTGTAGGTTGTAACTTAATACTATCATCTGTAAGAAATAGGTTTTTGCCTGAAGTGTCATGTATTAGTGTGGCTGCTGTTTGGTATATTTGATTTGATTGTTCTACTTCAGGTTCTAACCAATCGCAAGATGATAGAGTTAGAATTAAGATTAAAATAAAAAATATTTGTTTTGTTGTTTTCATTTTTGCTAATTAAAATAAAGCCTCTAAAAACTATAACGGATTTAGAGGCTTTATATTGTTTATGTTAGATAAGTTCTTTCGAACGTTCTAATGCCACGTTGATGTTTGAGCAAATATTTTCTGTTGGAATAAGTTTTGTAAATTCGGCTTTCTCAAGAGCAGTACGTACTTGTGGATTTACACCTGAGAGCACTATTTGTACGCCTTCTTTTTTAGATTGTTCAATGAGTACTTCGAGGTTGTGAATACCAGTTGAATCCATAAATGGTACGCGACGCATACGTATGATTCTTACTTTTGGTTTTTTACTGATACGGCTCATAACCTCTTCGAATTTATTAGCGATACCGAAGAAATAAGGACCATCAATTTCATATACATCAACACCTTCTGGAATTGAGAGTTTTTCTTCTGTGTTTATCTTAATGTCAAGTTCTTGATTAGGGTCGATTTCGTCGTGGAAATGTTTGATTTCAACAGATTCACTTGTACGTTTCAAGAACAATACTACAGCAAGCAATAGACCAATTTCGATTGCAATTGTAAGGTCGAATATTACAGTAAGTACAAATGTTGTCATCAATACTGCAAAATCGCTCTTAGGTCCCTTGTAAAGAGACACAAATGTGCGCCAACCACTCATGTTATAAGCCACAATAATAAGTACGGCAGCAAGACATGGCATTGGAATAAGACCTACGAGTGGACCCATAAATAGAAGAACGAGCATCAATATCAATGCGTGAACAATACCAGCCACAGGTGTGCGACCTCCATTGTTGATATTTGTCATTGTACGTGCAATAGCACCAGTTGCAGGAATACCACCAAAGAATGGAACTACTACGTTGGCAATACCTTGACCAATAAGCTCTGTATTAGAGTTGTGTTTATCTGAAATAACACCATCAGCCACCATTGCCGAAAGTAATGATTCAATTGCACCTAACATAGCTATTGTGAATGCTGCAGGCATAAGTGAACGGATTACACTCCAAATAGTTTCGCCTTCGGCAAGATTCATTTCAGGCAATTTAGGTGCAGGAATACCAGAAGGCAATTCGTATAAATCACCAATTGTTTTAATGCTATTGACAAATTCAAAATTAGTAAACTCTTTTAATAACCACACTACAAGTGTCATTATTATAATAGCAACGAGTGAGCCAGGAATTTTTTTCGATACTTTAGGGGTGAAAATAATAATTAAAAGGCTTAACAAACCAATAGCAAATGCTCCCCAATTGATAGACGAGAGATTAGAAAAATAGCAAATCCATTTTTCAATGAAATCGGCAGGCACACCTTCTATACCCATGCCAAAGAAGTCATTCATTTGGGTAGAGAAAATAGTGAGAGCGATACCTCCTGTAAAACCAATAATTACAGGATAAGGTACGAATTTAATGATAGTACCCATTTTAGTAAGACCCATGACAATGAGCATAATACCTGCAAGAATTGTGGCTATCATCAAGCCAACTAATCCAAATTGTTGGATAATGCCATAGATAATTACGATGAATGCACCTGTAGGACCGCCAATTTGTACTTTAGTACCACCTAAAGCGGAAATAATAAAACCAGCGATAATGGCTGTGATAAGACCTTCTGTTGGACCTACACCTGATGCGATACCAAATGCAATTGCTAATGGAATTGCCACAATACCTACAATCACACCTGCCATCATATCGGCAGTGAATTGTTGTTTTCCGTAATTTTTTAAACACTCGATTATGCGAGGTTGAAAAACATCTTTAATATTATACATCTTTCTTTTAATTCATAATTCATAATTCATAATGCATAATTGAATGCGTTGACGAATTATCAATTATTTTTTTTTGTTATATTGTTAATATATAGTGATTTAATGTGTATTTATAATTATGAATTATGCATTATGAATTATGCATTAATTTGGACTGCAAAGTTACAAAATTATTGCAATGTGACAAAATCTATTTTTTAGTTTTTTTAATATTTTTGAGATGGTTATAAGTACTTGATAGATAGTTGATAAAATTAAGGTAGTAAGTATAATTGTAAAATTATGAATTATGAATTATGAATTATTTTTTGTACCTTTGCACCGAATTTTGCATACATGTATTGTGTCGTTGTTTTCTTATACCTTATATAATAAATGTGTGCATAAAAAAACTGATTATGATTAAAGATAATAAAGTGAGAGCCGCTATTACGGCTATTGAGGCTTATTTGCCTGAGTATATTTTAACGAATGAAGAACTCAGCCACATGGTTGATACCTCAGACGAATGGATTATGACCCGTGTGGGAATCAAAGAGCGTCGTATTCTTAAAGAGCCAGGTGTAGGTATGTCATTTATGGCTATTAAAGCAGTGAAAACTCTTCTCGAGAAAAACAATATTGATCCTTCTGAAATTGATGGTGTAATTTGTTCAACAGTTACTCCAGATATGGTTTTCCCTTCAACTGCAGCAATTATTTCCAATGCTTGTGGCATACGTAATGGTATTTCTTTCGATATGCAAGTTGGTTGTGCTGGATTTATTCATGCATTCAAAACAGCTTCTCTTTATGTCGAAAGTGGGTTCTGCAAAAAAATGCTTGTAGTGTCAGGCGAAAAAATGTCTGCTATAATTGATTATACAGATCGAAATACTTGTCCTCTTTTTGGTGATGGTGCTGCTGCTGTTTTGGTTGAACCTTGTGCTGATGGCAATGGCCTTCAAGACGCAATCCTTCGTTCAGATGGTGTAGGTAAAGAATACCTTCACATGAAAGCTGGTGGTTCTATTAAACCTGCTACTCACGAAACTGTTGATGCTCGCGAACACTTTGTGTATCAAGATGGTAAGAATGTATTCAAATGGGCTGTGAGCAAAATGTCAGAAGTGTCGCTCGAAATGATGGATCGTCACGGATTAGATCCTAACGATTTATATTTCCTCCCTCACCAAGCCAATTTACGTATCATTGAGGCTGTTGGCAATCGTATGGGTATGCGTCCAGACCGAGTTTTGGTAAATATTGATAAACGTGCAAACACTTCTTCTGCCACAATTCCAATTCTTTTGTGGGATAATAAGCACCTATTCCTTAAAGGTGACAATCTTGTCTTGTCTTCTTTTGGTGCTGGTTTTGCATGGGGCTCAATATATCTAAAGTGGGCTGTTGACAACATGAAATAAATGCACACTCACAGTGTGTATTCCCTTGCCTTACCCTCAAGCGAGGCGCAAGCAAGAAAACAGTCATAAAACAGTACACACTCACAGTGTGTATTGGTCGTAAAAAAAATATCATGATTTTACCTCGACAAGTCCGAGTAATGGGAGTCAGCGAAGCCAAACCCGACAACGAAATTTATCTTTTAATGTTGGAAGAGGTGGAGGGTAGTCGCAAATTACCTATTATAATAGGTGGATTTGAGGCTAAAAGCATTCTCGTAGCTCTGCAAAAGATGGAATTGAAACGACCAATTATTTATGATTTAATGCTTGATATGATGTTGAATTGTGATATTGACCTTTTAAGAGTTGATATTGTAAGAAAATCAGGCGAAGCTTATTTCTCAAAATTGGTTATCAAAAATGGAGATGAAGAACTGCAATTAGATAGTCGTACATCTGATTCTGTGGCACTAGCAATACGTTCTGGAGCACCAATTTTCGTTGAGGACGAAATATTAGAAGAGGTAAAAGACCGTGTTCAAATCCGTCATACCGATGATGCGCCAGTCTCTATGTTGTTTGATGAAGAACTCGCAGAGGCTTTACAACGTGCCATAGCATCCGAGAATTACGAACGTGCACAAGAAATAAAAAACAGAATAAATAATAAGTAGTATAAATCTAATACATGAAATTAAGACTTATCATAATGAACTTCCTCCAATTCGCAGTATGGGGGGCGTATCTCACATCAATGGGCAACTATCTTGGCAATGCTGGATTAGGTGCTAATATTGGATTCTTCTATTCTATTCAAGGTGTAGTCTCAATATTTATGCCTGCACTCATGGGTATTGTAGCAGACCGCTGGATTCCAGCTCAAAAACTATTAGGCATCTGTCATGGTATAGCTGGCGCATTAATGATTGCTGCAGGTTGGTATGGTTTGACTACTGATGCTGTGCAGTTCAGTACATTATTTACTATTTATAGTCTTAGTGTTGCCTTCTATATGCCAACATTGGCATTGTCTAATTCGGTGGCATATAACGCATTAGATAAAGCAGGATTAGACACAGTAAAAGCCTTCCCTCCAATTCGCGTATTTGGAACAATTGGTTTCATTTGTTCTATGTGGGCTGTCGATTTGTTAGGTTATCAACCTACGGCTACTCAATATGCCGTTAGTGGCGGTTTAGGGTTGGTATTAGCTATCTATTCGTTCACATTGCCAGAGTGTCCAATCTCTAAAAATCAAACCAACAAATCTCTTGCTGAGGCTTTAGGTTTGAATGCTTTTGCTCTATTCAAAGAATATAGAATGGCAATCTTCTTCATCTTCTCAATGTTATTGGGCATGATGTTGCAGATTACTAATGGATATGCCAATCCATTTATTTCAAGTTTTGGAGCTTATCCTGAATTTGCTGATACTTTTGGCGTACAACATGCCAATATGCTCATCTCATTAAGCCAAATATCTGAAACTCTATGTATTCTTCTCATACCATTCTTCTTGAAACGTTTTGGTATTAAGAATGTTATGCTTATGGCAATGTTAGCTTGGATGTTTCGTTTCGGATTCTTCGGTATGGGTAATCCTGGCAGTGGAGTATGGCTCTTTATTCTTTCAATGATTGTATATGGTATGGCTTTCGACTTCTTCAATATCTCAGGTTCTTTGTTTGTTGATAAAGAAGTTACTACCAATATGCGCTCATCTGCACAAGGACTGTTTATGATGATGACCAATGGTTTTGGTGCAACAATTGGTGTACTTGCAGCTCAAGCCATTGTAAACCACTATTGTCAATATAATACAACTGGACATTTGGTAGGCGATTGGACTACTGTTTGGTATATATTTGCAGGCTTCGCATTAGTCGTAGCCATTGCATTTGCATTTATATTCAAAGAAAAGAAAGTAAAATAAGTAAATTATTAAACTAATTGGGCTCATTAGACCAATTAGTCTAATTTGACTATAATTAATGGATAAAATTTTGCGCACAGAACACCTGTTCAAAACGTATGGCAAACGTACTGTGGTGAACGATGTTTCTATTGATGTAAAACAAGGCGAAATTGTAGGATTGCTTGGACCAAATGGTGCAGGTAAAACTACTACATTCTATATGACTACAGGCCTTGTTGTCCCTAATAGCGGCAAAATTTTCCTTAATGAACAAGAAATAACAAAATACCCAGTATATAAAAGAGCTCAAGCTGGTATCGGTTATTTAGCACAAGAGGCTTCTGTTTTTCGTAAAATGACGGTTGAGGACAACATAAAGGCTGTGCTCGAAATGACTAAGTTTTCTAAAGAGTATCAACGCGAAAAACTTGAACAACTTATAGCTGAATTCCGACTTGAACATGTGCGTAAGAATATTGGAGATAGACTCTCTGGTGGTGAACGCCGTCGTTGTGAAATTGCTCGTTGTTTGGCTATTGAGCCTGATTTCGTAATGCTTGACGAGCCTTTTGCTGGTGTTGACCCTATTGCAGTGCAAGACATTCAAGACATTGTTTGGCATCTTAAAGATAAAAATATCGGTATTCTTATCACTGACCACAACGTGGACGAAACACTGTCAATTACCGATAGAGCATACCTTCTTTTCGAGGGTAAAATCCTTTTCCAAGGTACCCCTAAGGAGTTAGCAGATAACACTATAGTGCGTGAAAAATACCTTGGTCGCGACTTCCAACTTAAACAAAAAACTAAAGTGTCAATATAAAGTTGAGAGTTGAGAGTAGGGACGCACGGCTCGTGCGTCCGATAGTTATGAATTTTTTTTTATTGTTAGTTACTTTATTTCGAAATTAGTATATTTATATTATAAGTTATGAAACTAATAAAAAAAATCGCTGAATTGGAGCAATATATTTCAGCTCTAAAAGCAGAAAATAAAACTATCGGCTTTGTGCCTACTATGGGTGCACTTCACGAAGGTCACTTGCAACTTGTGCGCCGTGCTGTAGCTGAAAATGATGTAGCCGTAGTTAGTGTATTTGTCAATCCAACTCAATTTAACGATAAAAACGATTTAGCTAAGTATCCGCGTACACTTGAGGCTGATGCAGCTCTTCTTGACTCTGTTGGATGTGCAGTCGTATTTGCACCTATAGCTGAAGAGTTTTATACTGCAGAAGAGATGAATACTACTTTCCAATTCGATTTTGCAGGATTGGATGAAGTGATGGAAGGCAAATTCCGTCCAGGACACTTCAATGGAGTAGTGCAAGTGGTTAGTAAATTGTTCCGTTTAGTACAACCTACACGTGCCTATTTTGGAGAAAAAGACTTCCAACAATTGGCTATTATTCGCCACATGGTTCGTTCTATGCAATTTGATATTGAGATAGTTGGTTGTCCTATTGTACGTGAAGAGAGTGGATTGGCTCGTTCTTCTCGTAATACTTTATTGTCAGAAGAACAACGTGCGTTAGCAGCTAATATTCATGCTGTGTTGAAAGAGAGTACTACTTTCTATTCTCAAACTACGGTAAAAGAACTTCACGATGCAACTATTGCAGCCATCAATCGTCACGAAGGACTTGAAGTAGAGTATTACGATATTGTAAATGGCGATACCCTTCAGTCAATCGAAAAATGGGAAGATGCTGATTATGTTGTTGGTTGTATCACAGTTTATTGTGGCTCAGTGCGCTTGATTGATAATATCAGATTTAAATAAATAATAATTTAACAATCTATAATTCATAAATCATTTAATTATGAATTATGAATTATGTATTATGAATTGGTAAAATGTATCTTAATCTTGTAAAAAGCAAAATACATCGTGTGACTATTACTGAGTCATGCCTTGATTATATAGGTAGTATTACGATTGACCAAGACCTTATGGATGCGGCTAATATATATCCTAATGAGCGTGTACAAGTGGTTGATAATAATAATGGTAGTCGTTTTGAAACTTATGTTATTCCTGGCGAACGAGGTTCTGGTGTGATATGTGTTAATGGTGCCGCTGCTCATCTTGTAAATGTAGGTGATATAATAATTATTATGGCATATACTTGGATGACTGAAGAAGAAGCACGTACATTTAAGCCTGCGGTAATATTCCCTGATACACAAACTAATAAGTTAGTCTAAATATAGTTATATTAGATAAGTTAGGCGGATTAGTTTAATTGTTCTAATTAGTCTAATTCGTTTAATTTGGATAAAAAAAGAGGTGCAATTTTTATTTTGCACCTCTTTTTATTGTGTTTTGAGTAATTAATTATTCAAATAGTTTGTTGAAGTCTTCTACTGAGATTTCTGTTTCAACTACTTTTACATTTTCGCGGATAACAGCAAATACTTTGTCTTCGAGTGCTTTTTCTGCCATGTTTTGAATAGTTTCTTTTTTGCTCAACATCTCTTTAGCGTAGTTGTCGAGGATATCATCTGGCACTGAAGTCATACCATATTGTGCGAATTGGATTTTAGCCATGCGACGAGCAAAGAGGTTGATGTCTTCGCGTTCTACTTTGATGTCGTTAGCTTTTACTACTTTGTTTTTGAAGAGGTACCATTTGAGGTCTTCGAGCATAAGGTGGAAGTCTTTTTCAACTGTCTCTTCTGTCATGTTTTCGTTTGTAGCAAGTACCCAACGTTTCAAGAATGCTTCTGGGAATGTGAGTTTGTCGA
Source organism: Paludibacteraceae bacterium (assembly GCA_017467185.1). GTDB lineage: Bacteria > Bacteroidota > Bacteroidia > Bacteroidales > Paludibacteraceae > Aphodosoma. The sequence continues at coordinate 49,568 of JAFTSS010000053.1, read as the reverse complement.
GTTTTTTAGTGAAGTGAGCTTTTGCATCAATACCGAATTTGTATTCTGAGTCTTCTTTGTATGATTCTTTGATGCCTTCTGCTACTTTAGCACGGAATTCTTCTTCTGTTTTCACTGTGCCTTCGCCATATACTTTGTTGAAGAGTGATTCATCGATAGCTGATTCTTCGTAGTGTGTGATAGAAAGAATTTCGTATTGGAAGTCGCAGTTGATGTTAGCAGCTTCTTCTTTAGTGATTTTGAGCATTGAAGAGATTTCTGCTTCGTTTTCAAATGCTTTGCGTGGGTTGAAGCGAACTACGCTGTTTACTTTTGCGTCAGCAAAGATTGCTTTTTGTTCGTCATCTTTCATGTATGCTGATGAGAGAACTGCGTCTTCTACTTTGATACCACCTTCTACAACATTGCCTTCTGCATCGAGTTGGAGCATAGTACCTTTGAGCATGTCTTTAGCATCTTTTGCTTCGTCAACTTGAGTGTAAGAGCCAAAACGAGCAGCATATTGTTTTACTTGTGCATCAACCATTTCGTCTGAAATAGTGATGTTGTAGTATTTGATGCTATCTTTTTTGTTCATTGTAGCTTCGAATTCAGGAGCAAGAGCGATGTCGAATTTGAATTCGAAATCTTTTTCTGCATCAAAGTCAATGTTGCGTTCTTCGTCTTCTTTGTTAGGAAGAGGTTCGCCAAGGATGTCAAGTTTGTTGTCGGCGATATATTTGTAAAGTTCGTCTTGGAGGAGACGATTAAGTTCGTCTGCTTTTACACCACGGCCATACATTTTTTTTACGAGGCTCATAGGTGCCATACCTGGACGGAAACCAGGGATATTGGCTTTTTGGCGATAAGATTTGAGTGCTTTTTCTACTTTTTCAGCGTAATCTGCTTCTGTAACTTGAAGTGTAAGCATTGCGTTTACAGCATCAATGTCAGTTCTGATAATGTTCATAATTAGTTATTAATGATTTAGTTATTAGTTATTAACGTGTTGTTTTTAGAGATGATATATAGTATTTTTTATTACCTCTAAATTAGCGTGCAAAGATAGTAAAAAAAAATTATTTATGCAATATATACACTAAAAATAAATATTGTGATTATATGTTGTAAATTTGGAATGTTTTTTGTACCTTTGCAGAATATTTAATATAATGCCTTTGGTGGCGCTAAATAACTACTATAGAAATGGAAAACAATTATGACAAAAAGCCATACGGATTGAGAAATTCGGGCTATGAAAACAGAGAAAGAAGACCTCGTACTGGTGCTTATAATTCATCGAGAGATGGACGCGATGGCGGGTATAATAGAGGTGGCTACAACAAACAAAATCAAGGAGGTTACAAACCTCGTTATAATCAAGATGGTGATGGCGAAAATCGCTCTTATGGTGGAGCAGAACGCCGGTCTTATAATGGCGGAAATCGCAATAGTGAAGGTGGTAGAGGCGGTTATCAACCACGTAATAATGGTGGTCAAGGTGGTTTCCGTAATAATAAATTTAATCGTAATAATGAAGGTGGCGGATACAATCCTAATAATAAGTATAGTCAAAAGAAACAAATTGAGTATAAAAAACAATTTGTTGACTACTCTCAGCCAATGCGCTTGAACAAATTTTTGGCTAATTCAGGTATTTGTTCTCGTCGTGAGGCTGATGAATATATTGCAGCTGGTGTTGTTACTGTGAATGGTGAGGTGGTTACAGAGTTGGGTTCAAAGGTTATTCCTGATACTGATCGTGTTATGTTCCATGATCAACCAGTGAGATGTGAAAAGAAAGTATATATTCTTTTGAATAAGCCGAAGGATGTGGTTACTACAGTTGAGGATACACATGCTCGTAAAACTGTATTGGATTTGGTGAAAAATGCTTGTTCTGAGCGAGTTTATCCTGTTGGTCGTCTTGACCGTAATACAACAGGTGTGTTGTTGATTACTAATGATGGTGATTTGACTACAAAACTTACTCATCCTAAGTTTAATAAAAAGAAAATATATCAAGTAACCCTTGATAAAGATCTTCAAGATGAAGATTTTGCTAAGATTTTGTCAGGTATTGTGCTTGAAGATGGTGAGGTTAAGGCAGATGAGTTGTCGTTTGTTAATGAAGGGGATTTCCGCACTGTTGGTCTTGAAATTCACTCTGGTAAAAACCGTATTGTTCGTCGTATATTTGATGCTTTGGGTTACCATGTAGTGAAATTGGATCGTGTATATTTTGCTGGTCTTACAAAGAAAAATCTTCCACGAGGTAAATGGCGTTATTTGTCGGAAATGGAAGTAACAATGTTGAAAATGTCGGCTTCTGCGTTTAAAGTTAATTCATAATTCTCAATTCACAATGCATAATTATTGTTTGAATTTTGAATATGTAAAAATGCGATGTAAGATAAGTTGTGTTTAATTATGAATTATGAATTGAATAAATTGTATCCTTTGAAGTTTAAGCCTATATTGAAGCAAAAACTTTGGGGTGGTGATAAGATACAGAATATATATCGGCATAATGAGCCTAAATTGAGTCAAGTAGGTGAGAGTTGGGATGTTTCAGCTATGGAAGAGGATGATTGTGAGGTGATTAATGGTTGGTTAGAAGGTAATACTTTGGCTGATCTTGTAGAAGTGTATATGGGTGATTTGGTTGGTGATAGGGTCTATGAACAATATGGAGCGGAGTTTCCTTTATTGTTGAAAATCATAGATGCCAATCGTGACTTGTCTATCCAAGTGCATCCTAATGATGAATTGGCAGGGGAGGAGCATGGCTTGAATGGTAAAACTGAAATGTGGTATGTGCTTGATGCTGAAGATGATGCGCATGTTATATTGGGTTTTAATCGTTATGTCTCTAAGACTGAATATATTGAGCGTTTGGCTACTGGCAATCTTGAAGAGGTGTTGCAGAAGTATCCAGTAAGGAAAGGTGATGTTTATTTTATTCCTGCTGGTATGGTGCATTCTATAGGTAAGGGTTGTCTTATTATGGAGGTACAACAAGCGTCTGATATTACTTATCGTATCTATGATTATAATCGTAAGGATGCAGATGGAAATCCTCGTGAGTTGCATACAGAATTAGCTCAAAGGGCTATTGATTTTGAGAATTGGCAGGGTAGAAAGATTTCGCTTCAGCCTGCACAGAATGGTATTGTAAATCTTGTTGAGTGCCCTTATTTTCAGGTTAATGAGATGCAGATTGATAAGGCTAAGGAGTATGATTTGGCTCCGATTAATTCGTTTGTGTTGTTGTCTTGCGTTGAGGGGCATGTTACGTTGAAGTGGGATGATGATTATCTTACTTTGACTGATGGTGAGACTGTTATGATACCAGCGGAAATGAATAGTCTTTATATTGTGCCAACTGTTAATACTAAATTGCTCGAAACATATATAAATAATTAACAATTAATAATTAACAATTAATGATGCATTATACATTGTTAATTGTGCATTGGTTTTACTATGGAAAATACAGAATTACTACAACAGGTAACTGCTAAAGCTGAAAAGTGGTTAAATGGTGCTTATAATGAGGAGGCAAAGGCTGAGGTGCGTCGTATGCTTCAAGCTGAGGACAAAACAGAGCTTATTGAGTGCTTCTATAAAGACCTTGAATTTGGTACAGGTGGTCTTCGTGGTATTATGGGTATGGGTTCTAACCGTATGAATATCTATACTGTTGGTGCTGCTACTCAGGGTCTTAGTAATTATCTTAAACGTGAGTTTGCTGGACAGGAGATTTCGGTTGTTGTAGGTCATGATTGTCGCAATAATAGCCGTTTGTTTGCTGAAACTTCTGCTAATATCTTCTCGGCAAATGGTATAAAGGTGTATCTTTTTGAGAGTCTTCGTCCTACTCCTGAGATTTCTTTTGCTATTCGTCATTTGGGTTGTCAAAGTGGTATTATTCTTACTGCTTCGCATAATCCTAAAGAGTATAATGGTTATAAGGCTTACTGGAATGATGGTGCGCAAATCATTGCTCCTCACGATGTTAATATCATTGCTGAAGTAGAAAAGATTAAAGGTCCTGAAGAAATTAAGTTTGAGGCTCGTCCTGAATTGATTCAGATAATAGGTGAAGATGTAGATAGTGTTTATCTTGAAAAGGTGAAAACTCTTTTCCTCTCACCAGATAGCATTGCTCGCAATAAGGATTTGAAGATTGTTTATACTCCAATTCATGGTACGGGTATTAAGTTGATTCCTCGTTGCTTGAAAGATATGGGCTTTGACAATGTTATTATTGTTGAAGAACAGGCTGTCATTTCGGGCGATTTTCCTACAGTAGTTAGTCCTAACCCAGAGGAACCTGCTGCGCTTGATATGGCTATTCGCAAGGCTAAAGAGGTTGATGCAGATATAGTTATGGCTTCTGACCCTGATGCTGACCGTATGGGTATTGCTGTGAAGGATGATAAGGGTGAATGGATTTTGGTTAATGGTAACCAAACTTGTATGATGTTCACCTATTATATATTGCGTCGTCGTCATGAACTTGGTCTTTTAAAAGGTAACGAGTTTATGGTGAAAACCATTGTTACTACCGAGATTATGAAAGACATTTGTAACTATTATAACACTCCATTGCTTGATTGTTATACAGGTTTCAAATGGATTGCTGCTGAAATTCGTGAGCGTGAAGGTAAGGAACAATATATAGGTGGTGGTGAAGAGAGCTATGGTTATCTTCCTGCAGATTTCCTTCGTGATAAAGATGCAGTTGCAGCTTGTGCATTGATGGCAGAGATGACAGCTTGGGCTAAAGATAATGGTATGTCGATTTTTGAACTTATTCAAGAGATTTATCTTCAATTTGGTTATGGCAAAGAGAAGGGTATCTCTGTAGTTCGTAAAGGTAAATCGGGAGCAGAAGAAATTCAACAAATGATGAAGGATTTCCGTGCTAATCCTCCTAAAGAGATTGCTGGTTCAAAGGTTGTGTTGATTAAAGATTATCAAACACTTGTGGCTCGTAATGTTGTTACAGGAGAGGAGTCTAAATTAGCATTCCCTACTACTTCTAATGTGTTGCAATATTTCACAGAGGATGGCACTAAGGTGTCAGTACGCCCTTCAGGAACAGAACCTAAAATTAAGTTCTATATTGAAGTACGTGGTAAGATGACTTCACGTGCTGACTTTGCTCGCTGTGAGTCAGAGGCAGCTGCTAAAGTTGATGCTGTGCGTGCTTCTTTAGGTGTTTGATTTTTAGATGGCAGAGTACTGGTTGAGGTTTGCATTTGTTGTTTGGTTAAAAAGAGTTAAAAGTTTTGTTATCTCTTGCATAATTCAACAAATGACATTACCTTTGCAGTAGAAAAAGTGAGAATATTTCATAAGTCAGATGTTATAATAATGAATTAAGCATTGTGGATTATGAATTAAAATAAGGTCGCACTATCAGCCTGAGATTGGAAAATTCGACAATTATTTATTTTTACCGAGGCTAACTTCCTTTATCAATGGCGGGCTGCGCTTCTCTGAAAAGAGTTGTAACCATTGCGATGGTCGGCAGATTACAAAGAGCTGGAACCCCTCAAATCCTGTTTTATAGGAATTTTTCTCAACAAATGGCAGTGCGATTTCTTCTAAAGAGCAACTAACTAAATTAAAAGGTTGGTTGCTCTTGTTTTTTTTCTAGGTTCTAGACAATATAGGAAAACTATTGTCTATAGAAAACCCAGACTATATAGTAAATTTAGGGTATTTAATCTATTAAAAAAATAGAATTGTACAAAGTACAATATGTAGTTTGTTTGTAACTATCTAACTTATTGATACTTTACGTGATGTGAATAACTTTTTTACAATTTGTTTGTGTTATATATTGTATAAATAAAAAAAAATTATTACCTTTGCACTTTCAAAAAAAGCATTGTTTCTTAAGTATTATATATATGAAAAAAAGTCCATTACAATTAGCGCGTGCATCTTATCAACCTAAATTGCCCGCTTCGCTTCAAAAGGGAGTTGTTTTGACAGAAGGAGCGCCAACAGAATCTGTTGCTAATCAAGCTCAAATACAACAACTTTTTCCTAATACCTATGGAATGCCACTTATTAAGTTTGAACAAGGAGAAGACAAAGAATATCCTGTAGTGAGTGTAGGTGTTATTCTTTCTGGAGGTCAGGCTCCTGGTGGTCATAATGTTGTTTCTGGTCTTTATGATGGATTGAAACGTCTTAATCCTAAGAATCGTTTGTTTGGTTTCTTGGGTGGTCCTCAAGGTCTTGTAGATCATAAATACATTGAGCTTACTGATGAAATTATTGATGAGTATCGTAATACAGGTGGTTTTGATATCATTGGTTCTGGTCGTACGAAATTGGAGGAGAAATATCAATTTGACCGTGGTATAGAGATTTGTAATGCTCTCGGTATCAATGCTATTGTGATTATTGGTGGTGATGATTCTAATACAAATGCTTGTGTGTTGGCAGAGTATTATCTTCAAAAAGAGACAGGTATTCAGGTTATTGGTTGCCCTAAAACAATTGATGGTGACTTGAAGAATGAGATGATTGAGACTTCATTTGGTTTTGATACAGCTTGTAAGGTTTATTCTGAGCTTATTGGTAATATTCAACGCGATGCCAATTCTGCTAAAAAATATTGGCACTTTATTCGTTTGATGGGGCGTTCAGCTTCGCATATTACACTTGAATGTGCATTACAAACTCAACCAAATATTTGTATTATTTCAGAAGAGGTCGAGGCTAAGAATATGACACTGAATCAATTAGTTGATTCAATTGTGAAGGTAGTTGTTGACCGAGCTAATCATGGGTTGAATTTTGGTACAATTCTTATTCCAGAGGGAGTTATTGAATTTGTGCCTGCTATGAAGAAGTTGATTGCTGAATTGAATGATATACTTGCTAATAACACTGAATTCAATCTTATTCTTAATTCTGATGAGAAACGTGAGTATGTTCGTTCTCGCTTGTCAGAAGAGAGTTGTGGAGTTTATTCAGATCTTCCAGTTGCAATTGCTCGTCAGTTGACTTTAGATCGTGACCCTCATGGTAATGTGCAAGTATCTCGTATTGAGACAGAAAAGCTACTCATCGAAATGTGTATTACAAAACTTAATCGTCTTAAAGCAGCTGGTACATATAAAGGTAAATTCTCTACTGTAAACCATTTCTTTGGTTATGAAGGACGTTGTGCTACACCATCTAATTTTGATGCAGATTATTGTTATTCACTTGGTTATACTGCTGCAGTGTTGATTTCAGAAGGTAAGACTGGCTATATGTCAAGTGTAAGAAATCTTACAGCTCCTGCCGAAGAATGGATTGCTGGTGGTGTGCCTATTACAATGATGATGAATATGGAACGTCGTCATGGTGAAATGAAACCTGTTATTCAAAAAGCACTCGTACATCTTGATGGTGAGCCATTTAAGTATTTTGCTGCACATCGTGAAGAGTGGGCTAACAGTACAACAAGTTATCTCTATCCTGGTCCAATTCAATATTATGGTCCTGATTGTGTGTGCAATCAACCAACTCGTACTCTCGCACTTGAGCATCAAAAGTAATTTATGTGTTTGATACTATTAAAATAAATAAGGCTACTCAATTGAGTAGCCTTATTTTTGTGCTGTTTTAATTCGAAACTATTAAGCGTTTTTTTCGATTGCCAATTTACCACGATAGTAACCGCATTCAGGGCATACAGTGTGGTAGATGTGCATTGCACCACAGTTTGAGCAAACGGCAAGTGTAGGAGCTACAGCTTTGTCGTGAGTACGACGTTTTGCTGTACGTTGTTTCGAATGTTTACGTTTTGGATGTGCCATTTCGTTTTAACTTAAAAATGATTAATTGTTAAAAATATTTTTCAAGGCAGCCCATCGTGGGTCAACCTCGTCGTTCTCTGTTGTTTTTATATCATCATCGCTATAGTCATCGTCGTCGATTTCACGCACGCTATGTTGGTTTAGAATATTCATCATTTCGGCATTGCATTCGCCATCGGGGTGCGAGTGGCAAATCGGAATTGCAAGTGCACAGAATTCGTATAATGTCCAAGCGATATTAAACGTTCCTTCATCTTCGGGAATTATGATTAAGTCGTCGCTTTCTTCGCTATAAGATTTTCCGAATTTGATGTATAATGATTCTTCTACGTCGATATCTACCCAAAGAGCATCAAGGCATCGATCACAAATAGTTTCAACTTTGCCTTTTAGCGTAATGTTGAGTTCGATATTTAGCGATGTTTTGTTGACTTCTACTTCGGCTTTTACCTCTCCAGCTGTGATTTCAGGTCCTTCGACATCAGCGAAGAATTGATTGTCTAAATCAAATTCGTAGTGATGGTTACCGACCGAAAGAGTCTTAAGTTGGAGTTGATATTGCGATAGTCTATCCATAATATAAAAAGCGGTGCAAAGTTACAAAAATTTATTGATATGGCAAAGTTTTGTTGTGATTATTTTGTGTGGTTTGGTTATGTGGTTGATATATAGTTGGTTTTATGGATAGAAACTATAGCAACTATATAAACTATAGCAACTATATAAGTTACAGTAACTATATGAGCTATAGCGACTATAGGGGCTTTCAATTTTCAACTTTCAACTTGTATGGTTGGAAGTTCTATTCTAAAAGTGGTTCCTAAGCCGAGTTCTGAGCTTTTTACGAAGATTTTACCATTGTGGTATTCTTCTATGATACGTTTGGCGAGAGAAAGTCCGAGGCCCCAACCGCGTTGTTTGGTTGTATAGCCTGGTTCGAAGATAGATTTGAATTTGTTGCGTTCGATGCCACGACCAGAGTCGGTGATTTCGATTATTAGGGTATCTTCTTGGTTGAATAGTTCGAAGTCGATATTGCCCTCTTTACCTTCCATTGCATCGATGGCATTTTTGCATAGGTTTTCTATAACCCATTCGAATAGTGGAGTAGAGATTAGGCAGGTGTGTTCGGTCGATGAGTCTTCGACCGAATAGGTGATTTTTTTAGAGGTACGATTGAGCATGTAATTCACTGCTTGTTCGGTGATTACGCTGATGTTTTGTTGTGATAATTCGGGGATAGAGCCTATTTTTGAGAAGCGTTCGGTGATAATTTTTAGGCGTTCGATGTCTTTGTTGATTTCAGAGATGATTATGTCATTTTCGCCTATTTTGGTTTTGAGAATTTCGTTCCATGCCATGAGAGAAGAGATAGGAGTGCCGAGTTGGTGAGCAGTTTCTTTAGAAAGACCAGCCCAAAGTTTGTCTTGTTCGGCGCGTTTGTCGGTCGATATAGCCCAAATGACGAGCATTAAGAATAGTGCTATTATAGATAATTGAATGTAAGGGAAATACTCTAACATTTTGAGTAGGTTAGAGTTGTCGTAGTAGATATATTGGCTTGTGTTTTCGTCGAGGACGATTTCGATTGGAGGATTGGTGTTTTTGAGGCGTTGGATTTGTTTTTCGTAGTATTGTTCTACGTTTGTTTTAGGCTCATTGAAATTGCGGGCAGAGATGTAGTGGTCGCGGTCATCAACGATGATGACAGGGATGTTTTCGTTTTGTTCGATGATGTGGAATATGAAGTCGGAATATTCGTCGTTGAGAAGAAGGCGTGTAGCCTCTGCCCAAGTCTCCATTTTGCGATGCTCCTCTTTAGCAAGAGAAGAGGCGAGTTTGTTGATGAATATTAGAGATATGCCTATGATTATGGCTGCAAGAATGATTAGAGGAATACGGGATTTCATTGTTTTTTTGTTTTAACAGAAGTACATATTTAATTTTGGGATAAATAAATTGTTTTGATATTATGGTGGGTATGATGGTTTGCCATATTTTTTTAAGTACATGCCTTGTGATTAAATTAGTAATTAGTAATTTTCATGATTTAGGGCTTGTACTTGAAAAAGTAATAGTCTCTATTAAATTGTAAAAAACAGATTATAATTTATATGCCGATGAAATTAAAATATGTACTTATGTTTAAATTATATTTAATTTGTCAGTGCAGATAAATTGAAGTGTGCGGTGAGGAGTTGTTGATGAGTGAGGGGTTGGTTTTGTGCGTAGTGCAGATTCCAGCTGAAACGGACATCAACGAAAGGGAATTGTAGTATATAAACGGAAAAATTGGTTTTATTGTATATTCTGTGTTGATAAATTGACTCGCCTTGATTGAGAAGTGAGCCATATTGTGGGTATAGAGGCATGAGTGGGTCGCCTATGTAGAGGGTGTTTTCAGCTGCAAGAAAGCGCCATTTAATCGAGAATTCGGCAAGAAATCCGTGGTTGATAAATAGTTGATTGCTTTTGCGGTCGCGCTGATAACTGAAAATATAACTTGTGCGTAGGGCGAGAGTGTCGAGTGGGGTGAGTTGCGAGAAATTGAAGCCGATGAAAGGTTGGGCAGTGATGTCGTCGCAGACACCATCGCGCACAGGTGGATTGAGGCGGTTGGCAAGGTGGTTGAGTTGTGCATTGCCACCGGTGAAGAACCATTGGTAGTGATATTCGCCTGTAAGCAAAAGGCGAAAGGCTTCGCGAGTTTCGAGGGATTGCATGCCGCGCCAATCGGCGATGAATTCGGCAAATCCGTGGCGTGATGAGTAACCGAAATGTACGCCTTGTATGTTAGGTGAGAAATAGGTGAGCGAGTCGCTGAAGAGGTAGTCGGGTAGATGAGTTTTTATATTGCGCCAAGGGATGAAACCGAGCGATACGTTGAAACCATTTTGGCGATAGCGGTAGTAGATAGTGGGGTTGAGGCGAATGTCGCGCCAAGTAGAGCCGAAGGGTTGGATGTATGATACGCCTGCGATGAGTTGGTGATTGCCATAGACAGAATCGTTGAATTCAACGCCAATTTCGGGCGATAGGCGTGTGCCGAATAGGGTTTTAGAAGGATATGATGATATGTGGCTTTCTCTGTTGTCGAAAAAGGTGAGAAAGTCAACGTCGTATATGAATTTTTGTGCGCAAATAGAGCACGAAATAAGTATGAGTAGAGTTAATATTTTTAGTTTGTGTATCATAATTATTAAGTAAGACAGAATGACATAAAGACATAATCTTTATTTTTTTTAACATATGCCTCGCTGAAACTAAAGTTTCATCATTGGCAAATGAATGACATATTTGAAGTTACATTTATTGAATATGTCTTTTTAGTTGAGATTTTTATGAAGTAAAAAGCAAAGCCATTATGTCTAAAAAAAAATAATTTCTCAATTTTCAATTCTCCTTATTAAGTAAGACAGAATGACATAAAGACATAATCTTTATTTTTTTCAACATATGACTCGCTGAAACTAAAGTTTCATCATTGGCAAATGAATGACATATTTGAAGTTACATTTATTGAATATGTCTTTTGAGTTGAGATTTTTATGAAGTAAAAAGCGAGACCATTATGTAAAGTGGGAAAATATGTTTTTATGTCATTATGTCTAAAAAAACATTTCTCAATTTTCAACTTTCATCTGTATTTTCCTTCGGTGATGTCTTCGCGGATAGAGAGGTAGCTTTGATAACGGCTTTGGGCGATGAGGTGTTGGTCGAGGGCTTCGAGGACAGCGCAACCTGGTTCGTGGGTGTGAGAGCAGTTGCCAAATCGACAATTTTTAGAGATACGGAATATCTCTGGGAAATAGTGCGAAATTTCGTCAAGTTGCATATCTACCATACCGAAACCTTTGATGCCCGGGGTGTCGATGAGGTACGACTCTTTGTCGATGGCATACATTTCGCTGAAAGTGGTAGTGTGCATGCCTTTGTGGTGATAGTCAGATATTTGTGCAGTGCGGGCATGCGAGTCGGGAACGATTTGATTGATGATTGTGCTTTTGCCAACGCCAGAATTGCCCGATAAGAGAGTGATTTTGCCCTTGAGGAGTTCGTTGAGGCGATCTATGCCAATGCCTTGAGTAGCAGATATTTGTAGCGTGTTGTAACCTATTGAGTGGTAGAGATAATCCATTGCTTTAAGGTATTCGAGTTCGTCGTCGTCGAGGAGGTCTATTTTGTTGAAAACAATGGTAGTAGGTATGTTGTACGCCTCGGCAGTAGCAAGGAAACGGTCGATGAAAGTAGTGGCAGTCGTTGGATTAGAGATAGTTACAACGAGTACGCATTGGTCGAGGTTGGCGGCAATGACGTGGAGTTGTTTCGATAGATTTGTAGGTTTGCGCACGATGTAGTTTCGGCGGTCGTGGAGGTCGGTGATATAGCCCGATTCGGGGTCGAACTCAACGCGGTCGCCTACAGTGATAGGATTAGTGGCCTTGATGCCTTTGATGCGGAAATTGCCTTTGATTTTGCATGAGAAGTCACCTTGCTCGTTGCGAATGAGGTAGTCAGCTCCGGTTGTTTTGATTACTAAACCAGTCATATTTTGAATTTATAATTACTCTTTACTCGTTATTGATTTTAACAGAAGTACATACTTATTATTTGGGATATAAAGTTTATTTGTGTTTGATTTGTTAAGAGGGTTGAATATATTTTTCAAGTACATGCCTTGCGATTAATTAGTTAATAGTATTTTTCAATTATGCATGATTTAGGGCTTGTACTTAGAAAAAATAATAGAAACCAATTGAAACTATTATTGTACAAAAAGACTTAAATGTCCTGTAAATATATTTTGTACTTGTGTTGAGAGAAAATAAAATTCTTTATTTCGTATTGTTTAAAACGCTTCTTTTACAGTGAAATAGAAGCTCCAGTCGTTTGAGTAGTTTTGTCGGGCGACGTCGAAACGGATGTTGGTTTTTGCCTGATGGATGCAGGCTCGAAGTCCGACGCCATAGCCAATTTTTGGAGTTGTCCAATGCCAATTGTTATAGTCATAAACATCGCCAATAGAGCCAAATACTGCAGCTTTGAGGAATCGCCAAATAGGTATGCGCAGTTCGGCTTGTAAGGCGAATAGAGTGTTGTCTTTGAATTTGTTTTGGCGGATGCCACGCACGAGGTCTTGACCGCCAATAGTTGGTAAAAGTTGAAATGGGACATTGTTGCCTAAAGCCCATTCATTGCGGAAATTCCATGCGAGGATGAGCTCGCGGTAGAGAGGGATGTAGTGTCTTAAATCAATTTGAAAGTTGAAAGTTGAAATTTGAAAGTTTTTTGTTTGTCTCGTATCTCGTGTCTCGTGTCTCGTGTCTGTTAATGCAAATTGTTGATAGTAAGTTATTGTGGTTTTGAAGAATAGTCCGTGTAGGGGGTAGTAGTTGTTAGAGCGGGTGTCGTATGATATTGCGCCTCCGATGCCGATGAAGATGTTTTCGCCGAAACCATTATGAGTTAGGAGAGAGTGTTGTGGAATTAGGTGAGAGTTGTCATCTGTACTCTGTACTCTGTACTCTGTACTCTGTGTTGAGTTTTCGTAGCGGAGGCGGAGGTTTGCGCCAACGAGCCAATGTTTTGATATATAGAAGCTTGGTTTCGCTTGGATATCAACGAAGTTGGATGTATATCGTATTGCTGGATTATAGACAGAGTCGATATCGTTGGTGGTGCCGAAAAATAGGTCGGGATAATGCTTTGCGGAGAGGTAAGCATCGAGATACCAACGAGTTGATGAGTTGAAATAGATGCGTGAGTTGGCATTGACGTACCATTGGCGGTTGAGCGTATAGCCCATGTCGAAGTTGAGGTCGCTGAATTGAGTGCTTTGTTTTGAAGTGTGGAAATACCATACGCCAGTGATGCCGAATTGCCAAGAAGTTTCGGGCGAGTAACTTGGGTAAGGCAGAGCCATGAAATTCCAATTCATTAGAAAATCCCAGCGATTAGAGTTGAGAGTTGAGAGTTGAGAATTGAGAGAGTCGGACTTGTTGGACATGTCCGATATATCTTGTCCATAAAGTGGTATTGCGCACAAAATAATGAGTAGCAGAATGAGTCTGTTACTTTTAATGGCAAATTGCCTGAGATTGGAGTACCCCAGGCAATAGTTGTTATTTTTTATTACGTGAATCAAGAGGTTGAGAGAAGACACAAGATGTAGATACTAAGTCTCGCATCTCGTGTCTTATATCTATTTGTCTATTAGATTGTCATAATTTCTTTCTCTTTAGCAGCAAGCATTTCGTCGACTTTCTTGATGTATTTGTCGTGAACTTTTTGTACTTCTGCTTCGCCGTCTTTTTCTACGTCCTCAGGCAAACCATTTTTTTGTTCTTTTTTGAGTTTGTCCATAGCGTCGCGACGAGCATTGCGGATAGAAACTTTAGCATCTTCGCCAGCAGCATTGGCTTGTTTAACCAATTGTTTGCGGCGTTCCTCTGTTACAGGAGGTAGGCAAAGGCGGATAACTTCGCCATTGTTTACAGGCATAATGCCTATGTCAGAGTTGATAAGAGCTTTTTCAACAACAGGCATCATATTTTTCTCCCAGCATTGAATTTGGATAGTTTTAGCGTCAGGAGTAGAGATGTTAGCCACGTTTGAGATAGGCACGATGCTACCGTAGTAGTCAACGCGTACGCCATCAACGATACGCACATTAGCCTTACCAGCGCGGATGTGAGCAAGTGCATCGTCGAGGAACATAACAGCACCTTCCATGTCGTCAGATGCATTGTCAATAATAGGTTTTACTCTTTCGTCCATAATATATTAATTTGAAATTTGAAATTTGAAATTAGAAAATTTTTCGCTTTGCTCAAGATTTTTGCTTTGCTTGGCATAGTTCAAACAAGTTTGACCTTGCTCTCGCTCATTGCAAAAATTGAAATTTACCATTCAGCATTAACTGAGTGCAAAGATAAGATAAATTTGTGATAGTTGCAAGAGTTTTGATTTAATTTTGCAATTAAAGATATTTTTTGTAACTTTGCAGTTTAATAGATGCGAGATGTGAGACACGAGATATAAGACTTATGATTGAAATATTATTAAAAAGATTATATTAAGATATGAAAACTAAACCAAGATTAAGTTTTGGACAAATCCTGTCGATGAGTATGGGATTTTTGGGTATTCAAATGGGTTTTGCGTTGCAAAATGCTAATGCGAGTCGTATATTGCAGACATACGGTGCTGGTGTTGAACACCTTTCGTGGTTTTGGATTGTGGCACCATTGACGGGTATGATTGTGCAACCGATTATCGGTCATTATAGTGACCAGACATGGTGTCGTTTGGGTCGTCGCCGTCCTTACTTCTTGGTGGGTGCAATTTTGACAGCTATTGCATTGATATTGATGCCAAATGCAGGTATTTTTTCTGCATTTTTGCCTGCAGTGTTTGTGGGTGCTGGATTTTTGATGATTATGGATGCGAGCATTAACGTTACGATGGAGCCATTCCGTGCGTTGGTGGCAGATATGTTGCCAGATGAGCAATCGACTGTAGGTTTTTCGGTTCAGACTTTCTTGATTGGTGTAGGTGCTGTGATAGGCTCGTGGTTGCCATATGTGATGTTGAATTGGTTTGGTTTGGGTGATGCAACATCGGCTTCGGGCGTGCCATTGAATTTGGTGTATTCGTTCTATGTAGGAGCCGCAGTGTTGATTATCACTATATTATGGACAATTACACATACTAAAGAGTATTCTCCAAAAGAGTTGGCAGAATTTTCGGCCACAGAGGTTGAAGAAGAAAAGCCTAAATTCACTGATTTGTTCCGTGACTTTGTGAATATGCCAAAGACTATGTTGCAACTTGGTGTGGTTCAGTTCTTTTCGTGGATTGCGTTGTTTGGTATGTGGGTATATACTACACCTGCTGTGGCACAACATATTTATGGTACAGCAGATGCGACATCGCCACTTTATCAACAAGCAGGTGACTGGGTGGGTGTGATATTCGGTGTGTATAACTTTGTGGCTATGTTGTTCGCATTGTGCTTAATTCCGATTTCAAAGAAATTGGGTCGCAAGACAACACATGCTATAGCTTTGGTAATCGGTGGATTAAGTTTAATTTCGATGTATTTTATCACCAACGACCAAATGTTAATATTGCCAATGATAGGTATTGGTATTGCTTGGGCATCGATTTTGGCTATGCCATACGCAATATTGGCGCCAGCATTGCCAGCTGGTAAAACAGGTGTTTACATGGGTATATTCAACTTCTTTATCACAATACCGCAGATTATCAACGCATTGTTTAGTGGTTTGGTGTTGAAACACGTGTTTGGCCTTGAGGCAATTTGGATGATGGTGTTGTCGGGTGCATTCTTGTTGATAGGTGCAGTGACAGTTATGTTTATAAAAGAGAAAAAATAATTAGAAAAGACATAATAACAGAAAAACATAATTTTTGTTATTATGTTCTTTTGTCTTAGCTATATATAAATGAAAAAAACATTTCTTTTGATATTGTGCATTGTGCATTGTGAATTGTGCATTGACGTAATGACAACATTACCTTTTCGTGATAAAAGATTGAAAAAGATGAAAGTGTATGAACGAGTAGAGCCTGCGTCGTGGTGGGCAGGGATGAATAATCCTGAATTGCAATTGATGTTTTATGGTACAGGTGTTGGTAGATGTCAAGTAGGCGTATTGAGCGATGTATTGAAAATTTCTCGTATAGAACGTACAGAAAATTCTAACTATTTGTTCGTTTATCTTGATACAAAAGATGTTCCTGCTGGCGTGTATGAAATAGTTTTGCGTGGACCATTGAAGACAGCGACTGTGAAATATGAGTTGAAAGAGCGTCGTGAAGGGTCGGCAGAGCGCGAAAGTTTTGGTACTCAGGATGCTGTATATTTGTTGATGCCCGATCGTTTTGCTAATGGTAATCCCGAAAACGACAATGTAAAAGGTTATTTGCAAAAGGTAGATAATACAAATCTTCATCAACGTCAAGGTGGTGATATAGAGGGTATAATTCAACATTTGGATTATATTGCCGATTTGGGTATGACTGCATTGTGGACTACGCCGTTGCTCGATGATAACGACTCGTTGTACTCATATCATCATTATTCTACTACTAATTTTTATAAGGTAGATCCACGATTAGGGACGAATGACGATTTTGTACGTTTGGTAGAAGAGTGTCATCGTCATGGGCTTAAATACATTATGGACATTGTGCCTAACCATGTAAATCCACGTCATTGGTGGAATAAAGACCTGCCAGATTCATCGTGGTATAATCAATGGCCAGAGTTTACACGTACAAATTATAAGATTGTTTGTGCAACAGACCCACATGTTTCTAAGGCCGATAAAGAGCAATTTCAAAAAGGTTGGTTTGATACAAATATGGCAGATTTGAATTATAATAACAAACTTTTGTTTGATTATGTACTTCAATCTTATATCTATTGGGCAGAGTTGACCGGGTTGGATGGTTTCCGTGTTGATACTTATCCATATAATGATTTGAATCTTGCATCTCAAATGATGGCTGGTATTCGTCGTGAATATCCAAATATGAATCTTGTGGGCGAATGTTGGGTGAAGAGTATTCCTGAAATGGCATATTTTCAAACAGGCAATAATAATCGTGATGGTTTTGATTCAAATCTTCCTTCAGTCATGGACTTTATACTAAAGGATTGGCTCGAAATGGCATTTGTTGAAGGTGAGGCTTGGGATAAAGGTATGATACGTTTTTATAATCACTTTGCACAAGATTTTGCATTACCTAATCCCGATTTAGTGATGAATATGCTTGATAATCATGATATGGCGCGATATAGTAATGCTGTGAAAGATGATGTAAAACTCATTAAAATGGGTATGGCAATGTTGGCTACAGTGCGTGGGTATCCTCAATATTACTATGGTGATGAGATACTTATCGATGGTAACGGTGGTTCGTATGAAGATGCACGTCATTGTTTCCCAGGTGGTTGGGCACATCACGAAGCTAATGCGTTTGACCCTAAACAACGAACAAAAGAACAAAACGAGGTTTATAATTACCTTCGTTCGATACTTCAGTTCCGTAAAACATCAGAGGCTTTAACAAAAGGTAAAATGACACAATTTTTACCTTATGATGGTATTTATTGTTATTTCCGTTATACAGAAAATCAGACTGTTATGGTGGTGGTAAATAATAATGAAAAAGCCAAAGATTTGAATCTTATGCGTTTCAATGAAATGAATATTGTAGGTCGTCAAGCTCGAAATATAGCGACAGGTAGAGTAGTAGATTTGAACGAATCGCATAAATTTGCAGGTAAGACGGTTACTATTTTGGAAATATTAAAATAAAAATAATAAACTATGAAAAAATTTATTCTTTCGATTGCGACAGCTTTGATGTTGTTTAGTTGTTGTAACGTACCAGAGGTTGGTTATCAGCCCGATAAGACTGTGTGTGTAGGTCCTAACTCGCTTACATTGATTAATGTTGGACCCTCAAAAGTGTTAACTCGTGATTTTGTTGTTGATCCTACTCGTATCGACTCGGTTACAACAGAATCAGACGCTCTTGCGGTTGTGTTGAGTGAAGATAAATTAACACTCGACATTTATTGTGGTGAAGAGATGCACCCAATGACAACTATTTATTTGTGGGTAGAGGGTAAACCATACGCAGTGCCTGCTCGTAAAAGTGATAAAATGAATTATACATTCACATATAATCCTAATGGTCGTAAGATTGGTCGTATTCAAATTGCAGGTCAAATGAACAATTGGGTACCAGCATTGACTCCTGATTTGACATTGAATGAAGAGGGGTTGTATGAGGTGACAATGTTGCTTAGCCCAGGTACATATCTTTATCAGTTGTTGATTGATGGAGATCAAAATCATGATGATACTAATCCAAATAAAGTGGATAATGGTTTTGGTAAATTCAACTCTATTATGCAAGTGACTGGTAACGAGGCTAAATTTCCTAAATTATTGACTGACGAACTTGGTTGTGGCGAATTTACTATTTCGGCAACTGCAGCGGAACGTGTTTGGGCTTATTGGAACAATGTAGCTCTTGATGATAAATTTGTAACAGTTGAAGATGGAAAAATCACAGTGAAAGTGCCAGCAGAGGCTGCTGAATGTGCAAAATCAGTTATTCGTGTGTGGGCTTCAAACGAATTTGGTATTTCAAATGAAATACTTGTGCCACTTCAAAATGGTAAAATAGTAACAGATGCAACTTCGCTTGATCGTAGTGATAAATATGCACAAATCATCTATTTTATGCTTGTTGACCGTTTCCGCGATGGAAATAAAGATAACAATCGACCAATGAATCGTCCTGATGTACATCCAAAAGCAGATTATCAAGGTGGTGACTTGGCAGGTATCAAACAAGTGATAGATGAAAACTATTTTAATAAATTGGGAGCTAATACATTGTGGCTTTCTCCACTTAATCAAAATCCATTTGAACCATACGGTTACAATGCATTGGCAAATACTAAATTTGCTGGTTACCATGGCTATTGGCCAATCTCTTCATCTAAAGTAGATTGCCGTTTCGGTTCAAACGACGAATTGAAAGAGTTGGTGGCAGATGCACATGACCACCAAATCAACATTTTGCTTGACTATGTAGCTAACCACGTGCATCAAGACCACCCAATTTATCAACGTCACCCAGAATATGCAACTCCACTTTATCTACCTGATGGACGTATGAATACAGAATTGTGGGACGAACATCGTTTGACTACTTGGTTCGATGTGTTTATGCCTACACTTGATATGGGTAATCCTGTAGTAGTTGATATTATGGTTGATTCGGCAGTGTATTGGTTGAAAGAATTTGGTGTAGATGGTTTCCGTCACGATGCTTGTAAGCACGTAAATGAAGAGTATTGGCGTGAATTGACACACCGTATGAAACTTACTCGTCCAGAGGGTAATTTTTATCAAATCGGTGAATCGTATGGCTCGCCTGAGTTGATGGCAAGTTATGTGAATAGCGGTATGCTTGATGGTCAATTTGACTTCAACGTGTTCGACGAAGCTACATCGGCATTTAATGGTGTTAGTGGCGGTACAATGCAACGTTTGAGCAACGTATTGAATTCAAGTCTTAAAGTGTATGGTGCGCACAACTTGATGGGTTATGTATCAGGTAATCACGATAAACCTCGTTTTATGGCATTGGCATCGGGCGACATTAAAGTAGGCGAAGATGCAAAAGCTGCAGGTTGGACTCGCGAAGTGGGTATCACAGACTCTGTAGCATACGACAAATTGGCTCTTCTTCATACATTTAACCTTACAATTCCAGGTGTGCCTGTAATCTATTATGGCGATGAAATCGGTATGACTGGTGGTAACGACCCAGACTGTCGTCGTATGATGCGTTTTGATGATTGGAACAATCGTGAAGAGGCATTGTTTGACAAAGTTTCTACGTTGAATCACCTTCGTCGTGGCAATATGGCACTTGTTTATGGCGATTATATGCAACTTCATGTAGGAGAACAAACATTTGCATACGCACGTAAATATTTCGATACAAACGTTGTGGTTTGTATAAATAATAGCACAGAAGAACAAACACTTGAACTTGATGTAGAGGTATTGAACGCATCAGGTTATAAAGCATTGTTTGGCAAAGAATATAAATTGGAAGGCAATAAATTGACTATTACATTGCCAGCACTTACATCGGAGGTACTTTATTAATTTAAAAGTTGAAAGTTGAGAGTTGAAAGTTGCCATGCGGGATTAACTTTCAACTTTCAATTTAATAACTTTCAACTTTCACATTTCAACTTTCAACTTGTAATGATTTCAGCAGATGCATTGACCGTCGAGTTTGGCGGAACTACGCTTTTTAAAGATATATCTTTTATTATCAACGAGAATGACCGTATAGCCTTGATGGGTAAAAATGGGGCGGGTAAATCTACTTTGTTGAAGATACTTGCAGGTGTGCGTGAAGCTACACGTGGTAAAGTATCAGCTCCAGAGGGTACGATAATTGCCTATTTGCCTCAACATTTGATGGTTAAGGATGATAAAACCGTATTTGAAGAAGCTGCGACAGCATTTGCCGAAATCAACAATATGGAGGCGCGTATCAATGAGATAAATAAAGAACTTGAAACGCGCACCGACTATGAAAGTGATGAGTATATGGCACTTATCGAAGAGGTAAGTGCTTTGAGCGAGAGATTTTATAGCATCGAAGAGGTGAATTATGATGCCGATATAGAGAAGACTTTGTTGGGTTTAGGCTTTGAACGTAAAGACTTTACTCGTAAAACTTCGGATTTCAGTGGCGGTTGGCGCATGCGTATCGAATTGGCAAAAATGCTATTGCGTAAACCCGATTTGATATTGCTTGACGAGCCGACTAACCATCTTGATATAGAGTCAATTCAGTGGCTTGAACAATGGCTTATCAATCAAGGGAAAGCGGTGGTTGTGATATCGCACGACAAAGCATTTGTTGATAATATAACAAATCGTACTGTCGAAGTAACGATGGGGCGCATTTATGATTATAAAGCAACCTATTCGCACTACTTGCAGTTGCGAGAAGAGCGTCGTCAACAACAACAACGTCAGTATGAAGACCAACAAAAGATGATTGCCGAGACGAAGGAGTTTATTGAGCGATTTAAGGGCACCTATTCGAAGACATTGCAAGTGCAAAGTCGCGTGAAGATGCTTGAGAAGCTTGAAATTATTGAAGTGGATGAGATTGATACATCATCGTTGAGATTGAAATTTCCACCAGCACCACGTAGTGGTAACTATCCAGTGGCGGCACACAATGTAGGCAAAGCCTATGGAGAGCATAGAGTATTTTCAGGTGCAAATTTCACTATCGAACGAGGTGAGAAAGTGGCATTTGTGGGTAAGAATGGTGAGGGTAAATCTACGATGGTTAAGTGTATCATGCAAGAGATTGAGCATGAAGGTGAATTGTTGTTAGGACATAATGTCAGAGTTGGCTATTTTGCACAAGACGAAGCGGCAGGATTAGATGAAGAATTGACAGTATTTCAAACTATTGATGAGATAGCAGAAGGTGATATTCGTACACAGATACGTAATATTTTGGGTGCGTTTATGTTTAATAAAGAAGACTCAGAGAAGAAAGTGAAAGTGTTGTCGGGTGGTGAACGTCAGCGACTTGCAATGATAAAACTGCTTTTGCAACCATTGAACTTTTTGATTCTTGACGAGCCGACAAACCACCTCGATATTAAGACAAAAGATGTGTTGAAACAAGCATTGCAGAATTTTGGTGGCACACTTATTGTGGTGTCGCATGATAGAGATTTTCTTGATGGATTGGTAACTAAAGTATATGAATTTGGCGGAGGTAAAGTGACTGAACATCTTGAAGATATTTATGGATTCCTTCGTAAAAAGAATATGGAAAACTTGCGTGAAATAGAGAGAAAATGAGGAATGAGAAAATGAGGAATGAGGAAATGAGGAATTAGGAATGAGGAATTAGGAATTAGGAATGAGGAAATGAGGAATTAGGAATGAGGAATTAGGAATTAGGAATGAGGAATTAGGAATGAGGAATGAGGAATAGGGAATAGGGACTGATTTAATTATTAATGATTAATTATTAATTATTAATTGTGCATTGTGAATTATGCATTGTGCATTGTGCATTGTGCATTATTAATTGTGCATTATGAATTGATAAAATGGGCTTTTTAGGATTTTTGTTTATGTTGGTGTTGATACCTACGCTTTTTGTGTTGGTATTTATATTAAATTTGGTGTTTCGGGTGCGTAATGCAGCGCGAAATACTTTTCGTCGTGAGCCGAAAAGAGAGCAGCCACGATATGATTATGATGAATCGGATAATCCAATAACTGATGAAATCAGAGAAGAGATAAATGAACGCCGTCAAAGAGGTGAAAAAATTATTGCTGATAATGAAGGTGAGTATGTTGATTATGAAGAAATCAAGGATTAGAGTACAGATTACAGATTACAGATAATAGATTACAGATTACAGATTACAGATTACAGATAATAGATTGTAAATAACAGATAATAGTAATAGGTTATAAATAATATATAATTAGGTATGAAACAAAGAACTTTAACTTTATTATTTGCTATGGCTATAGCATTTATGGTGTCGGCTTGTGGCAATGGTAAAAAAGAACAAGCGGGAGAACAAACCCCTGCAAAAGCAACAACTGAAGTAAAATCAATTTCAATTACTAAAGCTGATTTTCTTGCAAAAGTGGCTAATTACGAGGCAAATCCAACAGAATGGATTTATCTTGGAGATAAACCTTGTATTGTAGATTTTTATGCTAATTGGTGTGGACCATGTAAACGCTTAGCGCCAATTTTGGATGAGTTGGCAAAAGAATATGCTGGTGAAATCTACATATATAAAGTTGATACAGAAAAAGAGCGTGAACTTGCTGCTGTGTTTGGTATTCGTTCAATTCCTACATTGTTGTTCTGTCCGATGGGTGAAAATCCTCAAATGGCACAAGGAGCTTTGCCAAAAGAGCAACTAAAAGAGGCTATTGATAAAGTGCTTTTGAAGAAATGAGAATTGAGAAATTAGGAATTAATAATAAAAATTTATAGAAATGAAAAGATTATTTATTGTAGTATTGTGCATTATGCATTGTGCATTGTGCATTGATTTAAAGGCTCAAGACAAAAAAGAAGAACAACCTTTGCGTTATGTTAATGCTACAGAGTTTCGTATGATTAACAAAGGATTTTTTGATACTGAAACAACATATTCTCGTTTGCCTATGTATTTGAAAGATTCGATTCGCCCTGATTTGTGGGACAGAGGTTTGTGCAGTGCTGGCGTGGCAATTCGCTTTGCAACAGACTCGAAACGAGTAGGTGTGCGTTATCGTTTGCTCAAAGATTTCCACATGTATCACATGGCTGATACTGGTACCAAAGGCGCTGACCTTTATATTCGTAACGAAAAAGGAAAATGGGAGTATGTAAATACTTGTCGTCCAATGGTAAAAGATAAAGAGACTAAAGAGTGCGAAAAGGTATTTGTTGATAATTTCGATGGTTCAATGCACGAATTTATAATCTATCTTCCATTGTATGATGGTGTAACAGAGATGTTCGTTGCTGTTGATAGCACTGCAAATCTCATTCAACCACAAGTAGATAGCCCACGTAAAGATAAACGTATTGTGATGTATGGCACAAGTGTAATGCAAGGCGGTTGTGCTACACGTACAGGTATGGCAGGTACGAATATTATTCAACGTGATTTGGATTGTGAAGTAATCAATCTTGGATTTAGTGGAGAGGGTAAGATGGATATGTGCATTGCTCGTGCTATGGCTCAAATACCAAATGTATCATGCTATGTGCTTGACCCTGTGCCTAATTGTACAGAGAAGATGTGTGATACATTGACATACGCTTTTGTAAGTGAATTGCATCGTTTGCGCCCAGAAGTACCGATTGTAATGGTCGAAGGACATACTTATACATACGCAAAATACGATACATTCTTCAAAGATTATTTGCCTAAAAAGAATGCAGCTTGGCATAAAAACTATAAACAATTGAAGAAAGATGGTATAAAGAATTTGTATTATGTGACTACAGAGGGGTTGTTTGGTTATGACAATGAGGGCACGGTTGATGGTATTCACTATACAGATTTAGGTTATCGTTATTATGCTCAGAAGTTAGAAAAAGTGTTGAAACGCTTTGTGAAATAGTTCTTAGACACGAGACACGAGACACGAGACACGAGATACGAGATATAAGACAATTTTGTCAAATATCTCGTGTTTTTTTATTTTTGCTTTAAACTTTGGTATGTTGTTTGTAGTCTAATAAATTACAAAACAAACAAATCTATTAATTTTTAAATTGAAGAATTATGAAAAAGTATCTGTTTTTGATGTTATTGCCAATGGTTATTGGTTTGGCATCGTGTGATTATCATGACCGAATGGTGGAAGTTGGCGATTTACCAACACGTTCAACAGAGTTTATTTCTACTTATTTCCCAGAGTGTGAGATTGTGGCAATAGATAAGGATCGTGATATTAATGGTGTAACTTATGATGTGGTATTAAATTGTGGTGTTAAATTGGAGTTTAAGTCTTCAGGCGAGTGGCGTGAAGTTGATTGTGAACCTGATGCCGTACCTGTTTTAATTATACCTGAAAAGATTTTGCAATTTGTGAATAATAAATACCCTGATAGTTATGTAGTTAGTATCGAAAGGAAATTGACTCGTTATTTGGTTGATTTGAATAATGATTTAGAGTTGGTATTTGATGATGAGGGTAATTTTAAACGTATTGATGACTAATTTTTTAAGATAGGAGGAATTATGAAAAAGATGTTTCTATCGTTGCTCGTTATGATGTTGGCTGTAGTGCCAATGATGGCAGATAACGACAAAATTATTACTCGCGAAGAGTTACCTGAACAGGCACAAATGTTTTTGACTAAACATTTTGAGAATGCCGATGTTCTCTATGCAAAAGCAGAACGTGATATGGGGGTTGTTACATCGTATGATGTTGTGTTAGATGGGAATGTAAAGGTTGAGTTTAACCGTAGTGGTGAGTGGACAAATGTTGATTGTGAACGTGGTCAAGTGCCTGATAGTCTATTGCCTCAAGGAGTGTTAGATTATGTAACAAAAAAATTTGCAAAGGCTTATGTTGTGGAGATTGAACGAGGCAGAATGGGTTATGAGGTGAAGTTGAGCAATGATCTTGACCTTGATTTCGACAAGAATGGCAAATTCTTGAGAGTAGATTGATGTATGCATATCCTTATGTGAAAACAAAAAATCCTGCTGAAAAGCAGGATTTTTTGTTGATATTCACTGAAATTGTAGGCTTTTAGAACTATTTATTTTATTAGACAGGCATTGCTAATATTTTTTATATTTTATTGAAAAAAATAGTTTATTTTTTTGTTCGAATAAAAAAAAAGTAGTATCTTTGCGTCGTAATTTTATTGAAAATATTAAATTAAATGTATAAATTACATTGAAAATCGTGCATTATGTGTAAGAATTTCAATGTAAATCGTGAAATGTAATTTAATTATGATTGCGCGTTATTTTCAGTTAATCAACGAATTAGATATGTCTATATTTTTGCTTGGAGCAAGACAAACAGGCAAAAGTACTATTTTACGTCAACAATTGAGCAGTGCTATATATATTGATTTGCTCGATACGGAGTTGTTGGCACGTTTCCGTACGCGTCCATCTTTGCTTTATGAAATGCTGAAAGATAAAGAGCAAGGGACTATAGTTGTGATTGATGAAATACCCGAAGTACCTGATTTATTGAATGAGGTGCATCGCTTGATTTCGCAAAAAGGCTTGATTTTTGTTTTGTGTGGTTCGAGTGCACGTAAGCTGAAACGTAATGGATATAATACGCTTGGTGGACGAGCCGTGCCTTGTTATTTTTATCCTCTTGTTAGTGCTGAAGTGCCTGAATTTGATTTGGATAAAGCATTATTGTATGGTATGTTACCACCTCATTATTTTGCGAAAAATCCAACTCGTATGTTGTCGGTATACGTTGATGTTTATTTGAGAGAAGAGATTCGACAAGAATCAATAGTGCGACAACTTGATAGCTTTCAGCGATTTTTAGAAGTTGTGGCGTTGACTAATGGGGAGATGATCAATTATACGAATATAGCATCAGATTGTGGATTAAGCGTTCGTACTATTAGAGCTTATTTTGATATTTTGGAGGATACATTGATAGGTTATAAAATACCAGCATATACAAAAGTAATAAAACGACGATTAGTCCAAACTCCACGATTTTATTTTTTTGATGTTGGTTTAGCTCAGCATTTATTGCATCGTAAATCGTTGACACGTGGTACAGTAGAATATGGTCATGCATTCGAACATTTTGTGATACAAGAGTTGGTGGCATATATAGGTTATAATCATAAAGAAGAGCGACTGTCTTTTTGGCGTACGCAGACAGGAGTAGAGGTAGATGCTGTAGTAGGAGATGCTCTGGTAGCAATAGAGATAAAATCGGTCGAAGATGTTCAGAATAAGCATTTAAAAGGTCTAAAATCTTTTGGTGATGATTATCCAGAGTGTCGTAAAATTATAGTTTCGTTAGATAAAATTACACGTATAATTGACGATGTAGAGGCGATTTATATACGTGATTTTTTGCGTATGTTGTGGAATGGAGATATATTTTGACATGTTTTCATTCTTAATGAAACTGACTATCTTATGTAGTCAGTTTTTTTGTTCGTGATTTTGTGTGATATTATTTGTTCATATAAAAAATAATTCTTATCTTTGCATTGCGTAGCCACACCGATATGCCTTTAGTGGGTGGTGGGGTTGGCAATTATATATTTATTAGGCGTTTACATTACGCTTTGTCTTTTGCAACTTAGAACTTCGCAACTTCTACAAATCAAAACAAAAGATGGGGTAACGGTAGATGTCCTACTGGTGTGTCGTATATACATATATTTCATTATTAGTTTTGTAATAATGAAATGTTTTGGCATATCGGTGTGGGATTCTTACGTTACTTGTCCTTGTTTTGATAGGTAGCGAAGACCTTAAGTTGCGGGACAAGTAGGAATACGGACTCCCGCACTTTTTTTTGTGAGTATTCAAAAATGTTTTCGCTTAAATTATTAACCTGCTTAATAGGGGAGAATTAAGCGAAAATATTTTTTATTATGGTAAAATACAAAATTTTTAGGTATCAATTTATGCCTGATTTAAATGAGAAAAAGTCAGCAGAAGAGTTAATGAGCAAAAAGCAATTTGTTTTTGCAAATGTGTTAAACTTATTTGGTGTGAAGATGATGCATGATAATATATTTCAATTGCGTTATCGGAATGAAATTTTACTTCTCAATAATGATCCTCAAAAACA
Organism: Paludibacteraceae bacterium; assembly: GCA_017467185.1. Classification (GTDB taxonomy): domain Bacteria; phylum Bacteroidota; class Bacteroidia; order Bacteroidales; family Paludibacteraceae; genus Aphodosoma. The sequence continues at coordinate 21,817 of JAFTSS010000053.1, read as the reverse complement.
ATTACTTCTTGTTCCGTCAAAAAATATATTATTGCAATTTATAAATGATGTGAATGTAGAATTAAAACCTTTGGGGTTAACTCTATATATCGGAAATGTATTTGAAGCATCTGAATTTTGGGATTTTGTCAAAAATCACAAAAATATTACGATGCTAAAATTTACAATTCCATATCCAAATCTTGGTATTGAAAATGCTATCAAAAGTGGATTAAAAAAAGCTAATAGTAAATCAACGTCTATTAAATTTGAAGCAGATAGTGATTCTTCTTTGAATATAGATATGGATAATGAATTCTTGAGACGATTAGTTGAGTGTTCGGCTCAAAGGTCTTTGAAAATTTCTGTAAAAGTTAAAGGAGAAAGAGATAAATACCTTTATATCGGCGATAAAATTAAAGAAATTTGCGAGGAGAACTATGATTCACTAATAGAAATATTAATGTCAAAATAAAATATTTATGGAAAATATGTGTAAGGTAATAATTACAATTATGACTATAGCATTTATATCTATCATTTTGGGGTTCTTTTCTGCAAATCTTTATGAAAACGACCCTATATGGAATAATGCAATCACACTTATTTCTTTTATGATGGCAATATTTGCGATTATAGCAACAATGATTAGCAAAATACTTGAAACAATTGAAAATAAGTTAAATAAAGACGATTATAATAAAAAAAAGATTATAAGTGTGTTGAAATTTAATTTTCATTTTTCATTAATACTTATATGTACATCTTTTGCATCTACGATTGCTATATCTTATGTGAAATCACCAATGTATTGTATTGCTGATTCTCATGTATTTAATGTGGCGTATGATAGCCTAATTATTTTTAACATTGGAATTTTGTTTGAAATAATTTGGGATTGTATAAATGCATCTTTAAATCTTTTTAATAACCCTCAAAAATAATTGATTATGAAAACTAAAATTTTAAGTTTAATTATATCTTTATTTCTTATATTTGATACTTTTGGAATGGAGGTTTCGGTAGGAAATCTTAGGTACGAAATAGATGGGAATAATCTTTCTGCAGAAGTTGTATATTTTAGAGAATATCTAGATTATACAAATGTAATAATTCCTTCAACAATAACTGATAATGGAAGGGTATATCAAGTTACTTCGATTGATGAAAATGCTTTTAATGGATGTTCGAGCTTAACATCTATCGAAATACCTAATACTGTAACTTATATTGGAGATTATGCATTTAGTGGATGCTCATCTTTGAGTTCTATTACAATACCAAATGGTGTTACAACTATTGGAAGTTATACTTTTGGTAATTGTTCTGCTTTAAAATCTATAAATATACCTAATAATGTTTGGGGTATAAGTCATTATGCTTTTCATGGTTGTTCTTCTTTAAGGTCATTAATAATTCCCAATGGAGTTAGATTTATTGGTAGTGGGGCTTTTTTAGGTTGTACATCTTTGACTCAATTAATAATACCTAGCGGGGTAACAGAGATTCAAGAGCGCACTTTTGAAAATTGTACGTCCTTAAAATCTGTTTCACTTCCTAATCAAATTACTGTTATTGGTGAGACAGCGTTTTATAATTGTTCTTCTTTGATGTCAATAGAAGTTCCTAATAGTGTAACTTCTATTGGATATTATGCTTTTAAAGGATGTTCATCTCTAACTTCTTTTACAATACCAAATCAAATGACTGTAATTGAGGAATCTTTATTTTCTGGTTGTACAGCATTAAATTCAATTTTTATTTCAAATAGTGTTACGACAATAAAAAAGAAAGCTTTTGAAAATTGTATTTCTCTCTTTTCTATTGTAATACCAGAAAATGTTACTTCTATAGGAGAAAATGTTTTTCAAGGTTGTTCTAAATTGACATCTATAATATGGAATGCAATTTATTGTGATTGGTTCAAGGCAAATGGAATTTTTGATGATGTTAAAAACCAAATCACTTCTTTTAAGTTTGGTGATAGTGTACAATATATACCGTCTTATTTATGTAGTGGAATGAATAAATTAACGTCAATTTTAATTCCTCAAAATATAACTTCTATAGGTCATGGAGCTTTTCAAGGTTGTTCTTTTTTATCTTCTATTTACTGGAATGTAAAAAACTATCCTGATTTTTCTAAAGATGAAGAAGCTGTTTTTTATGATATATGCAAATACAATCAAATAACATCTTTTATTTTTGGTGATAGTGTAGAATCTATTCCATCTTATTTATGTGGAAGAATGAGTAAGTTAACTTCTATTCGTATTCCTAATAATACTATTCGTATTGGAACAGGAGCTTTTAATTATTGTTTAAGTTTAGATTCAATTACAATACCGAGTAAGATTCAAATTATTGAAAAAGACGTCTTCTTAGGTTGTTTTAATTTAAAGTCAGTAAAATGGGATGCAAAAATTTGTGGAGATAATACTGAAGGACCGTTTTTTGATATAAGTAAACAAATAACTTCTTTTGTTTTAGGAGATAGTGTACAACGAATTCCAGATTATTTGTGTTATGGTATGGAAAATTTAACATTTATTTCTATACCTGCTAGTGTAACTTCTATTGGAAATGCTTCTTTTTGTTGTGGTGATAATCTTTCTTTTGTTGAGGTGAAAAATACAAATCCTCCTATTCTTGATGATGGAGTAATTTTTACAAATGCAGAAAAAGTTGTTGTTTATATTCCAGATAATACTATTGCTACATATAGAGAAATTTGGGGGAAATCATATGTTTTTATGAACAATGAGACAATAGTAGATATTGATGTGAAAGTTCCAGGTTCATTATATGATTGTATTTTAGAAGATGGGAAGCGACCTTTTAATATTGTTAAACTTAAGGTAGTAGGCACTCTTAATGAGGATGATTTTATTTGTATTAATAAAGAAATGGGAAAGACTTTAGTTGATGTGGATATATCTGGTATTAGCAATGAAAAAGGACTGTATTTTCGTGATATGTATAGATTACAAAAAATTAATTTACCTAAAAATCTTGTAGAAATTGAAGACTCTGTTTTTTTATCTTGTCGTTTACTTGATTCAATAATAATACCAACTTCTGTAACTAAAATTGGGAAAATGGCTTTTGCCGGCTGTAGTTCTATTTCTTCGTTAATAATCCCAAGTCTTGTAACTGAAATTGGAGAAATGGCTTTTGCTAATTGTTATTCTATTTCATCATTTGTAATTCCTAGCTCGATAATTAAAATAGGATATGGTGCTTTTAATTATTGTTCATCTATATCATTTATAAAAAGTCTTGGATTTATACCACCTAACGCAGAAGAGTTAGGATTAAATACATTAAAATGTGCATTATGGGTTCCTAAAGAAAGTTTTAAGGATTATGCTAAGCATACATATTGGGGTAAATTTTCAAACATAAAAACATTAGAAGATGGTTATAAAAAGATAAATATTATTTCTACTAATGATTCTTTAGGTATGCTAAATAGTATTAACGGGTATTATAATGTTAATGATTTGGTTAATGTTATTGCTATACCTAATGAAGGTTGTTATTTTGTAAAATGGTCGGATGGTAATATTGAAAATCCACGTACTATTGTGGTTACAGAAGATGTTGAATTGATGGCTGAATTTGAGGAAGATGATAAAACTATGGATGATAATGTAGATGAGTCGTCTGTAATAGTTTATGTTCAAAATGGCATGATTTATATCGAAGGTGTAGGTGCTGACTATCAAGTATTTAATGTGAATGGTCGTTTGATTTACACAGGTCGTGATGCTCAATTGCACTTGCCACGTGGGGTGTATATGATTGCGGTTGATGGCGAGGTGCAAAAGGTAGTGCTTTGATAGAGTACAGATAACAGATTACAGATAACAGATAACAGATAACAAGTATTAACCCCCTCCGCTACGCTCGTCCCCCTAAAACAGGGGGACAATATGGGGGGAGCTAAAGGTAATTCTTACGGAGTGTTTTAGCGGACACGGCATGCCGTGTCCCTACATTGGGGGAGAATATGTGGGGCTACTTTGGCGGACGCACGAGCCGTGCGTCCCTACATTGGGACAATATGAGGAATAATAAAAACAAGCCTCGGGAATTTTGATGTTCTCGAGGCTGTTTTTGTGTATATCACGAGATGTTGTTACTTTTTGTGTTGTGTTTTATTTTTTCAAAACATTGTACGTTTGAAAAAATATTCATAACTTTGTATCGTAAATCTAAAAAAAAGGTTTTTAGAATTGAAAATTATGAGTAAAGACTTGATTGTACAAAAAACAACTATTATTGGGGAAGATTACAATACGTTGATTGATAACATATCAACTCTTTGGGTTAAGGCTAAAGAGAAAGCTGTGAATGCTATAAATACGGAACTCCTTGAAGCAAATTGGCAGACTGGAAAATATATTGTGGAGTTTGAACAAGGTGGAAATGTGAGGGCTGAATATGGTAAACAGTTACTTGTAAACCTTGCAAAAGATTTGACTCGATTGAATGGTAAAGGATTTAATCGCTCAAACTTGACATATATGAGAAAACTATATTTGGCATTTCCAAAATGTGGGACGCTGTCCCACAAATTGACATGGAGTCATTATTATGAAATACTAAAATGTGAGGATTCTTTAGAGATGCAGTTTTATATGAAACAATGCATCAATGAGGGCTGGAAGGTCCGTGAATTGAAAAGACAAATGAAAAGTTGTTTATTCCAACGCCTTGCATTGAGTACAGATAAGGTGGGAGTGTTGGCATTGGCGAATAAAGGTCATCAGGTGATGAAACCATTGGATATAATCCGTGATCCGTTTGTGTTAGAGTTTACGGGTTTACCACAAAAGAAAAGATATAAAGAGGGGGAATTAGAATCTGCTTTGAAGACTAATATGGAACATTTCTTGTTAGAGCTTGGAAGAGGTTTTGCTTTTATTGGTCGTCAATATCAAATGCACATTGGAAGTCGTATTTTTAAGGTAGATTTGGTTTTCTATCATTGTATTCTTAAATGTTATGTGTTGATAGACTTAAAACGAGCGGAGATAAAGCATAGCGATATTGGGCAGATGAATCTTTATCTTAATTATTTTCAAACGGAAGTATGTCAACCTGACGATAATCCACCTATAGGTATTGTGCTTGGAGCAAGAAAGGACGAGTTGCTTATGGAATATGCACTACAAGGTATTACGAACCAATTGTTTGCGGCAAAATATCAGTTATATCTTCCAAAACGTGAAGAGTTGCAAACACAGTTGGATGCACTTCTTGATAATGAAAATTAGTTGGCATTATATTTTTTAGATAATAAACAAGCCTCGGGAATTTTGATGTTCTCGAGGCTTGTTTTTATGTAGTGATTGGTTTTGTTGAATTGTTATAGTATTTCGTTGATGCGGCGCATGGCTTCGGCTGTGGCTTCGTAGGTGTTGAATGTGGTGAGGCGGAAGTAGCCTTCGCCGTACTCACCGAATCCGACGCCTGGTGTGCCGACTACGTAGACTTTGTTGAGGAGGAAGTCGAAGAATTCCCATGAGGTCATGCCGTTAGGACATTTGAGCCAGATGTATGGTGAGTTGTGTCCGCCGGTGTAGAAGATGCCTTTGGCTTCGAGTACGTCGGTGATGAGTTTGACGTTGCGTTTGTAGTATTGGATGTTTTTGTCGGCTTCGGCAAGGCCTTCAGGTGAGAGGGCTGCTTCGAGTCCGCGTTGTGTCATATAAGGAGCGCCGTTGTATTTAGTTGTTTGGCGTTGTTGCCATAGGCGAAGGAGTGATACGCCGTCGCGGATGAGGTCTTTTGGTACTACGGTGTAGCCGCTGCGAACGCATGTGAAGCCTGCTGTTTTTGAGAGTGAATTGAACTCAATGGCACAAGTACGGGCTTCGGGGATGCTGAAGATTGAGTGAGGACAGTCGGCATCGGTGATGAAGCGTTCGTAGGCGTTGTCGTAGAGGATTACGGCGTTGTGGCGGTTTGCATAATCGACCCATGCTTGCATTTGTGAGCGGTTGAGGGCTGCGCCTGTTGGGTTGTTTGGCGAGCAGAGGTAGATGAGGTCGGCAGGGAAATCGGGTGGTGCAGGGAGGAAGTTGTTGGCTTCGTTGCATTCGAGGTATATGATTTTCTGACCGTCCATGAGTGATGTTGCTTTGTAGAGCGGATAGACTGGGTCGGGGAGTAGGACGGTGCATGTGCCTTTTTCGAATATGTCGGTGATGTTGGCAATGTCTTCACCGATGCCATCGCCGATGGTGATTTCGTCGAGGTCGAGGTCGATGTTGTAGTTTTTATAGTAGCGTTGTACGGCTTCGCGGGCGAATTTGTAGCCGAGTTCGGGGCCGTAGCCACGGAATGTTTCGGCGTGTTTGAGTTCTTCCATTGCGCGAATTATTGCGTCGGCTGCAACTGGTGCAAGTGGACGGGTTACGTCGCCAATGCCGAGTTTGATGATTGGTTTGTCGGGATTGGCTTTCATGAATTCGATGGTACGACGTGCTATTTCGGTGAAGAGATAGTTTTCTTCGAGTTTTGCATAGTTTTTGTTTATCATATTTTTTAGATTTTTAGTAGCGAGATATTAGTAGCGAGACTTGCCATTCGGCATTATATTTTAGATTATTCGTAGCGAGAATTAATCTCCTCCGCCTTTTAGGTTGATTTCGTCCAAATTGCTTTTGCTCGGCATAATTCAAATAAGTTTGACTCAGCTTTTGCAGATTTGCAATTTTTGTCCCTTTAAGACAGGGTGACAATATTTAATAGTGAGGTTCGGATTTGCCTATCTTTTGATAGGAAGACAGGAAAATAGGATTTTTATTTTGCCCACAAATTTCTATCGCATTCGCTCAAGGACCGTTGGTTCACGAATTGACACAAATAACTTATATGTTTGTGGATATTTGTGTCATTTGTGGGAGAATCCTATATGATATTTTTCTTGTCATCAAGTCTTCTTGTCCTTTTTAGACATAATTTTATTGTTACACTATAGTGTGTATTTAGAAGTTGATTGTGCCACGGAAAACTTCGGTGGCTGTGCCTTGCATAAGGACGTGGTTGTTGTTGCAATAGGTAATTATGAGGTCGCCTCCACGGAGTGATACGGTGATGGGTTCTCCTTTTGGTACTCTGTTGAGGTGGGTGAATGCTACGACTATGGCGCAAGCTCCTGTGCCACAAGCGAGTGTTTCGCCTGAGCCGCGTTCCCATACTCGCATGCGTAGATGGGTAGGGGATAGTTGTTCAACTATTTCGGTATTCACACGGTCGGGGAATAGGGGATGATTTTCCCAAAGTGGTCCGAGTTGGTGGAGTGGGTAGTTGTCGATGTCGTCGATGGGGAGAATTAGATGTGGGTTGCCCATGCTTACTGCCGATGCACAATTCACAATGCACAATTCACAATTATCTCGTGTCTCGTGTCTCGTGTCTCGTGTCTCGTGTCTCGTGTCTCGTGTCTCAATTGAGATTGTTTGGTTTATGAATGGAGCATCGGCAAGGATTGGGATGTCGGCGGGTTGTAGTGATGGGATGCCCATGTCGACTGTGACGCTTTCTACTTTGTTGTTGATGACATTGAGTGTTAGGTGTTTGATGCCACTTAGGGTTTCTATATTTAATTCACAATTCACAATGCATAATGCACAATTATCTCGTGTCTCGTGTCTCGTGTCTCGTGTCTCGTGTCTCGTGTCTCGTGTCTTGTGTCTCGTGTCTCGTGTCTTAGCTATGTATGTTTCGTAGTAGTATTTGCCTACGCAGCGGATGGCGTTGCCACACATGCGACCCTCGCTACCGTCGGCATTGAACATGCGCATGCGACAGTCGGCTATGTCAGAGGGTTGTATAAGAACAACGCCATCACCTCCGATGCCTTTGTGGCGGTCGGAAGCGTGGCGTGAGAATTGTTCTATGTTGTCGGGCATTGGGTTGGCGATACAATCGATGTAGATGTAGTCGTTGCCTATGCCGTGCATTTTTATGAATTCAAACATAATTGAAAGTTGAAAGTTGAAAGTTATATTTACGATTTAAATTTCACGTTTCAAATTTCACATTTCAAATTTGGAATTATTCTTCGTCTTCAGGTTCAGCCATATTGTGGAAAACGTTTTGTACGTCTTCGTCTTCTTCGAGGCGTTCGATGAGTTTGTTAACGGCAGCCATTTGTTCTTCGTTGAGAGTTTTGGTGTCGTTAGGGATGCGAACGAATTCAGAAGATGTGATTTCGTAGCTATTGTCTTCGAGGTATTTTTGGATAGCTGAGTTTTGAGCGAATTCGCCATAGATTACGATATCTTCGTCGTCTTCAACGATTTCGTCAACGCCGTAGTCGATGAGTTCAAGTTCGAGAGATTCGAGGTCGAGTCCGTCTTTTTTAGCGATGTGGAAAACACATTTGTGTTCGAAGAGGAATTCGAGTGAGCCAGAAGTTCCGAGAGAACCGCCGAGTTTGTTGAAGTAGCTACGTACGTTGGCAACGGTACGAGTTGTGTTGTCGGTAGCAGTTTCGACGAAGATGGCGATGCCGTGAGGGCCGTAGCCTTCGTAGTTCATCTCTTTGTAGTCGGTATATTCTTTAGATAAAGCTTTTTTGATTGCGCGTTCAACGTTTTCTTTAGGCATGTTTTCTTTTTTAGCAGTAGCCATAAGAGCACGAAGACGAGGGTTTGTGTCGGGGTCGCCGCCGCCTGCTTTAGCAGCGATAGTGATTTCTTTACCGAGTTTAGTAAATACGCGGGCCATGTTGCCCCAACGTTTCATTTTTCTTGCTTTGCGATATTCAAACGCTCTTCCCATAGTAGTTATTAATGATTAGTTATTAATGATTAGTTATTTGTTTGGCGTAAGTTGATTAAAGTGCAAAGTTACTCATATTTTTTGATATAGTAAAGTATTTATAAAAAAAAATATTTTTTATTGTGAGAGTGGAAATTTATTTGTAACTTTGTGGGTCATATATTTTGATGGATATTTTGAAAAATTATTAATATAAAAAATATAGAATTTTATGAAAAAGTTAGTTTTAACTGTTTTTGCTTTAGTGGCAACGTTTGCTTTGTTTGCGCAAACGATAGAGTCTAAAAAAGATGGAGATTATTATTATTTAGTGTCTCCAAATGCACGTTATTATGCTGGTTCACAGCAAGGAAGTGCTGCATATCGTTATGATATTGAAACTAAGGAGACAATTAAATTGGATCCAAATGGGGAGCATGGTTTTAAGACTAATGCTATTTCAAATGATGGTGTAGTTGCGGGTGCTTATGAATTTAAGGCATCCCTTTGGATTGAGGGTGAAGATTATGAATTGTTGCCATTGCCTGATGGTTTGACTGAATTAGAAATGGCGACTAATGATGCTGTGGCTATAACACCTGATGGTAAACAAATAGTTGTTGCTTTCAATGCAGATGCTCCTAAAACATATTATGTTTATACAGAGAATGCAGATGGATTATATGATATGGTAAAATTGCCAATGCCAGAAAAAGATCCAATTTATGGTATGTATGCTCAATGGATTGGAATTAAAGATATTTCGGCAGATGGAAATACTTTGGTTGGTTTTTTTCTTACAGATGATGGACTACGTCAATTACCTTTGATTTGGAAAAACAAGGGTGGTGTTTGGTCGTATGAATTCTTTGGATTGGGTGTTTGTTTGAAAGAGGGTAAAACTATACCTCCATATCCATATGACAAATTGGTGGAAGTTAATGGTGAGTTGAGTTTGCCTTATGATGTTTGGGAAGCATGGGTCAATGCACAAAATGAAGCAGAAACAGGTCACTATTATCAAATGAAGGGTATGATGATGAGTGGTAATGCAAAATACGTATCTTTTAATGTTGGTATTCACTTGGAAGGAGAAACATACGGTACTATTTATGCGGCTGCTTATGATTTAGAAAAAGGTAAACTTGAGATATTTAAGAATATGGCAGATGCTACTTCGTTGTCGGTAAACGATGAGGGTGAGGTTATTGTTGCTACACCTGCGACAGAAGAGTTCCGTTGGTCTCATGTAGTTTCAATTAGTGAACCTGCAAAATCTCAAACTTTAACAGAGTGGGTTAAAAATCGTACAGAAGGAGCGATTGATTTGGCTGAGTACATGGAGTATCAATTGCCAGAAGAGACTACAGTTGCAGAAGGTACTGCATATTGGGCTAAAGAGGGTGCTGGATTGGTTACTTATCAAGCAAATATGATGGGTACAGGTTTGTATGAATCATATTTTATTTTGTTTGGTGTTAAATCTGCTGATAGACCAATTTATAATGATTCTCAAATTAGTTTCTATCCAAATCCAACATCAGGACTTTTGAATGTTTCAAAATCGATTAGTGATGTTGTGATTTACGATGTTATTGGCCGTAAAGTTTATACATGTTCAAATGTTGAAAATTGTATAGATCTTACAGAGCTTCAAGTTGGTCAATATTTCTTGGTTGGTACAGTTGACAGACAACGAGTTTCTACAAAATTGATGATTAAAAAATAATTGTAAAGATAACCTTTTATGAGAAAAACTATTTCTTTTGTACTTGCATTGTTTATGGTTGCAGGTATTTCAGCTCAAACATCGGCTCAATATGATGAGTTGATTCAAGTTAGATCTAATAATGGAAAAGCTAAAGAATTGAATACTTGTTTGAGTGCGTCAGTTCCAGTTCAGTATGTTTTACCTGAAGAATATGAAGGTAAGACTATAGTAGAACGCGAAGTAGATACCTATTATTCAGGCAAAAAGACGCTTCGTATGCAACAAGCTGAAGACGGAACTTATATTTTGGTGGATCCTGAACGTTGTACTTATACTTTGGAGGGATTGGCAAAATCGGATTTGACGCGATATGATGTTGTTTCTGATGAAACATTGGCTGCACATACAGCTTCTTTTATAAAAAATGCGAAGCCTAAAATGGATGCCGATGGTGATTGGGATTTCTTTGAATTAAAGCAAGTAGGAGTTTTGGGTTTTGAGGCAAATGATAGTGTTGATTTAGATACTTGTCGTATGAACTATATTTTTTGGTTAGAAAAAGATGGCAAATGGTTATTTAGTAATCAAACATACGGCGATGGTTCTTTGGTAGATACAGTTCCTCCTGTAGAAATGCTTATAAATTATCATTTGGATAGGGATTCAACTTATACACTTAAGGTGTTACACAGAACATACGGAGGAAAAGAGACAGAGTTGTATAGTTTTGATTTTACTGCGAGCGAATCGGGACGTTTTCAATTCCCTGATAGTAATTTGATTGATGGCTATTATGAAATTTCGCGTGTTCCAAATCATGCACTTGATGTACATTATGTTATGAATATGACAAATGTGTATTATAAAGAGGTTCATGGTCGTAATAGTTTTGATAATGCGGGAGCTCCTGTTTATGCATTTGTAGATTTTAATGACCCAGTATGGTATGGAGAATGGACAAATAATGCAGCAGCAAGTTCTATACCACCTTATTTTGTAGCTGTTGGTTGTGGAAGTAAATGGACTAAAGATTTAACTAATTTTGGTTCGTTTGATTTGTTAGCTCATGAATATGCTCACCTTGTTGTTGCAGCTAATGGTCGTGGGGGGTTAGAGGCTACAGGAGAATCAGGTGCGTTGAATGAGGCGATAGCGGACTGTATGAGTGTTGCCACAGATTTTTATATTAATAAGGACAATGCAAATTGGCAAATAGCAGATGGAGTAACAGGTAATGGTATTCCTAATATGCGTGATTTGTCTAATCCAAAGATGTCGAGTGGTGGAGTGTTTAGTCCTAATACATTGTCTTATCCACAGCCAGATACTTATGGTGGTGAAAATTGGGTAGATCCTAAAAATCAGAATTATGATAATGGAGGTATTCACTTTAACAATGGTGTGTTTAATTACTGGTTCTATCTTTTGACAGAAGGGGGTAGTGGTATTAATGATAATGAACAATCATATGAAGTTGAAGGAATAGGTATGCAAAAAACAGAGAAATTGTTGATGCATATTATTCTTAACTATCTTACACCAAGAATGAATTATGCTAAAATGCGTATTGCATCACAATCGGCAGCAATTGATCTTTGGGGTGAAAAATCAGAGGAATATGCTCAAGTTGCTAATGCTTGGTTTGCTGTTGGTGTAGCTGATAAAACTCCGGTAGATAATGTTGAGACAAAAACATTTAATGTTTACTCTGCAAAGGGTAATATTATTGTTGAGGCAGAAGAAAATGAGATCATTGATGTATATAATCTATTAGGTCAACATCTTGCTTCTGTAGAAGCTCAATCTGGTTTTACATCAATACCTGTCGCAAACAATAGTGTAGTGATTGTGAAAGTAGGAAAAGATACTAGAAAAGTTGTTGTTAAGTGATATGAATTTAATATATTGATATATTGATAAAAAGCAACTCTGCATTTATTGCAGAGTTGCTTTTTTGTAAAAAAACGATAGATACTTCTCAGTATCTATCGAATCAATAAAAAACACTTTTATGAAAAAATAACTACTTATTTTGTTATAGATTTTGTTTGCACTGCAAAGTTAAAATAAAAATTGTAATTAATATCCGAATATTTTTCGCAATATACAGATTAAATTGCCCAAAAGATATGTCGCGTAAGATTTCACAAACAAATATATCAGCATATTTTAGTCAACCGATACGAAATGATTTTCATTTATATCGTTTTGCTAACACATTGTTACTTCCTCGTGTTTTGCGTAAGTATGATAAATGTCTTACTGGAATATGTATGAAAGGGGAAGTTCGTTTTACCTTGTTGGGAATGAAACGTGTTATAAAAGCTAATGAAATATTCTGTTTTTTGCCAGGACATTTTGTTGCGATTGATAGTGTGAGTGAAGATTTTGAAGCTCATTATGGCATAATAAGTGAAACATTTATGAAAGATATTACATCTCGTTTTCCGAATGTAATGTTTGATTATTTGATTGCGCATCCTTCAATGTCAATGACTTCGATGGCAATGGATGAGGCTTTGCGTTATTTTGATTTGATTGAACTTAAAATAAAAGAAAAATATAATCTTTTTCAAAAAGATATTATTTTCAATATATTGTATAGTTATGTGTTAGATATGTACAATATGATAAATCGCGATTTGCCAAATTTGCCATTAGGGAAAACAGCAAATGAGCGTATATTTGATAAATTTACCTTATTGGCATATCATCATATAAAAGAAAATAATCCAGTAACGTATTATGCTGATGCGTTGAATATTACGCCAAAGCATTTAAGCAAAGTTGTGAAAATTATAAAAGGAATTAGTGTTAAACAATGGCTTGACGAATTTATGATGCAAGAGTTGAAGCAGACATTATTGAGTACTCAAATGTCAGTTCAAGAGATAAGTGATGAGTATAATTTTTCTTCGGCTGATGCTTTTCATCATTTTTTTAGAAAGCATACGGGTATGTCGCCTTCAAATTATCGTTTGCAAACAGATAGACCTGTTGATATACCTTTGATTACGACTGAAGATTTGGTTATTCGTTAAAAAAACATAAAAACAGTATTTTGTTTTGTTTTTTTGATAATAAATATTTACTTTTGCAAAAAAAATATGTACCATGAAAGTTATAAAATTTTGTTTATTTTTATTATTTTTTAATGTGTTGTTTTCTTTATCTTCACAGACTATAGATTATTTTGAAGATAATCGCAATTTTTTTATTATATCACCTAATGGTCGATATAGTGCAGGTGCTATAGAGTCGTTTCCAGCGTTTTTTTATGATATTACTGATAAAAAATTCTCTTATTGTGAGCCTGAATTTGATAGAGGTTATTTTACAAATATGATAAATAATGATGGGCGTGTTGCCGGTGCAGTGGAGCATAAAGCTGCAATTTGGGAGCAAGGTGGCGAATGGACTATGTTGCCGATTCCTGATGATATTGTGGATAGTGCAGAGTTGTGGACTATTGCACATGGAATTTCTAATGATTCAAAGACTTTGGTTGTTTCTGTAGGAGAAATGCCTGTTCGTCATATAATTTATGACTTGCAGGATGATGGAACATATAGTTTTACTGATTTGCCAATACCTCCTTGTGATCCTGTTTATCGTAAGAAGTCACAATGGATTTCGATTTGTGGTATGAGTTGAGATGGAAATCGTGTATTAGGTCGTTTTATGACAGATGATGGATATCGTGAAATGCCACTTGTATGGGATAGAGGAGTAGATGGGGAGTGGAATTATCGTTTTTTACAAGTTGATAATTTGATAGAAGAAGGTTTTACAACTCCAGATTATCCTAATGTAAATGATTCAAATTTTTCAGATTTACTTTATGATTATTGGGTTACGACGCAATCGATGGAAACCGGTCTTTATCATCACATGAGTGGGGCAACAATGAGTAATAATGGTCGTTATATTGCAACAAAAATTGGTGTGCAATCGGCAACTGATGCGTGGGCAACTGTTTATGGAGCAGTGATAGATATAGAACTTGATACCATGTATATTTTTGATAAATTGCCTAATGCAACATGTTTGTCGGTAACAAATGATGGTATAGCTTCTTTGGGAACACCTGCAGTGGAATATTTTAGATATGCTTATGTGGTATCTATTTCAGAACCTAATAATGTAATGCCTTTGTCAGAGTGGTGTTTAACAAAAACAGATGGTAAAATAGATTTAGCTGATTATATGATGTATCCTATTGATGATAGTTTTGTGCCAGTTTTAGCAACAGGTACAGCAACTTTGGCATCGGAAGGTACAGCATTTATGACATATCAGTGGAATTTAATCGAAACAGGTTGGCAAGAAACATTCTTTGTGCAATTTGCAGAAGAAACATCTGTAGATGTAGTGAATAGTGGAAATTTGAATGTTTATCCAAATCCAACAAGTGGTATTTTTAATATATCTTTAGATGAATCTATGGGTTTAGATGCATCTTATTTAGATGTATATGATGTTGTAGGTCGTAAAATGTGGTCATCTTCTGTGGTTACAGACGTTGTTGATTTGTCGGGTTTGCCTAATGGATGTTATAGTGTTGTTTTGCATCAAAATGGAAAGGTTTATACTGAAAAAATAATAATTTCTAAATAAGATATTTATGAAAAAGATTACATTTCTATTAGTTTTGTTGACACCTTTTTTTGTATTAATGTCTCAGACTATTGATTTTAAGAAAAACGGAGAGTACTATTATGCAGTGTCTCCAAATGGGCGTTATTATGCTGGAGCTGTAGATGCTTCGTATGCACATTTTTATGATGTAGAAGAGAAACGTTCAGTTGATTTAGCACCATTGGATATGCGTGGGTATAAAGTTTCATCAATTAACAATCAAGGTCAAGTGGCAGGTGCAAATGAGATGCAAGCAGGGATTTGGGAACAAGGTGGTGAATGGTTTATACTTCCATTGCCAGAAGATGCCACAGAAGATGAAAAACTTTGGTATGAAGCTACTGGAATATCTGAGAATGGAGACTTTGTAGTTGGAACTTTGGGAGAGTTTCCAACTCGAATAGTTTTGTGGACAAAGAGTGAAGAAGGTATTTATACTGTAGAGACGTTGCCAGTTCCAGACAGAGATCCTATTTATAATGATAGACCTCAATTTTTTCAAACTAGAAGTATGAGTGCAGATGGTTCTCGTTTTTTGGTTCGCTGGCGTATAAGTGATGGACATGTTGAATTTCCTTTGGTTTATACTAAAAAAGATGATGGTAGTTGGTCGTATCGTTTTATCGATGCCGATTTCGTAATTAATGAGGGAGCAGTTATTCCTAAATATCCTAATGTTGAAGGATTAGATTTTGAAACAGCAGATTCTTTAATAACTGATTATATTATTAAACTAAATGAGGCAGAATCTGGTTATTATCCTCGACTTGATGGTTCGGCTATTAGTTCGAATGGTAAATATATCTCATGTAAAATGGGTTACCAAGAGAGAAATAGTGATTATGGAGTATTTTATGGGGCAGTTTATGATATAGAAAATGATTCGACAATAGTTTTTACAAAAGTGAGAGATGCTTCATGTATGTCAGTTGATAATGCAGGTAACGTTTCATTGTGCACGCCTTCAACAGAATATTTTCGTTGGTCATTTATCTCTAATGTTAAAACGCCAAATGAGGTACAAACATTAACAGAGTGGACTAAGATGAAGACAAATGGTGCAATTGATTTGTCGGAGTATATGATGTATGCTATAGATGAGTATGGTTCTTTAAATTTGGCAGAGGGAACTACTTATTTAGCATCTGAAGGTACGGCTTATCTTACTTATCAAACTAATTTAATGGAAACAGGTTTGACTGAGTCGTTTTTTGTTCAATTTGGTGATGCAACATCTATTGATGATATAGAGTTTGGTAGTTTGGCTGTTTATCCTAACCCAACAACAGGTTTATTGTATGGATTGGATGGGGTTTCTGATGTTGAAATATATGATATGATGGGTCGTAAAGTTTATAGTCAGTCTATTGTTGAAAGTACGATTGATTTATCTCATCTTGTTAGTGGTAATTATTGTATTTTAGCTAGTAAAAATGGAAAATTAATTAAATCTAATGTTATAATTTATTAAATTAAATGGTTATGAAAAAGTTTTTTAAATTTGTTGCTGTAAGCGTAATGTTGTTAGTTAGTTCTTTTTCTTTTGGAGAAACTACAACCATAGCAACTATTGCGGAAGCAAAAAAACTTGGTAGTTATACCAATGTGTTGTTTTCTGGAGAATTGACATTGCAATATGTGGCAATATCGTCTTCTGGTGTTAATTATTATGCTTTTGATTCTAATAATGAGTACGTTCGTCTTCGTTGTTATAATTGGGGTGATTTGAAAGGTACAGAAAGAGAGTTATTTGTAGGTGATAATATTTCGATTGCAGGAGAAGTGACTATAGTAAACGATGATAACTCTTGTATGACTTTTGATTTAGAACAAGCAGATTTGAAAACGATTACAGTTACTGGACGTGGTTGGCCAAATCCTCCAACTATAGTAACTATAGAACAACTTAAAGCTGATGTAAATAAGGAATTTAATGCAAATTTTGTTTCTATTGAAAATGCTTCAGTTGAATCGTTCTGGGATCCGTATGTTTCACCTATGCCAGTTAATGACATTGTTGTTGGAGCAGATAGAATTCCTTTTATTATGGAAGATATTATGACCGATTTTCCTGCAAAAGCTAATATTATAGGTTATGTTGATTATGAAAATGGATCTCCAAAACTTTATATACCACAATTTGAGGGTTTTGTAGAGCCTGTTGCATTTGATAATATATCAGGAACAAAACATTTTAAGGGTCAATTAGGTTATGATAGCGTTGGATTTAAATCAACAGTTTTAGTAACTGATGTTCAAGAAATTGATACAGCGTATTTTTATCGTGTTCAAAAGAATGATGCATCAGGTGTTCCATCAGCAATGCAAATGTATGTGCCAAAATCTTTAAATCTTGTTTATCAAGTAGGTGATTCTGTAGCATTTGATGTGAAAGGTCATTATGTATCATCTATCTATGAAGAGTGTAGTGGAGCAATTGATAAAATGACATCATCTTTGTTTACTATTAAAGTTAATTATGATAGTAAAGTTGTGTCTAAAAACAATCCTATTTTATTGTCTTCTTTTAATACGACTATTGTGGATGATACAGAGGAGCATTGGACAAGATTTGATAACTGTTTAGTAACAACATTGAAAGGAAATGTTATTGTTTCTGATGAATTGACAGCCGTAGGTTGTGTTGCTTTACGTTTGTTAAATGCTGTTTCAGCTAAATATGATACAGTTCTTGTTGCTAATACTTATTATGTTGAGGCTGGAAGTCCAAAATCAACTATTGTTTGTGGTTTTGTTGGTGGTTATGAATATGGTGGTGAGTCTTATACTGCTTTGATTCCACGCAGTAAAAACGACTTTTTATCGGAAGTAATGGAGTTTGATAATATTGCAGCGATGAAAGCCGCAGGAAAAACTCCATCTCGTGCTATTTCATATAAAATCAATAGTGCTATGGCGATTACAGGGTTTACTTCAGTAACAGATATGTCGGTTGTTTATACTATTTTTGTACAAGATGAAACAGGTTGTTTGCAACTTAATCATGAGTCTTTAGCATTACAAAATAAATATAAAATAGGTGATGTTATTACTGGTGTATCTGGTTATTACAATGGTTTTGCTGGTTCTTCATATTATACAGATGAATTTGGATATGTTTTTGCATCAGCACCTGTAATGGAACTTAAAGTAGAATCGGTAGTAGCTTCAGATAAGCAATATGTGGCACAACCTGTTGAGATTACTTTAGACCAATTAGATGATTCATACGCATCACAATTGATTACAATTAAGGATGTTAATTATAAAAAAGAGACAATTATTCTTTCTACAGAAGATAAATATTTACCTATAATTTATAGTGGAGATGATTGGGCTATTGTTTCAGAAGATTATACATATTCGTCAGAAATTTCTTCTATTACAGGTGTTTATTTCTTGTATAGTAAGTTGACCAAAATTATACCACGTAATCAAAATGATATTGTTAATTCTGGCGCAGTTGATGTTGAAAATATAGTTGCAGATAATAATCTTTTTGTTCAAAACAAAGTTGTTTATGCCGAAGGTGCAATGATTGAAGTTTATGATGTTATGGGTCGTCTTTTAGCATCAAATGCAAATTCAGTTGATATTTCTTTGTTTGATGGTGCTGTTATAGTTGTTAAAACTAACTATGATAATGATATGCAATTTATAACTAAATTTATTGTTCGCTAAAAACAGAAATTCATAGAGGTATTGCAGGACGTGAGTTTCTGATAATATATTGCATAAAAATAAAAGAAGCTGGGTCAAAATGTAAATTTTGGTTCAGCTTCTTTTATGTGTGTAGAATGTTTAAAATGTAAAGGATTGAAATATCATCCTTCGCTTTTGTTTTTTTTAGGTGTTAGTTGTGTCCAGATTTCGTTGAATTTTTGGTTAAATAGGTCGGGTGATTCGATTATTTGACGTAGTTGTTCTAGCCCTTCGAGGTTGATACGGCTGTTGAGGGGGAGTTTGAGATAGCCGTTGCGACCATATTTTTCGTTAAGGTGTTCGATAGTGCGTTGTTTGTGAAATTCGTAATTTTCATTGGGAAATTTACTCAATCCATATTGTATAGTGCGGCGTAGTGGTACTTCGGGGCGAAGGTCGCGGTCGGCTTCGGCTACGATGGCTCCATATATTGAGCGTGGCGGATTTTCGGCAGATGCGCGGTGGTCTTCAATAGCTTCTGCCATAATGTTGATATTTGTTTCGCTACACCAATTGCGTAGGATTTTGTCGTCTCGTAGGATTTGAGCTGATGTGAGGTGGTGAGTTTCGCGTCCTTGAGGTAATCCAATGTCGTGATATGCAGCTATGACATAGCACATTATTGGATTTACACCATATTCTTCGGCTAATTGCAAGCTGACATCTATGACACGAGTTACGTGCTCAATGTTGTGTGCATCGTCAAATGCGGCATATTGTGGAATTATGCAATTTTCGATGTAAAATTCTAAATCCATTATTTTTACAGATTACAGATTTTTGTTATGCTTAAGATTATAGAAATCTTTAATTATGCATTATGAATTGTGCATTATGCATTGTGAAAGGTGTATGCCTACGCGGTGGACTTGTCCACCGAGGGGTGGATTGTATTTGTAGAGGTGGAGGTCGATGTGGGTAAGTTGAGGGTAAGAGGTTTGTAGAGCTGACATGATGCGTTGCGCTACGTGTTCGATTAGTTTGGATTGTATCTCCATTTCTTTGCGAACGAGGGTGTAAACCTCTTCGTAGTTGACTGTGTGCGAGAGATTGTCGGTTGCGCCAGGTTCGTCGAGTGGGAGAGTGAGACGTAAATCTACGGAGTATTTACAACCTATGCGATTTTCTTCGGGGTAGAACCCATGGTAGGCAAAGAACTCCATGCCTTCGATTAGTATTTCGGATGTTTGCATGATGAGATATTTAGATGTGAGACACGAGACACGAGACACAAGACACGAGACACAAGACAATCATATTGTCTCATATCTCGTGTCTATTGTCTTGTATCTGTAAAAAGATTATTTAATATTAGCGAGAGTAGCAACAGTGAAGTCCCAGAATTTTGCTACGCTAGGGATATTAACTTTTTCGTCTGGAGAGTGTGGGTGACGGATTGTTGGGCCGTAAGAGACCATATCGAGACCAGGTTCGATAGCACCGAGGATACCACATTCGAGACCAGCGTGAATAACTTTTACAGCAGGTTTTTCGCCATAGAGTTGTTCGTAAGTTTCGCTCATTGCTTTGAGAATTTTAGAGTCGAGGTTAGGGTTCCATCCTGAGTAAGAGCCTGAGAATTCGACTTTAGCACCAGCAAGAGTAAATACGCTTTCAACCATTTCAGCCAATTCATATTTTTTGCTGTCAACAGAAGAGCGGAGTAGGCATTTGATAGAGATTTCTTCGGCATTAGCTTCGACAATAGAGAGGTTCATAGAAGTCTCTACAGTGTCAGGAATTGCAGGAATCATGCGGAATACTCCGTTAGGACAAGCAGTTACAGCATTGATGAGGTCGTCTTGAATTTCTTCAGGAATGAGCATTTCAGGAGCTTCAACCTCTTCGCAAGTGAAGATGATAGGGTTTTCTGTAACCTTATATTCTTCGTTGAATAAGTCGCGGTATTCTTCAACAAGTTTTTCGATTTCTTCGCGAGCTTCAGCAGGTACGGTGATGATAGCGTATGCTTCGCGAGGAATAGCGTTGCGCATATTGCCACCTTCGACTTTAGCAAGACGAGCTTCGTATTGAGAGACAGCTTCTCTTAAGAAACGGAACAAAAGTTTGTTAGCGTTAGCACGACCGAGGTTGATTTCGAGACCAGAGTGACCACCTTTGAGACCTGTGATGTTGACTTTCAATGCGATGTCGCCAACAGGGAGGGCAACGCCTTGGTATTTCCATTCGATATTGGCATCCATACCACCAGCGCAACCAACATAGAGTTCGCCGAAGTTTTCAGAGTCCATATTCATCAATAATTTGCCTTGTAAAGTGCCAGGTTCGAGACCGAATGCACCATACATACCAGTTTCTTCGTCGGCAGTGATGAAGAGTTCGAGTGGGCCGTGTTGAATATCTTTGCTTTCGATGATAGCCATACCTGCAGCAACACCGATACAGTTGTCAGCTCCGAGAGTAGTGCCATTAGCGCGAACCCAATCGCCATCGATGATAGTTTCGATAGGGTCAGTTTCGAAGTTATGAACTTTATCATTATTCTTTTGAGGCACCATGTCCATGTGAGCTTGAAGAATCACAGGAGTAACGTTTTCCATACCTGGAGTAGCAGGTTTGCGGATGATGATGTTGCTAGCTTTATCGACAATAGTTTCAAGACCAAGACCTTTACCGAAGTCAACGATAACTTTAGTTATAGCTTCGAGGTGATGTGATGGGTGAGGAACTTGACAGAGTTTGTGAAAGTTTTTCCACAATGCAGTAGGTTGAAGTTCGCAGATACAGTTTGCCATAATTCTTTAATTATTAGTGATTAATGATTAGTTATTAACGAAATATTTGTTTGAATGTTTTGTAGTTGACACAATACAAAATATTCAACATATTTATTGCTGAATAGCTTTCTCAACTCTCAACTCTCAACTCTCAACTATTTAACGGCAAAGATAAGGATAATTATTCATATAACCAAGTAATTTTTGTATTTTGTTTAAATAAATTAATTATGAATTATGAATTATTAATTATGAATTATGAATTATGTAG
>JAFTSS010000052.1 GCA_017467185.1 Paludibacteraceae bacterium | reverse complement strand
TCAAATAAAATTATTTCAAATAAAATTATTTCAAATAAAATTATTTCAAATAAAATTATTTCAAATAAAATTATTTCAAATAAAATTATTTCAAATAAAATTATTTCAAATAAAATTATTTCAAATAAGATTATTTCAAATAAGATTATTTCATAAAATGAATTACGTACTGAGACCGAAATATTTCATCTTTCAAAAGATGATTGATATATGGTTTTTGGTTATAAGTACCACTAAAATTACTATCATCACAACGTCCATACCATGGTTCAATACACATAAATGGTGCATAACCTGTTTTAGCAGGCGACCACAAGCCTACAACTGGAGCATCAAACGATAATTCCACGTATGGTTCACCTTGTTTATCACAAAGAGCTACTCTATTCAACTGATTTTCAAAAACAAGAGCATCACCAGCAAAAGTATCTTTAGTGATAGGAATACCATTCTCGTCCACAACTAAATCTGCACGTTCAGTTGCAGCATATCCGCCACACTCAAGACGAGTAAGCGAAAGACGACCCATACGATTAAATTTCATATAACCTTGAATAGGTGCTTCTGGATCAAAATTGCGATAATTAAACGCAGGATGTGCACCTATTTGGAAATAAATATCACCATTTGTTTTATTCACAACTACCCAATGAACTTTCAATGAACGCTCTTCGAGTTGATAGACTACATATAATTCAAAATCGAAAGGATAGATTTTACGTGTATCTTCATTTGATTTAAAAAGAAAAGCCATTGCATTAAATGACGAGAATCGATAATTAAACTTTCGATTTAAATCAAGCACATTTATTGCTTCAAATTCGCAATCACGTGCAAAACCATGCTGACTTAAAGGATACTCTTTTCCTTGATAAAGCATACGACCATCCCAAACCTTTCCGACAATAGGAAATAAAATAGGTGAACGACGAGCCCAATATGCTTTATCACCATGCCAAAGATACTCAAAATCAGTAGTTTTATCTTTGACAGATTGCAACTCTGCGCCAAAAGTAGATGCCTCAACGCGCAAATATTCATTTTCTAACACATATTTTCCCATAGTAATAATTTATTTTATTTCAAAAATCCTTTAAACAAATCTAAACCCTTAAAAGGAGGGAATTTAACAGGCAAATCAAACCATATCGGTGTTGCAAGTACAGCACGACGATTTGAAAAAGCAAGAAACGACTCATAGCGATGATATTTACCTATACCGCTATTGCCAACTCCACCAAACGGAAGATTAGAATTAGAAATATGCATCAAAACATCGTTGATACAAGCTCCCCCAGATGTAGTTCTATTTATTAAATCCCAACCATCTTTTTCTCGACCAAAATAATAAAATGCGAGTGGTTTTTCGTGAGAATTAACATACTGTTCTACCTCTGAAATATCATCAAATTGCATTACAGGCAAAATAGGTCCAAAGATTTCTTCTTGCATAATTGGATCATCAGGGGAAATATTGTCGAGTATTGTAGGAGCTATATACCGAGTTGATAAATCATGAGGAACATCGGCATAAGAGGTTAATCGTACCATTGCTTTATCTGACACAATACGGCATAAATAGTCCGACTTTTCTGGATTATCACCAAAAGATTTGGTTATATAATAACGCATACGGTCGAGCAATTGCTCTTTAATACTGCAATGCACAAAGAGATAGTCGGGGGCAATACACGTCTGCCCAGCATTGATACATTTACCCCACACAATACGTCGAGCCGCCACATCTATATCAGCCGATTTATCTACAATACAAGGGCTTTTACCACCCAATTCAAGCACACAAGGTGTAAGATTTTTAGTAGCAGCTTGCATTACTACACGACCTACAGCAGGCGAACCTGTATAGAAAATCATATCCCATCGTTCGGCAAGTAGCTCTCTGTTTTTATCGCGACCACCCTGTGTATAGGCTATATACTCGGAAGAAAAAGTTGCTTCTACCATCTCACGCATCACCGCATCTACGGTTGGTGTATATGGCGAAGATTTCAACACCGCTGTACAACCCGCCGAAATTGCCCCCACAAGCGGAGCAAAAAGAAGATTGACAGGATAATTCCATGGAGCAATAATAAGAGAAACACCGAGAGGCTCATATTGAATATAACTACGCGATGGCAATACCTTCAATTCGGGGGCAACACGCTTGCGCTTTACCCATTTTTTCAGATGCTTTAGCGCATAATTTATTTCGCCATACACGATACTCATCTCGGTAAGAAAAGCCTCTCGTTCAGACTTATGTAAATCCTGCCACAAAGCATCAAGCAATTGAGGTTCATAGCGTTCTAATGCACTACGCAATTTGCGCAACTGCTCTAATCGGAAGTTCACATCACGCGTTGCACCTGTGGCAAAAAACGTGCGCTGACAATTAACTATTTCGGGAATATTCATTGTTAACAGTATTTAATTATCGTCATTCAACACTCTGCATAAATATCAGTAATTTGTTGCCATATTCTGCGCTCGCTTGCACGAATAGAACGCACTCTATCAAGCAACTCTCTAAAATAATCCTTACCAAACACCGCTTTCCCCTGCTTCAAACGCTCATCATCAAGCACAAAACCTTTGCGGATAAATTCATTCAACACCTTAGTTGCCCACTGACGAAAACGCGTAGCCTGTACCGAATTCACACGATAACCAACAGAAATAATAGCATCGAGAGAATAAAAACGCGTCTCTTTTTGTTGGGTTTTTCCTTCTATAGCACCATGTTGAGTGGTTATTTCCAAAATGGAAATAACCATATCTTCATTCAATTCACCTTCCTCAAATATATTCTTCAAATGTTTACTAATAGCAGGAACACCTACCCCAAAAAGCACCGACATAGCTTTTTGCGTGCACCATATAGTTTCGTCTTTAATAACTACTTGCACCTTCCC
Organism: Paludibacteraceae bacterium; assembly: GCA_017467185.1. Classification (GTDB taxonomy): domain Bacteria; phylum Bacteroidota; class Bacteroidia; order Bacteroidales; family Paludibacteraceae; genus Aphodosoma. The sequence continues at coordinate 16,772 of JAFTSS010000052.1, read as the reverse complement.
CTCTTCATCTGGAAGATTATACAACAAAAACTGTATTTCCTGAGACATAAAAATATATAAACAAATTTAATTCTCTGCAAATTTAATGATTTTATACGATACATCCAAATATTTAACTCTGCATTTTAAAATATTGGTGTCCGGTAAAAAATAATGTAATAGCTGAAAGCCTTAATAAACAAAGGAGATGTAAGTATATTTCGTTAGAGGGGCTTGCTTTTTATGTTGAGTAGTATTACAAGTCCCAAAGGGACGAAAGAACATAGGCAGGGGTGTAAACCCCTGATAAGAGTATCCATTTTTTAATAAACCCCGGAGGGGTGATAGAATATATATATTGTTATATATTAGCAATTTAACATTATTCTCTCTGTCGCACCTACGGCGCTTATTTTATATATAATATTTCTCATCAGGGGTTTACACCCCTGCCTATGATATACCACTCCTACGGAGTTTATTTTTACCGGACACCAATAATTTTAAAATAAGGAGTAGGGAACAAAGTGCAGGGGGTAGGGGGTAGGAAAATTACCGAAAACGCAAATACGCAAACCAACTAAAAAATTTTCGCTTCTCCTCTTGCACACTTCAAAACAAATCACTACCTTTGCGGTCAGAAATGACACCGAGTAGCGTTCTCGGGTTGCACAAATAGCATTTTTGCTTAATTCTTTCTATCTATGAAATTTGGCGATTTTTAGCATGTGAAAGAATAAGTTGAAAAATATTCACGTATTTAATAGCGTGAACTTCACTTATTCGTACATGCATGGTCACGCCAAATACCTATAGATAGCGAGAAAGTAAAGTTCTCGCTTTTTTTATTGTCTAATTTTAAAATATTTACAACTATGAAAAAATTTACATTATTTTTGGTTGCGTTATTTACCGCAACAATCACGTTTGCCTCTGTCGAAATCGACGGCATCTATTACAACCTTAATGACGAAAATAAAACTGCAGAGGTAACATATCAAATTTGGGATTGGGAGGGCAATAACTATTCTGGTGTTAAAAGTATCAATATCCCCAAAAAAGTAACCTACAATGCCACAGAATATAGCGTTACTTCTATTGGAAAACAGGCATTTTTTTGTTGCACATCTCTTACATCTATCACAATCCCTAATAGCGTTACTTCTATTGGAGATGCTGCATTTAATTCTTGCACATCTCTAAGATCAATCACAATACCTAATAGCGTTATTTCTATTGGAGAGAGTGCATTTCATTACACACCATGGCTAAATAATCAATCTGATGGATGTATATACATAAATAACAATTATTTATATACATATAAGGGTAAAATGCAAACAAATACACATATTGACATTAAAGAAGGAACTACAATAATTGGGAATTATGCATTTAAGAATTGTTCATCTCTAACATCTATCACAATTCCTAATACCGTTATTTCCATTGGAAGTTCTGCATTTGAAAGTTGCACATCTTTAACAACTATCACAATTCCTAATAGCGTTATTTCTATTGGAGAGAGTGCATTTTGTGGATGTTCATCTCTAATATCTGGCATAATTGGCAATAATATTATTTCTATTGGAAATTCTGCATTTGGATGGTGTTCATCCCTAATATCCATCACAATACCTAATAACGTTATTTCTATTGGAGAAACTGTTTTTGCAGGTTGCTCATCTTTAATATCCATCACAATCCCTAATAGCGTTACTTCTATTGGAGAATATGCATTTTCTGATTGCTCATCTCTAACATCTATCTCAATCCCTAATAGCGTTACTTCTATTGGAGAAGGAACATTTTCAGGTTGCAGAGCTCTAACATCTATCACAATCCCTAATAGCGTTACTTCTATTGGTAATTATGCATTTTCTGATTGCAAATCTCTAACATCCATCACAATTCCTAATAGCGTTACTTCTATTGGTAATTCTGCATTTTCTAATTGCGAATCTCTAACATCTATCACAATCCCTAATAGCGTTACTTCTATTGGAAGTGGTACATTTGCTTCTTGCTCATCTCTAACATCCATCACAATTCCTAATAGCGTTACTTCGATTGCATATGGTGCATTTTCTTATTGCTCTTCTCTAACTTCTATCACAATCCCCAATAGCGTTGATACTATTGGATATCTTGCATTTCAATATTGCTCTTCTCTAACATCTATCTCAATCCCCAATAGCGTTACTTTTATTGGAGAATGGGCATTTTCTAATTGCAAATCTCTAACATCTATCTCAATCCCTAATAGCGTTGATACTATTAGGGATGTTACATTTGCAGATTGCTCATCTCTAACCGCCATCACAATCCCTAATAGTGTTACTTCTATTGGAGATGGTGCATTTTGGAGTTGCTCATCTCTAACATCTATCACATGTCTTGGCTCTACTCCTCCTGAAGTAGCAGGTTCTTTAGATGCAGATACTGAAAATTGTACTTTAAAAGTACCAAATGAAGCATATAATGACTATTCGCAACATAAATATTGGGGAAAATTCTTAAAAATCGAAACTATAAGCGAAACTCCTACCGATTTCGAAACATCGAAAATCTCATCTGCCAACATCTACACTCAAAATGGCACACTCCACATCGAAAGTGTAACCGAAAACTACCACATCATCGATGCATCAGGTCGCTTAATCTACTCTGGCAATGCTACTACCCTACAACTTCCACGAGGTATTTATCTTGTAACTATCAATGGTGAAGTGAAAAAAATAGTATTATAAACTCCCTTTGGTCGTGTCAATAGTCGATAGTCAAATAACAAAAAAAAAGAGGCTGTGTCTGAATTTTGACACAGCCTCTTTTTTTATGAAGATTATACAGCAAAACCAATACGAGGACGAATCTCGATTTGTTTTTTCTTATTAACAAATTCATCACGCATATTTTCGTAACGCTTCAAATCACTACTTGAAATTGATGGCGATGTGCGTTTTATAACTGCTTCCAAAGACTCTTGCGTAACATTTACCCAATCATCTATTTCAATTGAAGCCCGAAAAGCCTCACGCAAAGCCTCCATTACGATATATGCAATATCACTCGAAGTATAGCCTCGTGTCATATCTGACAATCGTTGCAAATCAATATTATCGGCAACCATATCACACTTAGCTAATTCTAATTTAAACATCTCGCTACGAGCAACACCATCAGGTTCCGAAACATATATCACCTCATCAATCCTACCCTTTCGCAAAACTGCATTATCAATAAGGTTAATATTGTTAGTCATAGCCAACACATAAATGCCTCGTGATGCACAATTATTGAGTTGAACCAAAAACTCATTAACTTCATTCAAACTATTATGAGATGTTTCTTCTTTTCGTGATGGCACTAAGGTATCAAACTCATCGAAACACAATAAGGCAGGAGCTTTTTCTTCAGCCTTTTTAAACAAATCGGCTATTTTTGTCTGTGTTCCGTGTATATAAGTTGAACCTAAATCAGATGGTTTGACCATCACAAAACTGAGATTAGCCTCTTCGGCTATTTTTTCAGCAATATAGGTTTTTCCACATCCAGGAGGGCCATAAAGCAAAATACCATTAGAAGGTTGAATATTATATTTTTTTGCTTTATCACAATGGCGGATAATGTCAACGAAATTACGCTTTAGAAGTTGCTTAAGTGGATTCATACCAGCTACATCAGCAAAGCCATTACCTTTTCGCTTGTTAATTGAAACATTGACAGATAAAGAACCATCATCTCGTTTATTCCAATCAAAATCATCATTTAAAGGCATTGAATCATCATCAGAATCGTCCACTGACCCCTCATTTAAAGTTTGTTGAGCCAAATCATCAACTACATCAAGTTGTGTTTTAATAAAATCATCAAGTAATTTATCAAAATCATCATCCACTTTTTGATTTTTATCATCAGCCTTATCAAAGATCGCTTTTTTGTTTTTAAGCTCTAAAGTTGCCAATTTATCACACATCTTATCAAATTCCCGCAATTCGTCAGACGCATGTTGCAACTCGTGCATCATATCTAAAGCCGATTCAAATCGGTCTTCAGGACGCTCTTCAAGAGCTTTTTTTACTACTTCATAATATTCCTCTTCAGGGAAACGTACATTCTCGAAAGAGGTATATCTGAATTGTTTAATCATTTTGCGCCGTTGAGGTTCAGTCATATTACGCAAATCATCAAGAGAATATCCCAATACGTCATCTCCGCCTAAAATATAGCAGAACATAACACCAAGAGCATAAATATCGGAATATTTAGAAAACCCACCGACAAAAGTTTCAGGAGCACGAAAACGATGATCAAGTAACTCTACATCGCAAATTTTCTTTCGCTTTGTCGGTTCCCACACATTGGCATAGCCAATTAAATATGGTTTATATTTGCCACCACCAAGGTCTTTAACAATAACATGTTCAGGCGAAAGAGCATTAAAACCGCCACCATTAGTAATAATAGTCACATTATGAATCGCTTGACACAAATCAATCATGAAATCAACTCCTAATTTAGGATGTCTTTTACGTTTCATGAATTTATCCAACCTCATTCCCTCTACATATTCATAAACAGAATACAGAAAGAAACGCCCTTCATAAAAAAGCTCTTGAGTTGAATATCTACAACGGCTATTAGGATCTTCATCTGGATCTCCATCAAAGAGATCACTATAACCAAGCTCTCGCGGATAATTATATTTATCCAAAACACCAGCTTCAAGAGAAAGATCATAGTCATAAATAACCAAAACAAATTTCATTTTCTCACCTCCAACCCAACGTGAAGTTAGATAAACTTGACGCCAAGGATGGCGACCTCTGTCAAGACGAGATTCCACGAAATAATCGTGAGCAAATGTTCCTTTCTTTAAAAAACACATAAATTCTCCTTTTTTCTAAGTTACACATTTCATAATTTAAACGGTTAAAATGTTAATAATCAGCAACCGACACACGTTATAATTGTCCACAATTCGTCCTATTGGACAATAAGGATTAGTCGCAAAAAGGGGGCGAGAGAGTTGACCTTGTCACATCCGAAGACGACAAAGCTAATGAACACCTTACGCTCAGATGCCCCAATTGTTTATAAAATTATGTTAGGTAAAACCGTGTAAAAGTTTAACGAAACCTTGATTTAGCAACGGGATAATCATAAACCATACGTTCCACAAAAAAATAGATACACCATTCTTGTAGAAGAATTTTTTATGACTGCTAAAAAGAATTAAGGTTTACATAGTTTTTAAAACAATTTTAAACTTTACACTTAAAAGAATTACATCGTCGAACAAGTGGTTATGTTCGACGATGCAAAGGTAGAATATTTTTTTTGAACTACAAAATGTTTTTGAAAAAAAATTCTAATTAATTAGGAAGATGCTCTTTTATACGTGCATTTGCATATTTATGCATTCGGATTACAAAAATTATAAAAATAATGAATAATATACCTGCCAATGCTGGGGTAATTGAAATAGAAAATAGCAACCAATCGAAGATTGTGTGAACAATGACTGGAGCTAAAAGTATCATTGCTTTATCTTTAAATGAATTGCTAATTCCAAAGTGAATTTTCGAATAATAGTAACCCATAAGTACGGCAAAGGCATAATGTCCAGGAACTGAAAGCACAGCACGCATAATACCTACAGAGACCCATTCTTCATAATTATCAACAAGATATAATACATTTTCAAATGCAGCAAAACCCATTGATATAGCGACGGCATAAACAATGCCATCAATATGTTCATCGAAATATTTATTCTTGCGCACCAATAGCCATAACATAAAGAGTTTTGCAGCCTCTTCAGGCAAAGCAGCTCCAAAAAGTGCCGTACGCCCAGCATCAATAACATTTGCAAAAGTATCAGTATATAAATTATAGTCAGCTAAAAAAAGAGCTAGGAAAACAGCAACAAAGGCAGATACAATACCAAGCAGAAAACCTTTCAATAATTGCGGAATTGGTTCTCGTTGCTTTTTATCGACAATATAAATATAAGTTATCAAAACAATAGCAGGCAATACCGCTAATAACAGAATTAAAAAATTCGTAAACATAAATCCGCTCACTCTTTCAAAATATTTTACTTAGTCTTAACATCACGAACTAATCTCACAGAAAAACCACAAACTCTTGATTCAAAATCAGTGACGACAAAATCACTTGATGAAAATCCCATCATATAAGCCTCTGCTTCGCCATTTACTGTTCCAGACCAATAAAAACCACAATTTTGTACTTCAAATACATTAGCATAATCACGACCACCAGCTGCTGGAAGGAACACCGCTCCTGCCTCTTCTAAGATTCGCCAACCACTTATCGAAACATTATTTAAAGCATAATTATCTGCTTTTAATTCTTCGTTTACATAACGATTATCTGCATCATATTTCAAACCATGATTAACACTAAGAACAAGTTTTACTCCTGATGGTTTTTTCCAATTATCAGGCATAATGATAATACCTTTTACCCCAGCAACAGTTGCAAAAGTAAATAACTTAGCTGCATTTTCTCTCTTACAGAAAAGATAACGCCACTCATTATTTGTCATAACGCGCCAAATATTTACACGATTACCACCATTACTAATTGCATTATGTACCCCCCAATCATATTGTGAATTTGAAATTGTACGAGGGCCAGCACCATAATCATAATATTCTGTACTAATCATAAAAGGATATTTTTTATTATACCCAGATGTTCCCCATCCAAAAAGGTCAATCCATCCATTATAATCTGGATCTATTTTCTCATTACGCATACCTTCGTAATCCCATTGATTTTCTGCGAAACGCCAAGTATCAGTCGAAGCTTGATATTGTAAATTTCCTTTAGAAAAATGCACTTTTACATTCCATGCCACAGAAAATTCGCCAGACAAAACACCCTCATTCATTATACGTTCTTCTTCCTCTTGGCGCAATTTAGCCTCTCTTATACTATCTTGCTGCTGACGAATGCGCTCTTCTTCAGCCAAACGAGCCTCTTCAGCAAGGCGAGCTTCTTCCTCCGCTTGCTGACGACGTTCTTCTGCTTCACGTTGTAATTGCTCTTGGCGTTGTTGTTCTTCCAAGCGTCGTTTTTCTCGTTCTTCCTCTCGCAATGCCTCTTCCGCCTTTTGTTCTTCTAATTGTTGTTCTTCTTCTCTAACAATACTATCCACTATCGCCACACTATCTTTACAAACTGGTGTAATCACAGACAACGAATCATCTAACTGTACGTCTTCGCCGACAATACTATCTTGATCATCAACTATAGTAACACCTGTATCATCCACTTCAACATCTCTTCCTTCGCCACTACAACCACGAATAAACAACAAAATAAAACCTCCTACTATGAGTAATAATATTAATACCCATAACCAATTTCTTTTTTTCTTCTTATTTGCTTCCATAATATTAAATGTTTTTAAATTCTGCACAAAGATAAACATTTTTTCACAAACGACAAAAAAAGAGACGCAAAATATTTGCGTCTCTAAAAGAAAATATTCTATTATTTATCCTTTGATAGCTGCAATACCAGGAAGTGTACGACCTTCAATAGCTTCGAGGAGTGCACCACCACCAGTTGAAACGTAGCTTACTTGGTCTGCTAAACCAAATTTATTAACACAAGCTACAGAGTCGCCACCTCCTACGAGTGAGTATGCGCCATTTTTGGTTGCTTCTACAATAGCTTCAGCCACAGCACGAGAGCCATTAGAGAAGTTGTCGAATTCGAATACACCAGTTGGTCCGTTCCAAAGGATTGTTTTAGAGTTGCGGATTACGTTTGCAAATTTTTCCATTGTTTTTGGACCAATATCCATACCTTCCCAACCTTCAGGAATATTCATTACATCAGCAAATTGAGTGTTGCAATCATTTGAGAATCCGTCACCAACTTTAGCATCTTCAGCCAATACGAGGTTTACACCATTTGCTTTTGCTTTAGCCATAAGTTCAAGTGCAAGATCAAGTTTATCATCTTCGCAAATTGATTGACCGATTTTACCTCCTTGCGCTTTCATAAAGGTGTATGTCATACCACCAGCCAAGATTAGATTATCAACCTTAGTAAGAAGATTTTCGATAATTTCGATTTTAGAAGAGACTTTTGAACCACCCATAATTGCTGTGAATGGACGTACTGTTTCTGACATAACTTTTTCGACAGCAGTTACTTCTTTATTCATTAGGTAACCAAACATTTTGTGGTCAGCATCGAAATAATCAGCAATAAGAGCTGTAGATGCATGAGCACGGTGAGCTGTACCGAAAGCATCGTTTACATAACAATCTGCGTACGAAGCAAGATGTTTAGCAAATTCTTTTTGAGAAGCTTTAACTGCTTTTTTAGCCGCTGCCTTTTCTTCATCAGAAGCATCTTCAGCCAAGCCACGAGGTTTACCCTCTTCTTCAGCATAGAAACGAAGGTTTTCAAGAAGAAGTGCTTCGCCTGGTTTGAGAGCTGCACATGCTTCGTCTGCAGCATTGCAATCTTCTACAAATTTAACTTCTACGCCAAGTGTTTTGCTTACGTGATCTACAATATGTTTCAAAGAATATTTAGGGTCTGGATTTTTTTTAGGACGACCCATGTGAGATGCAATAATAAGGCTACCGCCATCTGCTAATATTTTTTTAAGAGTTGGCATAGCAGCACGAATACGTGTATCATCAGTTATAACGAAATTTTCGTCAACAGGCACGTTGAAGTCAACGCGAACAAATGCCTTTTTACCGGCAAAATTAAAATTGTCAATTGTCATCATAAAAGTTTAGAGTTTAGAGCTTAGAAGCTCTTACTCTGGTTATTATTTAAGATATTTATATTATCACATTATCATTTTATCGATAGGACAAACTAGAATTTCTTTTGCTCCTAAAGATTTAAGTCGTTCGAGAATGTCCCAAAGGCGTTTTTCGTCCATCACAACAGAAACACTAACAAATTCGTCGTTTTGATAGTGGCTTAAAGATGGTCGATGGACAGATGGGAGTATAGAAATAATTGAATCTAAGTTTTCTACAGGCACATTCATACGTACAAATTTCTTGCCAACCGCTGCTTGTATTGCATCAATACGAAGCAAGAATTCATCAAGAATCATTTTATTGAGTGGCGATATTGAAGGGGTTGCAATCAATATAGCTTCAGAAGTCATAACCGTTTCAACCTCTTTAAGATTTTCACTCATCAATGCAGTTCCAGAATATACTCTATCACATATAGCATCTGCTATTCCTACTTTAGGTGCCATATAGACATGCTCTCGAATCAAACGAGTTGTAGCTTTCACACCATGTGATTTCAAAAATTTAGATAATAATTCTGGATAAGGAGTAGCTATACTTTTGCCTGCAAACCACTCTATTCCACGATATTTTGCATCTCGTGGTATAGCTAACGACAATGTCGATTTATTAAATCCAAGACGTTTTATTATACAATCGTCGGAAGTACCAGCTTGACGAGCAAGATATTCACCACAAATACCAACATCCACTATACCCAATGCAACAAATTCTGGAATACGATCTTTTTCGATAAATAAAACCTCTGCAGGAAAATTTGAAGAACGCACGAGCATCGGATTAGATTCTCTCACCGAAAGTTTTACTCCAACAGAATCAAGCAATTCAAGCGACTCTTGATTCATACGTCCCTTTGATTGTATAGCTATTCGTAACACGTTATATTATAAATTATGAATGAACTGCAAAGATAAGAAAAAAGAAAGAATTATGCAATTATTTACCAAACATTTAACAAAAAAAATAATATTATAGCTCATTATTCAGTTTTTTTTTGTTATTTTGCAATAAAATATACCACAATGAACAAATCAACTTTTTTAGCTTGGGCTTTAGACCATTTCAAGGTAACACTCAATGATTTGCAACATATTATTACCGTTGCAATGGAACGAGGAGCAACGTATGCCGACATATATTTCGAACACGCATACTCCAATAATGTACGCCTTATAGACAACAATGTTGACAACGCATCTACTCATATTGAATACGGGGCAGGAGTTCGTGTCGTAGTTGGCGACCAAACTGGCTATGCTTATACCGAAACCGCCACCGTTGAAGACCTATTAAAAGCAGCCCATACGGCAAATCGCATTGCATCAAATTGTGAAAAATATAATAGTGTAGATATTCACGAACTCACTTCACCTAATCGTTACCCAATACTTCATCATTGGGAAGAAAGAACGCTGTTAGACCGTAAACCTTGGCTTGAAAAACTAAATAATAGAATATTTGAACTTGACCCACGAGTAAAAAAAGTAGCTATCACACAAGGCGATGGCACAAGTGATATTTTATTCTTTAACTCCGAAGGTAACATTTTTGCCGACCGCATACCTATGGCAATGTTATCGGCAACATGCGTAATGGAGGACAACAATGGTCGTCGCGAACAAGCTGGTAGTTCTCGCTCATTCCACATAGGTTACGAATTCTTAAACGATGAGCTTATCGAAGAATTGGCCCAAGAGGTGGTATCTCGCACTGCTATTCTTTTTGATGCAGTAAAACCAAAAGGGGGCGAAATGCCTGTGGTAATGGACGCTGGAGGCTCCGGCATATTACTTCACGAAGCTATAGGACATGCCTTTGAAGCAGATTTCAACCGCCTTGGCACAAGCATTTTTAGTGATAAGTTAGGAAAAATGATATGTAATCCGCTTATCAACGTAGTCGATGACGGCACTATACCTCACAATCGTGGCTCTATCAACTTCGACGATGAAGGCATCGAAGGTCAAAAGACATATATTGTTGCCGAAGGTCGCCTCAACTCCTACCTCCACGACCGTATTTCAGCAAGACACTATGGAGTTGCACCCACAGGAAATGGCCGTCGCGAATCATTCCGCTACACTCCGATGCCTCGTATGCGTGCCACTTACATGGAAGCAGGACCTCATAGCGAAGAAGAGATGATTGCTAACGTAAAACATGGCGTATATGTAGATGTATTCTCAAACGGACAGGTACAAATTGGTGCTGGAGATTTCACTTTCTACGTAAAATCGGGATGGCTAATTGAAAATGGCAAACTTACAACACCAATTAAAGACATCAATGTAATAGGCAATGGCCCAGAAGCTCTTGCTGCAATTTCAATGGTAGGCAATAATCCTAAGATTGACAATGGCACGTGGACCTGTGGCAAAGAGGGACAAAGCTGTGCTGTAACATGCGGAATGCCAAGCGTATTAGTCGATAAGCTAACAGTTGGAGGAAATTAAAAAGAAAAGAATAAAAAAGCTGACCAATCGGTCAGCTTTTTTTAATTATTATTGTCCGCTAAAATAAAACCCCACCCCACTTCGTGGACCTCCCCTAAAACAGGGGAGGAATATAAAAGCCAACAAGCCTATATATAGTGCACGTAAATTGAATATCCCGATATTGTCCCCCTTTCTTAGGGGGACGAGCCAAAGGCGGAGGGGGTTAAATATAATAAAATAAAAAGCAAGTCCCTTAAAGCTAAATAATCTCAAATTACCATTATTTATTGTTAATCTAAGATATTTATCTATTTTTTATAGGACACTAATATTTTTTTATATCTATAAATCATCATTGCGATTGCAAAAAACAATAGAGGAATAATACCATCACCAAGTGGAACTGATGGGTCATTGGGCAAATTATCTTCCAACACACGCTTTTGATGCGATATTACAACCACATCCTCAAAAGGAGTTCGATTGACTACATTATAAACTACATTTCGTTCAACTCTACAAGGCAAAGTATAAGTTACACTCATGTTGTCTATCTTTCGTACTCCATAACTATGATAATAACGTGTATTCGGACCATACAACGATTGCCTATTCGTTGTATTATAATTTGAATAATTTAAATCTGTCGTCACAACATCATACCTACATCCTCTATCAAGTGTCGGAGCATAAATTTGATTTGCAGAATAGACATTTGTCAATTTCCTAAATTTTATATTCTGATATGTCTGCTTTGCCGACAATGTCGCTGTCATTGTCGCAAATATAACAACTACGATTAATTTAACATAAACTTTCATTATACACTCACAATTTAGGCATTATTAAAAAATAGATTTCAACACAATATGATTATCTGCTGTACGCACAACTATATTATAAACACCATGCGCAGAAAAATCATAACTAAAAGATGTAGAATTTGGTCTTATAATGTCAATTATACGTCCCACTGCATCATAAATATAAACCTCTGCATTTACAGGCAGATTGCAAATATTAAAAGTTCTATCTCCAGACCAAGCAACTATATCGTATGTTGCGCTATCATAATTAGTAGTAACACGTTGCTGCATACGTAGTTCAAAACGGCCTTCATGTGTACCTTTTTCGAGGTAAATGCTATAAGAATTATCAGCCAAACAAGTAGTTACCCCTGTTTCATTATCATAAAGCATCCAATCTTGTACATTTCCAACCGATTTTTCATCAAGCATAAAGGTATATTCCCCATCCCTATGGACATAAACGCCGAGAGGAATTACTGTTGAATCATCAATAGCAAGCGAATTGAAAGCGAGTATATCTTCGCCTTGAATAGTATAAATTTGTGGTATATTAGCGTAACCAATCCACTTCACAAGATCTTGACCAAATTCATAATCAGTTGTTGCATTTGGATTATTTATAATAGTAGTTCTATCTTCTCCGCCGTCTGCACTAATCAAAGTAACTATTGCTCTTTGGTGATACTTTTGGTTCAAACGTTGGTTAATCATAGGAGCAGAATTTTGTCCGCCAGCAGCGATGGTAAATGCTGGAATTTGGTCTTTTGCCACTTGCACAAAGAAACTTGTAAAAGGTGATATATTGACATTAGAATACTCGATTTGTGTATATGTTTTACCATCAGGATTTGGTATAGAGACAAAGTTAGGAGTCAACACACCACTCATTTTTTGATAATAAGGTAAACCTATCAAATTCCAACCATTAGCCGTTGCCACCTCTCCTTCAGTGTACCATGTATATTCACCCAAATCAAGTTGTTCTACATTTTCGGGTGTGGTAATTTCTTTAGCTTCACCAGATTTGAATTTTATTCTTGCCTCACCTTCTTCAACTAAATACCCTATAATATAACCTCTATTTGCCTTAAGAGTTGTATTTGCATCTGTGATTCTCACCCATGCTTTACTTCCTGTAGCACCTTTATTATTCGCAGCTACTTCTTGGTCATAATAAAAAATCGAATAATTAGTCAAATAGTCTAACGTATTTCCTATGGCTACATCAACAGCTTCAATATTACCAGCTATCGTGCAATCAAACGGAAGAGAGAAGAAAAACCAACGAGAAGCATCAATAGTCTTTTCAACAACCACATTACCAACTGATAACACAACATCCTCGTCTAATACTATCTCGCCCGCTTTATCAAGATTTGATTTTATAGTAAGAGTATTAAGTGATAAATCTTCTGCCACACTATAAATTTCACCCGACTCTATTGTTATATCACCACAAATATAATATTTCAACACATCAGCACTTACTTTTCTCTTATAGATAAAAACATTTTTTTGATTAGATGATTCTTTATAAGTCGTAAATCTTGGACTACTTGGATTATATTGCAAATACCGATTAGTATTTTCCACATTAGTGATAGTAGCCACACTATCACTATCGGATATACTTATCGTCCATTTTGCATAATTATCAATATTTGCATTTGTTTCTAAATAGTTCTTATCGGTATCAGGAGCCACCAAATAAACATTATCTTCTGATGGTATTTGAAAAGAAAAGTTACCACCGTCATGTTTTACTAAAGATATGATAGTCGCATCTCCTATATTTATTATATCTTTTCCCGATACACCTAAATCAACAGCTGATCTATACTTATCATTTTGTGCACCCAAAGCTTTGTTTTCATACACAATAATTATTTCGTCGTTTGTAGCAAGTTCTGATACATCAGTAACAATACCCCAATCATTATTTTTAACTCCATTTGAATATACAGGATAAAGTTGGGTATCTTCTGTAAAAAAAGTATTTTCATCTACCAATTCTGGTTCATCAATAGTAATGCCAAGGGTAGATATAGAGCTCCAACCCACTTTTGTCAAATATGCGCTATTACATGATTCTGGAAGTTCTGGAATATTTGCAATTTTTCCATTTTCTGTTTCTATTGCAAGATTCCCAAACGTAACTATATATTCTTCTATCTCTACACAATTAGGATTTGAACTATATAAAAATTCAGTATCAGCAACTGTGATTGTCAACGACTGACAGTATAAAGAATTAACTGTAGCATTAATTGTTACAACAATAGTTCCCACTTTATCAATTGATGTTAATTCAAAATATTTATCACTATATTGATTTGAATTTTCATACAATCTCTTATATGGATCCAATTTATACACCTCGTAATCACCTACTTTTATTTTAACAGAACCATTACCATCCGACTTATTGGTTTTCATACTAGCAGAAACTGCCACTAATGGAATATCTAAACCAGTTATTGTCCAAGTTTGAGTATTTCCTTTAGTCATCTGATCTTTATTATTAGAATAGGTATTATTAAAAGATACAGAAGCACCTTCTGGCAATGATGGAGAGGATGATACTGTTTTTGTTGATGTAGAAGTAAAAGTATAGGTTTGCTCAAAAGAAGAAACAATTTGTCGATAAACAGCATAAAGAGTTTTATCTTCAGTCGGGAAATAAGGATTATCAACAAGAACAACATTCTCTGTGTTTGCTACTATATTCGTTTCACTCCAACCCGCAAATTCCCAACCAGCTGTTTGACAATCTCCACTTGGAACTGCTATCGGCAAAGATATTTTTGTTCCATTTAAACTTTCCGTTGCACAAACACCATTACCAACATCAAAAGTTACAGTATATTCTTGCTCCGATGAATCTAAAGAATATGTTACACTCAAATAATTGACATACAAACGCATTGTTTTTGAATTACTCATACAATAAAAAGTAATAGAACAATCATTTACATCATCAATAGTAATATTTTCATCTGCAGAAATAGATTTATTAGTTGACTTTTCTGTACTTTCACCCACTGAATACGCAACACTTGTTGCCATAGAAGAGCCAATTGTGACGCTATTGATCTGATACTTTTCTTTAGCTGTAATAGTTATAGTACCCCCATAAGATTCCGAGTCTGATGATTTTTGATACAATCTAATTTCATTATCAATAATAGTAGGTTCAGTCGTTCCTCCTCCTTTATCTGTTGAGTAAGAAATAACTTCATCCATATTAGCTGCAGTTGATGTAAATAAAGTCATTTCTACTGTGTCTCCAAAAACAGAAAAAGAAAACACAAAAAGTAAGGAAAATACAACTAATAATTGACGTAAAAAAGAAGTAAAAATTTTCATAATACTCGTTTTTAGTAAAATAATATAATGAGTGTGTAAAGTTACAAAATTTTATTTATATAGAGTATGTTTTTACCAAATATTCAATTAACAATGTATTTCTGCATGGCAATATAACTATATTATTACTGTCCGATAAAAATAAACTCCATAGGAGTGATATATCTCTATTTATTTTTATTGGTGTCCGATAAAAAAATAGATAAATATCTCAGATTAACGATAAATAATGGTAATAATTATTGGTGTCCGATAAAAAATAAAGTAATTATTCAAACTATTAATAAACAAAGGGTAGATAAGATAATCTTATGAGAGGGGGCTTGTCTTTTTAGTTCGACGTCTTCAACATCGTAGAGTGTAGGGAGTTTTCTTCTTCTGCAGGTAATTTTTGCGATATCGCTTCGCTTCTCGCAAAAATCACCAGCAGTTACGCATAATTCGACGTTTTCAACGTCGTTCTATCTTGAATTCTCCTTAATTTTATTGTAAAATTATAAATATTTTAATTCGCATAGGTTATTTCATTTATATAAAATTTGACCTATACGCCGAATTTTTCACACCCTTTCCATAACCTCTATCATTCCTATAACTACTATAATTTCTATAGCATCTATTATTCCCATAGTCACTATCCCACCTGTAACCTATAACCTCTATCCCCCACCCCGGACTTTCCGGAATATCCAGATTAGCGAAGCGTTCCAGAAAACTTCACAAAACGGCACAAAAAAAACGTGGAACTCGACTGTTGTCGTTCCACGATCTGAGGCCTTCGCATTGCCCAACATTCAAGAACAGACAACGCGAAGCCCACGCCGATATAAGTTATAATGAAGACTACATTATATGCGCCAAAAGTGTGCCAAACTAAACAAGGCACATCAAGGGTACTTACATCCCATAGGACATCTATCGTTGTTAGGTTCATGACATCAATATGAAAGTTGCGAAGTTTCAATCCGTCAGAACAAAACGCTGCATAAACGTCTATTAATATGTCTGCAAAAATGGAGCAAACAAAGAGCATAATGAAAATTTATTTTCAATTATACCTAAGTGCAGCCCATTTTCGTTGCTTAATTGCGAACCCACCCATAGAAAAGACATACTCCCCAGCGTGAGTCCACGATGCAAATGTATAAAAAAACTTCGTTCTGCATTAGCAAAACGAAGTTTTTTATGTACAACGGACGCTCGGGCCGAACGTTCCTACTATTAATTAGATATGCGATACTTGCAACCAACGAACGTAGCAGAAGTTCATGCGGTGTGGGAGGTCAGAGTTTTTAGGGAACATACGGAATCCGTAACGGAACTCACCACTGCGACGCAATTTGTGAACAAGC
>JAFTSS010000051.1 GCA_017467185.1 Paludibacteraceae bacterium | reverse complement strand
TAAAAGTTCTTCATGTTGCTTACAAAACAATTCAGGCATATCGTCTAATGAGAAATATTTAAGTTCCAAAGTTTCGTTTTTGTCGCAAACCAAATTTCCACCGACAACAAAAAGCTCGTAAGCAATACAGACACTTTGATATCTGTCCCCATTAGGGCACATTGCATCACAATCAGTGTACACACCAATCAGTTTACCAATTTCAACATCTAAACCTGTTTCCTCTTTTACTTCTCTAATGGCAGCCATTTGAGGTGTCTCTCCCAATTCAAGAGCACCACCGGGAAATCCCCACATATTGCAATCACCACGCCGTTGCAACAGCACCTCACCTTGTTCGTTGAATATGCAACCACCTGCGTGAACTAACATGATTTTTTCCTGACCTACTTTTTCGCGAATCCATTGTATATAATTCTTCGTCTGATTCATTTTTTAACCTCTATTCAAAATCGCGTTAGCTTTTACTGTAATATTCAACAGCCGAATAACTGCCGTCGGGATTCTTCCGTCTATTTTTTATATATCCGTCTTTTGTGAAACCGGCTTTAATCATAACTCTTGAAGAAGCAACATTTAATTCATTGCAAGAGCATTCTATCAAATGGTAATTTCTTTCTCGCAACAGATAATCGGACACAGCCTTTAATGCCTCTGTTGCATATCCCATTCCTTGGTAATCAAACAAGATTACATATCCGACATTGCAATAATTATTCTTCTTATCTATTCCGTTAACTGAGATATTGCCAATAGGTTTATCTGTGTTTTTTAACGCAATTACCCAGCGTTCATAGTTGCTTGTATCGGATTCTGCAATCCACTTTTTTATAACTTCAAGCTCTTCCTCTTTGCTTAATTTAGGCGGAGAAATATATTTAT
The DNA here is from genome assembly GCA_017467185.1 of Paludibacteraceae bacterium. Taxonomy (GTDB): domain Bacteria; phylum Bacteroidota; class Bacteroidia; order Bacteroidales; family Paludibacteraceae; genus Aphodosoma. The sequence continues at coordinate 662 of JAFTSS010000051.1, read as the reverse complement.
GTAATCTTTCATCCTGCAGAAATTCATATTGCATATCAATGTCCGATTCTTTATATCTGCGAATTATTAATCTGTCTGTTTGAATAGTAGGGCACAACATACATAATCCCTCCTGAAATCTTATTTGCTAAAAATGATTATATCATTCTCATTACAACAAATCAATACACCAAGTTATTCATCTTACCTCTAACTCATTTTGTGACAGCTCCCACCTATAAATCAATATAGGAGACAAGAAGGCGGTCAATTCGTGAATTGACCCTACATAGCATCCTTAGAGGTAGAAGAATCAAGCCCCTGCCCTGCTTTAGGTCAAATTGATATAAAAGCGTGTTAAATGTTTGAAAAAATCGGCGGAATAGTGAGAAAAGTTTAGTGTTAAATGATTGACAATGTATACAAATAAATGGTATAATTTTGAGGATATTGGAGTGTTTTTGTGACTGACGGATCAGCGGGTAACCGCAGGGGAGCAAAAACGATATTAGCCGACCGTCTGGGCAGTCCGTTTGATTTTAGAAAACAGGACTGTCCATTTTTATTTACAAACTAATTTGGAGGTATATTCACATGAAAAAAATCGGAATTGTTATGGGAAGCGACAGCGATTTGCCTGTTGTTGAAAAAGCAATGACAACCCTTGATGAATACGGTGTTCC
>JAFTSS010000050.1 GCA_017467185.1 Paludibacteraceae bacterium | reverse complement strand
GAGACGTTTGCCGAAGTTGTCGGTTTTTGTTCGTGGATTGAAGTCGGCAGTAAGTAAACAGGTTCATCAAATTGATCGAGATTTTGCTTGGCAACCTCGTTATCACGATCATGCAATACGAAATGTGAAAGATATGAATAATATTTCGAATTATATTGAAAATAATGTATTGACCTGGTATTACGATTGTTTTAATAGATAAATCATATAAAAATCAACATATCTATTAATATGGACACTGTGTGTTACGTTCTCATTAATGTAGGGACGCAGCGTGCTGCGTCCTATCAACCGTAAGGTTGAAAAAACAAGAAAACATCATCTACAATCAAGTAATGTAGGGACGTAGCGTGCTGCGTCCTAACGAGCGAAGCGAGTACAAAAAACAAAAATGCAAATTGATGATCGTGTCTCAATTGTTCGATCTGGCGATCGACAGGACGCAGCATGCTGCGTCCCTACGTTGAAAATAAAACATTATTAACAACTAAAAAAAATAACAACTATGAAAAGAATTTTAACAATTATTGCTGTAGTGGCAATTGGTTTAGTATTTTTTACCTCTTGTGAATCTTCTATAGAAGAAAATGGAGTAGGTAAAAATAATGTTCATGAATATGTAGACCTTGGTTTGCCATCAGGATTAAAATGGGCAACATGCAATGTAGGTGCAACAACACCCGAAGAGTATGGTGATTATTTTGCATGGGGTGAGGTTAAACCAAAAACAACTTATAATTTGGATACATACAAGTATTATGATGGGTCTAATTTTACAAAATATACGGGTAGCGATAAAACCGTATTAGACCCAGAAGACGATGCAGCAACTGCCAATTGGGGTGGTGCATGGAGAATGCCAACTAAAGCAGAACAAGACGAATTGCAAGAAAATTGCACATGGACATGGACTACACAAAATGGTGTGAATGGATATAAAGTAACAGGACCAAATGGTAATTCAATCTTTTTGCCCGCTGCGGGTTTCACGGTCGAAGGCACGCTCGACTATGCTGGGTCGTTCGGCTACTACTGGTCTAGTTCGCTCGACACCTTCACTCCGGACCGCGCCTACATCGTGAACTTCTATTCGGACTGCATGGACTGGAACGACGGCTACGATCGCTCTTATGGCTTTACAGTGCGTCCAGTCTGCCAGTGAGCAGGGAATAGGGAAGAAGGAATAGGGAATAAGGAGTAGGGGGCAGGTAAGTTGTTGGGGCGTTGAAGACGTCCAATTATGCTTAACCGCTGTGTGACCGACCATAGGGAGGTTACCTGCGGATACAAGAACATCCCACTTCTCCCATATCCTCGTCCCCGAAGGGGGCGAACATGAACTTAATAACTAAAAAAGATAAAACAATAAAATTATGAAAAAGAGATTACTATTTATGCTATTTGTGCTGGCAATTGGTTTGCAAGTGTGGGCAGAGATGTCGTTGGTTGTGCGTCCGATGGCGGATACAGACAAAATTACAGCGTTGCAAAAAATTGGCAAGTTGGTCTATTCGGGCGATTCGTTGTTGGTTTACGACAATGTGGGTGCGTTGGTTTATGGCGATTTGTTGGAGAATGTGAAGCATGTGTGCTATTCTGACGAAGTGCCTCAAACACCAGTAGAGACGCAATATATTGCGTCTCAAATAGTCGTTTATCCAAATCCGACTGCTGATGTGTTGTATGTTGATAATGCAGAGTTAGGCGAGGTTAGATTATATACTGCCGATGGACGATTGTTGCAGGCTGTAGAGGCGCATGAAGGCAGAGTGGCGGTTGATATGTCGGCATATCCTGCAGGGACATACGTTTTGTTTTGCTCAGGCGAAGCGTTTAGCGTGATTAAAAAATAATTTTTTAGACAGGAAGACAGGAAAACAAGAAAATAACATTTAACGCTAATTACCATAAATAAATCGTAAATAAAAAAGATTAATGGATCATTTATGAAAATTTGCGTTTAAAAGAAAAAAATCATGTTCTCATGTCTTCATGTCAAAAAATAAACATAAATTATCGTCAATTATCCATATAATTAAAAATTGAGAAAAATTAATGGACAATTTATGTTAAAAATATAATTTCCCACAAATAACATAAATATTCACAAATTTAATTATTTGTGTTGATTTGTGAGATTTGTGGGCAATAAAAAAAATCATGTTCTCATGTCTTCATGTCAAAAAAATAAATATTATTAACAACTAAAAAATAATAACAACTATGAAAAGAATTTTTACGATTATTGCTTTAGTGGCAATTAGTATGTTTGCGATGGCGCAAACTAATCAGTTGGTATGGTCGAATGGTCGATTGATTTATGGTACATCAATCGAATCAATCGATAGTCTTACTTATGGAGAAATGGAAGATATTGATACGTTGCATCTTCTTTTGCCACGTACTATTATCAAAGTTGTGCATGACACTGTTTATGTGCATGATACAGTATATGTTGAGTGTCCTGAAACTCCTGAAACTCCTGAAACTCCTGAGACTCCGGGTGTTTCATCTGGAATGGAGAATGGACATGAATATGTTGACCTTGGCTTATCTGTGAAATGGGCAACATGCAATGTAGGTGCAAATTCACCAGAAGATTATGGCTATTATTTCGCATGGGGTGAGGTAGAGCCAAAAGAATATTACGCTTGGAGTACATATAAATATGGTACAAATTATAATCAATTGACAAAATATTGCAATAATAGCGATTATGGCAAAGATGGATTTACAGATAATAAAACTGTCTTAGACCCAGAAGACGATGCCGCAACTGCCAATTGGGGTGGTGCATGGCGTATGCCAACTAAAGCAGAGCAAGACGAATTGCGTAATAACTGCACATGGACATGGACTACACAAAATGGTGTAAAAGGACATAAAGTAACAGGACCAAATGGTAACTCAATCTTCTTGCCCGCTGCGGGTTGCATGCCCGGAGGCACGCTCAACGGTGCTGGGTCGCGCGGCTTCTACTGGTCTAGTTCGCTCGGCACCGACTATCCGAGCTACGCCTACGAGGGCGTGAACTTCCTTTCGGGCAGCGTGGGCTGGCGCAGCGACTATCGCTATCTCGGTGACTCTGTCCGTCCTGTTTGCCAGTGAGCAGGGGATAAGAAGTAAGGAGCAGGGAATAGGGAGCAGGGAACAACCCCCTCCGAGCAAAGCTCTCGTCCCCCTAAGACAGGGGGACAATGTTAAGAGTGATTTATAATAAAAAAGAGACACAATTGCTTGTGTCTCTTTTTTGCTTAGAAGACTATAATAACATAATAACAAAAAATTATGTAATTATGTTCTTCTGTCTTTTATTTCTGTTTTTTATATTTGTGGCATCTCGTATTTGTTGAATATTTTGTGGCGGGTGAGGGCGAGGGTGAGGAGGACTGAGATGAGGGATGAGGCGAAGATTGAAATCATGAGCATGATTTGATATTTGATTGCTACATCGGGGTCGGAGCCTCCGAGGATTTGTCCGGTCATAGTGCCAGGTAGGGCAATGAGGCCCATCACTGCCATAGAGGCGATTGTGGGGTTGAAACTTTTGATGAGGGCATCGCGCATGAATGGTGAGCGAGCTTCGTGGGCTGTGGCACCATTGGCGAGGCGAAAGAGATAGTTGGTGCGTTCGCGGCGGAGAGCACCATAGTAGGTGTTCATAGCAATGACATTGGCAGAGAGCATATTGCCGAGAATCATACCACTGATAGGGATGAAATAGCGAGTTTCGAATAAGTTGTCTTGGCGGACGATGAGTCCCATGAAATAGAGGTCGATGATTGCTACGGAGCAGAGGAGCGCTATGGTGATGGGGATGAACATTTGTCGGAGTGAGAGGTTGGTGCGCTTGATGATGGTTTGTGATGCCACGCCAGCCATAATAATTACCCATAACACATTGAGCCACCAAAGGTTGAGGTCGAACATATATTTGAGGTAGAAACCTATGAGGAATAGTTGGACGGTCATGCGTAGGGCAGCTATGAGAGTGTCTTTCACCAGACCTGTGCGGTAGTGATGAAGGAAATATGTTGGGATTATGATTAAGAGAAATCCCCAAAGTAGTGAGGTGAATGAAATATCCATGATTATTTTATTTTAACAGAAGTACAGATTTTATTTTTTAACAGAAGTACAGATTTTATTTCTTAACAGAAGTACAAAATTCTCTTTTGTTGTAAGTATATAATTTTTGTACTTAAAAAAGTAGTTGTCCCGATGAACTTATAAATACAGATTATAATTTATAAACGAATAAATAAAATATGTACTTATGTTGAAATTAAATATTTAGGGCTTGTACTTGAAAATGTAGTTGTCCCGATGAAACAATAAAATAGAGATTGTAATATGTGAACGGCAAATATAAAGTGTGTACTTATGTTAGAGGATAATTTATCCGATTTTTATTTTAGTGTCGAGGGAGTTGATTAGTTTTTGGTCGTGAGAGATGGCGATGATTGTGGTGTCGGTGAGTGAGCGGAGGTAGTTGATTACGAGGTCAACAGACTGTGCGTCGAGGGCTGATGTGGGTTCGTCGAGCAGTAGGATTGGGCGGCGAAGTAGTACGGTGGTTATGAGTAATATGCGTTGTTTTTGTCCGCCTGATATTTCGCTGATGCCTTTGTGGAGTAGGTCGTGTTCGAGGTCGAGTTTGTCGAATTCGGCAAGTATTTCTTTGTCAGATGGCTTGCGTGATTGGTTGGCTTTGAATTCGAATGGTGCGAGTATCATCTCGCGAATAGTGTTGTAAGGTAGAGATATGTCCTGTGGTAGCCAAGAGGTTAGTTGACGGATTTCGTTGATAGTGTCGGGCGAAAGGGGGAGATTGTTGATTATGATTTCGCCTTGTTCGGGTTGTACGAATCCGAGTATTGCATGGACGAGAGTTGATTTGCCTGAGCCAGATGGGCCGTAGAGAACGACTTTTTCGTTACGGCTGATATTGACAGAAAAGCCACTGATTAGTGGCTTTCCGTCGTAACTGAAATATGTGTTTTTGAAACGAATCATATCTTTGTTTTTATTTTAACATAAGTACATATATTTAGTTATTGGCTCTTAATTTGTAGAAACTATTTTTATTAGTTGTAAGGAGAAATTTCTTTTTAAAGTACATGCCTTGTAATTTAAATGTATTTAGAACTTGTACTTAAATTTGAATTTATCCTCATAAGACTACAAAAAAGAACTTATTATTGTAAACCTGCAAATAAAATTTGTACTTATGTTAAAAGTGAAAAAATTATTTTTTGCGGGTGGCGAGGGACATAAATACGCCGAGCATTACGCCGAGTAGAGCGGCGAAGAGTACGCGGTATTCAGGTGGAAGCATGAATGTGATGGTGTGGGCAGGAATCCAGAAGAGTGGGATTGTTTTTTTGAAGAGGAAGCCCCAAATTGTTGCCCAGTCGAGATTGACGAAGATTTGTTGGAAATGGAGTTTAGAGAAATAGCCACGAAGTGTTCCGCCATTGTTCATGATGTGAGTGTCGCTGACTTTGTGGAGCACCATGAATACAGGGGCGAAGATGCAGTTCATGAATGTTGATATTGCAAATGCAGCGAGGAAGTGATACCATGATGCAGATGTGAAGATGCTTTGTTTGATTAGTTCGCCGTATGTTACGTCGGCTGGAGCTATGCCGATGGTGTTGAGTACGTTAGGTACGCCTGTTGAGAAGATAGTCATGGCAGCCGAGATGAGCATACCGAGGAAACCCCAAGTGATACCGCGAGGGAGTACGCCAAAACCAGGTGCGTTGTATGAGCCAGTTTTGATGCGGAGTCCGATACATTCGCCGGCAGTTGAGAGAATACCGAATTTGAGAAAACTCATCACGAATGGATAGTTGGCTGTAGCCCAAAGAAATGCTTGATATACAGAGTCGAAAATGAAGAATGGTGCCAAAAATGCTACGGCACAAAGGATGAAAATGATGTCAGATTTTTTCATATTGATTTTTTTGTTTTTTTAGACAGAATGATTTTATTTTCTCACTGATATTTATTTTTCTCACGGAATGCACGGAACACACAGAAGACGACTCGCTTTGCTTGTTGTTGCTATGCGGTGTTAGGTTTTTAGACAGAATGACTTTATTTTCTCACTGATATTTATTTTTCTCACGGAATGCACAGAAGACGACTCGCTTTGCTTGTCGTTGCCATGCGGTGTTAGGTTTTTAGACAGAATGACACAAAAACATACTGCGGACTCTCGAGCCGAGCGTCCCTACTTTTTACATACGCCTTGCTGCGTCTGCGACGTATCTTGGCTGAATAATGACATAACTGTCGGTGTTAATTTTTTATTATGCAAAGGTAGTGATTTTTTTTTGTTTGTGCAAGTGCTAATTTTCTGGGAAATATATGAGAACAAAAAAGGCTGAGCCAAAATTTTATTTTGACACAGCCTCAGGAATGAAGATTGTTAAGAGATTAATTAATAATCCAAGAAAAACATATATCTTTCCTCAATCACACGCCAATCTAATATTTTCCATAAAGCATTCAAATAATCGCCTCTTAGATTGCGATAATCAATGTAGTAGGCATGTTCCCATACATCGAATGTCATAAGTGGTATATACCCCTTTGTCAGAGGATTACCAGCATTCGATTCAGCCAAAATGCTCAATTCGCCATCTTTATTGCATGCAAGCCACACCCAACCAGAGCCAAATTGTGACATACCAGCTGCTACAAACTCTTCTTTGAATTTTTCAATCGTACCCCATTGACGTACAATCTGTTGAGCTAACTGACCCTCTATTGGAGTCCATGTTCCAAATTGTTCAAAATAGAACGTATGATTCCACACTTGGGCTGCATTATTGAATATTGCACCTTTGCTATGGCGCACAATATCAACCAATTCCGAGTCCTCAAACTCTGTGCCCTTTATCAATTTGTTGAGGTTGTTGACATACGCCAAATGGTGTTTGTCGTGATGATAACGAAGTGTCTCTTCGCTAATCGAAGGTTCTAAAGCCTCATACTCGTATGGTAATTGAGGCAACGTAAATGTAATCATAATAATAAAGATTAAGGTTTTCATATTTATATTTATATTTATTAGTAGTAAGTAATAAGTCGTAAGTCGTAAGACGAAAAGTATTAAGTCGTAAGTAATAAGTCGTAAGTAGTAAGACGAAATGTAATAAGTAGTAAGTAATAAGTTGTAAGTCGTAAGACGAAAAGTATTAAGTCGTAAGTAATAAGTCGTAAGTAGTAAGACTAATAATGCCGAACCAACGGTCTTGAGCCGAATGGCGAAAAATGTCTCTTTCTACTTTTTACTTATTACTTTGTACTTATAGATTCAATTATTGTGCCAAAACAAAAAAAAACGCCAAGCTGTGCGAGGCGTTTTGTTAACCAATCTTATCTGGATTTTTAGCAATAAAATCTTTCCAGTTTGAATATTTTTTAGTAGTTTCAGGTCTATTCGACTGTAAGAAGTGGCAATAAGCAGCAGCTAAACCATCCGTAGCATCCAAGTGTTTAGGCATCATCTCTTGGGGTATATGCAACATACGTTCAAGCATCTTTGCCACCTGCTCTTTTGTCGCTGAACCATTGCCTGTTATAGCCATTTTAATTTTTAATGGTGCATATTCGGTGATTGGTATATCGCGAAGCAGGGCAGCAGTGATAGCAACGCCTTGTGCACGACCTAATTTAAGCATTGATTGCACATTTTTACCAAAAAACGGAGCTTCAATGGCCATTTCGTCAGGCAAATATTTCTCTATCAGCGCAGTAACAGCATTAAATACCTCTTTCAATGTCAAATAATGGTCTTTCAATTTATGCAAATCAACAGACTCTAGTGTGATAAGTTCTGCCTTTTTGCCCATAACACGTATCACCCCATAACCCATGATAGTAGTACCAGGGTCAATACCCAAGATTATTCGCTCTGGTATATTTAATTCATAATTCATAATTCACAATTCATAATTTATAATTCATAATTACTCCCTTCGGTCATGATTTAACTTTGTTTTCCTCCTTCTTGCAAGGTATAATACAAATAAATTTGTCTTCTACTCTTGCTGCGAGCGTCGGTTTTGCTTCGCTCGGCATAATGAGTAAACTCCTTCTGCTCTCGCTTATCGCAAAAATTACTCCTTTCAGTTGTGATTTTTGCTTCGCTCAGCAGAGCACAAGCAAGCTTGGCTCTGCTTTCGCTTATCGCAAAAATTACTCCTTTCAGTTGTGATTTTTGCTTCGCTCAGCAGAGCACAAGCAAGCTTGGCTCTGCTTTCGCTTATCGCAAAAATTCATAATTTTCCCTATTCCTTGTTCCCTATTCCCTATTCCTTATTCCTTATTCCTTATTCCTTGTTCCCTATTCCCTATTCCCTATTTATAGCGTTTCCATAATAGTGCTGAATGTTAGTGCTTTTTCTCCGAATAGCGAACGCACTTCATGCACATATTCATTCTCCATCTCCATTTTCCATTTTGTTATAAAATCTAATGAAGAAGCATAGAATTGTACAGCATAATTATGGTATCCATCGGTTGATTCGCTATGTATTTTTAGTAGTAAAGGAGTGACGAATCCATCATCCAACATATTCGGAATATACTGAGTTTGAATATATTTCAAGCATCGGTCTGTTACCGACTCATGTATCGAAAAAGTAGTATTAAATACAATCATAATAAGAGTGTTATAATTTAGGCACAAAATTACAAAAAAAACGCCATTTGACAATAAATCAAATGGCGTTTTTCTTAATCTTTCATTTCTGCTAATAGTTGCATATCTTCGGCAATATCATTTTCATCTACAATTTCAACACCCAGCATAGTTTCAATAACATATTCCATTGTTACAATACCGAGCATAATACGGGATTGGTACATTTTGTTTACGAAATTTATCTGTATTCTTAAATTTTATGCAAAGGTATTAAACAAAATTTGTATGGCAAAATAAATAATATATTTTTGTGAATTATTATAGTTATTAAGTAAATTTGCCAGATTGTCATTTTTCTTGCATTATTTTTGGCAGTTTATTATATTTGCACTATATTTGCACTATAATTGTTGACAAACAAAATCGTTAAATTTAAAACCATAAAAACTATGTCAGCAATAAACTTAACTAAAGGCGGATTCCTTCGCAGAGTAATGGATTATGAGAAAAATCCTATCAGTGATTGGAAATTTTTAGGTGATAAACCTGCTATTATTGACTTTTATGCCCCTTGGTGTGGTCCTTGTCGTATGCTTTTGCCTATAATCGAGGAGCTATCTAGCGAATATGAGGGTAAAGTAGATATTTATAAGGTAAATGTGGATGAAGAAGAAGAATTAGCCAATCTTTTTGGCATACGTTCTGTCCCAACTCTAATCTTTGTTCCTATGGGTGAACGTCCTCAACTTGCACAAGGTGCCTTGCCTAAACAAAAATTAAAAGAAATAATTGATAATGTTTTATTAAAAAAATGAAGGAGAAACAAATTATGAAAAAGTATGAATGTACAGTATGTCATTGGGTATATGACCCACAAGTAGGTGACCCAGACAATGGTATTGCACCAGGCACACCATTTGAACAAATTCCTGAAGATTGGATTTGTCCTCTTTGTGGTGTTTCAAAAGAAGATTTTGAAGTAGTCGAAGAGTAATATTCTAATGATATTTAGAATTATTAAAAAAATAGCCGTTTAACATGAGAGTTAAACGGCTATTTTTTTGGTTTTCTAAAGCGAGTGTGCTAATTAGTTAGCAGCAACAGGCTCTACAGAAACGTATGATTTGTTGTTACGTTTTTTACGGAAAACAACTGTGCCATCAATGAGGGCGAACAAAGTATGGTCTTTACCGATACCTACATTTTCACCAGGATTGTGCACTGTACCACGTTGGCGAACGATGATATTGCCAGCTTTAGCGAATTGTCCACCAAATACTTTTACGCCAAGTCGTTTGCTTTCTGATTCACGACCGTTCTTTGAACTACCGACTCCTTTCTTGTGTGCCATTTTCTTCTGATTTTAATAGGTTTTACGCTTTAATTTCTTTAATCATTAACTCTGTAAAGTTTTGACGGTGACCGTTAAGTTTACGGTAGCCTTTACGACGTTTTTTGTGGAATACGAGAACTTTCTCGCCACGAACGTGTGAAAGAACTTCAGCAACTACTTTTGCACCTTCGATAACTGGAGCACCTACAGTGATGTTGCCTTCGTTGTCAATTAACAATACTTTGTCAAGTTCGATTTGTGAACCGCGTTCTGCAGTTTCCATACGATGAACGTAAACTCTACGTCCTGCTTCTACCTTGAATTGTTGTCCAAGGACTTCTACAATTGCGTACATTTAATTTAATGTGTATTAATTAGTTAGACGGGGAGGTGAGGGTGCCAGCAACCCGCTGGTAGAACTTCTTAGTGACCTCTGTGCGAATTCGGGTGCAAAGTTACAAAAATTATTTTGATTGACCAAAGGTTTTTGTTGTTTTTTTTAGATATTAAGATATGAGAATATGTTGTATTTTAGACAGAATGACATAAAAAACATATTTTTTCTACATACGCCTTGCTAAAAACTAACGTTTTTATCTTGGCGGAAGAATGACAGACCTTTCGGTGTTTTGGGTGAATATTTTTAGAATGTTACTTTGATGCCAAATAAACAGTTGAAGCCGATGTTTTCGTATCCGTAGAAATATTGGTATTTGGAATTGATTAGGTTGTTGAATTGTGCGAATACGGTGCATTGTTCGTGGAATGTATAGGCTGCGCCGAGGTTGAGGTCGAAATGGTTTGGTAGGTCAACTATGCCGGTTGGGAGCATTGCTTTGTAGCCTAATCCTGTGTAGAAGTCGGCATTGATGGCAAGTCCTTCGATTGGTGTCATTTCTGTTCCTACTTCGATTTCCCATGTTGGGCGGTTTACCATTGTCATTGTTGAGTCGGCGACTATGTAATAATTATATTTTACGCCTGCATGTGCTACGTATTTGTTTTGGTGATTGTAGTTGATGCGTGCACCTGTTGAGAGGATTTGTGTGTTGGAAAAATCGGCTGTGAATATGTTTTTATAGTTGTTGGATACGGAGTCGATTATGTTGTGGATGAAATAGTCGTCGTAAACGAATTTGTAGTTTATGTGAGCATCAACCATGAGGCCTTCGAGGAATGGTTTGAGGCGGAATCCTGCGAAGAAATCGGCAGGGGTGTAGGTGTTTAGTGCTAAGCCTGCACCTGTGTAATCGAAATAACGGCAGTGTTTGAGTGTTGATGAGAGTGTGTGTATTTGATAGTCGCCTGTTATACCTGCGTATATTGAAAATACTTTACCTCCGTTGTAATTAATTGTTACATCGGGCATTGCATTGAAGATGCGACCTTTGTTGATTGAGAAGTAGGCTTTTGCTCCGAGGTGGAATTGGAGGTTGTCAAGTACGATGTCGTATGATGGAAGGAGTCCGATAACTGCAGTTGTGTTGAGTTGAGAGTTATTCGTTTCGCTCATGATTTTTGCTTTGCTCGGCAATTCAAACAAGTTTGATTGCTCTCGCTTATCGCAAAAATTGAGAGTTGAGAGTTGAGAATTGAGAATATTTACATCGGCAAATATTCCGATGTTTAAAGGTTTTTTGCCGAGTATTTTGCTGATTTCGCCATCTAAGATAATGCGGTGTTCGTTTGCTGGCATATTGTGGAAGAACATGCCGTTGTAGTGAAGATTTGCTCGATAACCCCAACCGTTGATGCGGCGTGTTGATTGCATGCCTACGAGTAGATTTACGCGGTGGAGGGTTTGTAGTGAATCTTCTTGTATTGGTGCATTACCATAGTAATTATAGAAGTCGTTGTCGTAGTTTACACCAAAATTGAATTGGTGTTCTCGTCCAATGGCTTGGCGAAGAATTAAATCTAAGTCGGTTTCGATTAGTTTTATTTCTTTGGTATATAGTCCGTTATGGTTGAGGTGTAGGTCGAAATTGGTATTTTTCTTATTGTAGAGAGGGTAGAATAGCTCGGCACTCCAATTGATTGGGTAGCCAAAACCTAATTCGGCGTAACCTTTCTTTTGGCTTTTGCGTTTTGGTTTTGCTTGTTCTTGAGGGTCGAGTGGGTAGAAGTTGGATTGAGGTTGAACGTCAGAGGCGTGGGTTGAGTAGTTGAATTGTGCCTCTGGAACGTTTGGTTCTTGTGTTTTTATGTTGAATTTTTGAGCTTCAGCTTCGTTTATTTCGGGAATATATTCTTTCTCGATGTTGATGTTACGATCGATGATGGTTGTGTCGTTGTTTTGGGCAATGATATTAATCGAAATAGCCAAAAATAATAATATATGATAAAATGTTCGCATATTTTATTTATGAATTATAAATTATGAATTATGAATTATGAATTATTGTAGTATTTCTTCTGCTTCGCGAGCTGATATTGCATCGAGGCGTACTGAGATTAATGAGGCTATATCGTCATCGGCAGAGTAGTTTTCTTGTAGACTGAGTAGGTATTGTTTTCCCATGAAGTCATCGCCTTGTGCGATATAAATGTCGGCTAATAGGACGAAGCAACGAGCTAACCAATATTGATGTGTTGTTCCTTCGCTGATGAATTGCATAATTACATCTTCTGATTTTTTGTATTCGCCTTGGTTGTATAAATGTTCAGCATAGAGATATTTTGCTTCAGCACCCATTTCTATTGAAATGTCGTTGGAAATGGCGAGTAGGTCGTTGACTGCGGTTGTTTCTTGACCTGTAGCGATGTATGCTTTAGCACGGCAGTAGTGAGCTTCGTATTTGTTGTCGTCGTTAGAAGCTATGTCTTCGAGAATTTCGGTTGCAATGGTGATTGTTGGTTGGAATTTGTTGGTGAAATAACTGCAACGGAGAATGCCGAGTCGAGCGATTTCTTTGTTGTTCTTATTGCTTGCGACGATGTGGAGTTGGTCGAAATAGCGTTTTGCAGTTTCGTAGTCTTGTTGGTCGTAAGAGATGGATGATGCTCGAAGTAAAGCAGGTTCTACATATTCGTTGCCATCGAGGTTTGCAAGATTGTTGTAGTGGGTGAGAGCCTTGTCGAGGTCGCCAGTTTTGTAGAGAGATTCGGCAAGGTAGTATTGTGCTGTGATACAGTTAAATGTGTGACTATCACAATATTTTACGATGTAGTTTGTGAGAGTTGGTATTGCTTCTTCGTAATTGCCACGAGCATAAACGCGTTCTGCTGCGATGAAAGATATTGAATCTTCATGGCTTTTTGCTACAGTAGAAATTGTGGTTCCTACGATTGATTCTCGATAAGTTAAATATTCATCAACTTTGTTGGCATCGATATAAAGTGATTGTAATCCTTCGAGTGCTATGCGAGTTTCTTCGCTTGATGGATAGTTTTCGACAACATATTTATATGCTTTGATAGCTTCGTCGTTTTGGTTCATATTGGCATATTGCATACCGATTTCGAGAGAAGCTTTGCGTGTTAATTTGCTTTGTGGGTGTGATTTTTGTAGTTTTTTATAGGCATTGATAGCTTCTGTATGTTTGTCTTGGAGTACGTATGTGCGACCTATTTCGTACATGGCATCGTCGTTGTAGTCGCTATGTGGGTATTTGGTTATCAGAGTGTTGAGTAATTCGATTTTAGCATTGTATTGTTTTTGTAGTCCGAGTATGAATGCGCTTTGATATTGAGCGTAATCGGCAACTTTTGATGATGTAGATACTTTGTTGTATGTTTTGCGAGCTTGTGCAAAGTTGCGTTTGTTGAAATAGCTGTCACCAAGTCGATTTAATACGTCGTCATATACAGGCGATTTGTCGGCACCATCGATTGATGTAAATGTGTCGAAATAGATTGTTGCGTTGTTATAATCTTTGGCATCGAAATAGGTGTACCCCAATAGATAGTAGGCTTTTTGAAGTTGTTCCGCTGTTTTACCTTGTTTAGTACCAATGAATTTAATTATATTTTCACGGGCGGCGGTCATATTTTCTTTTGCATAATAGGTTTCGCCTAACCAGAGGTATGCTTGTCCTGAGAATGATTGTGCGTTATAGAGTTCGGTTGATTTTGTAAAATATTCGATAGCTTTGTCGTAGCGACGTTTTTTGAATGATTCAATGCCAAGATTGAATAGGGCTTGTTCTTTGGCTTGAATCATTTTTTTAGTTGGATTTTTGATGTTATCAATTGCTTCTACGGCTCCGAGATAGTTTTTATCGGTGAGGAACACGTTGACCATCAATTCGTAGATAGAATTGAGGTGTGTAGAATTTGGGTATTCGTTGATGAAACGGTCGAATGCTTTTATGGTTTCGCCGAATGGAGCCTTGCTTTCGTAAGTGGCAAGGGCATAGTTGTAAAGAGATTCTTCTTTTAGACGAGAATCTGCATTGATGAGTGATGCATTTTGGAATGCCATGCGGGCTTTGTCGGCTTGGTGTTGTTGTAGGTTGGCATGACCGATGAAGATGTATGCGTTTTGAGCGAGAGAATCTTGTTCGGTTGTAACTTTTCCAAGATATGTTATAGCATCTGGATAATTGGCTACCATGTAGTTAGCTATACCAAGCATATACATATCGGCACGTTGTACTTGTTTTTGATTTTTTGCATATAGTTTAAGAAATTCTACAGCATCGTGCCAATTTTGTTGGAAATAAGAGTTTTCTCCAAGAATGCGATATGCTTCGCTATTGTATTTGCTACGAGGGAATTGTTTTACTAATTTTTTGCCTAATTCGACTGCTTGTGTGCGATATTGAAGGCGGTCGTAGATTTGAAGTGCATGAAATTGTGCAGCTTCATAGAATTTGCTATTTTCTTCTATATTGATGAAGGTTTCGATGGCATCGGTATAGTTTTGTTGACTAAATTCGCAATAAGCATAGTAGTATTCGGCTTCATCTTTGTATTTTTTGTTGAATCCGGTAAGGGCGTAGAAACAACGACTTGCTTCTTTGTATTTTTTCTCAGTTAAAAGGGTATAGCCTTTAGTAAAGAGATATTCTTCAGCATCTTCTTCTGATAAATGTAAATCGTTTACTTGGTTGTAATATTTCATTGCCTCATCAAATTTTGCACGGTCGTAATATGAGTGTCCGATTAAAAAGTTGATGTAACTACGCATAGGAGTGTATGGATATTTCTCAAGATAAGCCTCAAGAATATCAGTTGTATTTTTATCTCTTAGTTTATAGGCATTTATAGCGATGTAGTATTCAGCTTCTTGGCATAATTCACATACTTCTTTGTCATTTTGTTGATTGAGGTAATAGGTAAAATATTGTGAACTAACGGCGTATTGCTTTTGGTCGAATAATTTGCGACCCTGTTGGAAGTTATAGTCTGGGTTGTATTCGGCACGTGATTCTTGAGCATTTATGTTAATGCACAATATGAACATAGTAGCGAGTAGCGAGTAGCGAGTAGCGAGATATAACCCCCTCCGCGTTGCTCGTCCCCCTAAGACAGGGGGACAATATTTAGCGAGAGATAATCCCCATCTCGTTGCATATTCCTGAACAATAGAGGTGCAATATTTAGTGAATAGTAGCGAGTAGCGAGTAGCGAGATGATAAATAGATGTTTTTATATTTTTCATATTTTATATTTAATTAGTTGTATTTTTTATTTTTTGGATTGCTTTTTTTATAGAATTAAGACCTATGTCTTCAATATTAACGTCTTTTAAGTCATAAAATTGTGCAGAAGCAACATCGTCATCGGCTGTGAATTTCGCATCATCACTCACTTCTACCTTAAAGAATATATCTAACGTGTGTATTGTAATGTCAGAAAAGGTGTATTCGTTGGGTAGCGAAAAAAGGTATATTGGATTTGTTACTTCTATGTTTAATTCTTCTTTTAGTTCTCTTATTAAAGCCTCTTCGGCAGTTTCGTTCATATCGACAAAACCACCAGGAAGGTCGAGTTTATCTTTTGCTGGCTCAAAAGCACGTGTTGTTAGTAGAATTTCACCTTTTGAATTTGTTATTATAGCAGCTGTAGAAGCCGATGCATTTGCATAGTATGTAAGGCCACATTTAGAGCAATGGCGACTGCGCACTCCATTTATTGCAAAATTATGAGACCCACATCGTGGACAATATTCAAATCTTTCTAATGGGTGTTTCATTTGAGGAGAGTACGTTCAAATGTTATTGTATCTTTTTTTACATCAACAACGAAGTAGGTAGGTTCAGGGTCTAAATCTTGTATATCGTCGAGGACAAGATATTGGACGCCATTAAAATTATAAGTTTCGTTGTGATGGTCATGACCACTTATTACTAAATTTACATTATTCTTTGTAAATAAGTTTGTTAGCATAGCTGTTTCTTCAACAGAGAAATTGCCTGTTGGGAATTGACTCATGTCGCGATCGAAGAAGTGAGTGTGGGTCATAATAATGCAGTGGCGATGTTGTGGACGTTTTTCTTCTAAAATTTGTTGCAACCAATCCATTTGTTTTTTTCCTAAAGAGCCACAACTGCTATCTAAGGCAATAAATAAATCGCTTGCTGTTGGCGTTTTTACTACGAAATAGTAGGTACTGCTACCAAATAATTCGTAATATTCTGACCATTGGTCAAAATAGATGTCGTGATTACCAGCTAAAACTCGAACTATAGAATTATCTTTGTGATTTTCAATAGTGTCGTGAGCAATGAATAATCCTTTTTTCTGGTCAGTTATGTCGCCAAGTATGGTTGTGAATAACGATTTTTCATCACTTTTGGCAATGTCGATGTATTTAGCCAAATGTTCTGCGGTTGTTTTTACATGTACATCTGCAGCGGTGTAAAATAAATATTCTTCTTGATTTGTAGTGATGAGAGTATCATTTTGATGTTGTTCATTGTATGCCATTGATTGTTCAAAACGTTCGTTCACACGTTCTTTACTTGGTGATACAAAAAAGCCTTGTATGTCATATTTGTCGCAAGCGACAAAAAATGTTACAGTAATAATTGACGCAATAATATATTTTAAATTCTGCATGTTATACCTACATTAAAAAAGAATGAATAATAATTTGCTACAATGTGTAATATTCCGCTTGGTTGAAACCCTGCTTCGAGCATTAGGTTTAGGTGGTCTTCGTTTTCTCCACCTATTCTGTAATTACCATTAATTATAAAATTAGGGGAGTAAGAACGTTCGACTAAAAAGTGGCGAATATTTGTTACTTGCAGACCCAAATTCCATACATGCGATTTTTTGAATATTCTTGTTCGAAAATCGTATGCTAATCCTGGTTCCCAAATATATGTACGTTGAGCACCTTCGGACAGAAATAGGTTAGTGAAAAATTGGGCATATCCACCGAACGCAGCATATAAATGTTCTTGGTCGTAAACAAGCATTAACGACATGTTGAAATTTTGCAGATTGTCTTTTGCATATACACTATATGTATATTGATTTCTGAGAGCAATGTTTCTTGTTTTGCCTACCCACCATTTGAAATCGCCTCGGGCGGCTAATTGATATAGATTGCGAGAAGAAACATGAAATCCTCCATAAATGTCAATCCAATCGTCGGGAGTGAAAATTCCAACCATTTCGGTATTGAACATTGAACTATTTATTTGAGTATTTTCATATCCTAATTTCATGTAGAGTAATGATTTAGGATAGTCACGTAATTTGAAAAAATTGGTATAATCTATCGTTTCTTGCGCCGAACAGGCGAAAGATAGTAGAGTTGTAAAGAAAATGAGGATATGATGTTTTATATGCATAAGTGTAATAGGTTGATTATTAGTAATGTAGCAGTTGTATGTTGTGTTCTATGTGTTGTGCATTGATTTATTGCAAAGTTACAAAAAAAACTCCATATATCAATAAAAAAAGCCTCGAAACTTTTTGAGTTTCAAGGCTTGTGCTATTTTGTCCAAACAAGCAATTATTTTTTGTTGCGGCTTGTTCTGTTTTGGTAACGATTCAAGAACTTATCTACGCGACCAGCAGTGTCAACCAATTTAGTTTTGCCAGTGTAGAAAGGGTGAGAAGAACTTGAGATTTCAAGTTTCACCAAAGGATAAGTTACCCCATCAATTTCGATGGTTTCTTTCGTAGCGACAGTTGAGCGAGAGATAAATACTTCTTCGTTTGACATGTCTTTGAATGCTACGGGACGATAGCTTTCTGGATGAATTCCTTTTTTCATTTTAATAAAGTTTTTTATAAAGTGCACTAATAAAAAAATAATCAAGGTTGCATCCTTGATTTATTTTTCCTTGCGGAGAGAGAGGGATTCGAACCCCCGGTACCTCTCAGTACGGCGGTTTTCAAGACCGCTGCAATCGACCACTCTGCCATCTCTCCTTCAAAAGCGATGCAAAGTTACTACATTTTTTCTATTCCACCAAATATTTTTGCAATTATTTTTGAATTATTTTTGATATTTGTTTTAAGTTGTTGATTTATAGTGATATGGTTTTGTGTGGTTTTAGTGGTGTTTTTTTGAAATGCAATATTTTGACGTTTTTGATTAAATAATGGTATAAAAGAACATAAAAAGAAGGTGTGTTTTTATCGTAAAAATAGCATATTATATTAAAAAAGTCTCCATTTTGGAGACTTTTTTGTGAATGAGATTTTTTATTTAATTCTTCTTACTTTAGATACAGGAGCATTCATTGGCATTTCTTCTAAACTCATTTTTCCATTGTAGATGTATTCTCTTTCTACAATTTCTCCTTGTGAATTTTCAAATTTAAGTTTAGCAGTCATGATGCCTTTTGTTGCATTTCCTTCAAATTTGATAGAACCCTCTGTACATAAAAGGCCATCTACGGCTTGTCCGTTTTCAATAACGTAAGCGAATGTTCCAATTGGTTGTCCTTGATAAGCCATGCCACCAACTACGCAATCGTTAGATTCTTCTGTTAAATCTTCAGGTGCAATTACACTATATTCTTTTGCTGTAGGATAACCATCTTCTTGAGCAGCTGAAGCATACATCATAATCATGCAATCGTCGCCGGAACCTGTGATTGCGGTCATATCATCATTAACAGCAAGAGTATTAGAGAAAATTTCGAATATATATACGACGCCTTGTTTATCTACGCCATATTGGGCTTTAAAAATACTGCAATTTGATTGAATTTCTGGTTCTGGTTCTGGTTCAGGTTCAGGTTCTTTTTGGTCGCAAGCAACAAAAGTTAAGCTCATAGCGATGAGCACAAAGAAAGAGTAAAAAAGTTTTTTCATGATTTTAGGTGACAGTTATATACCATTGTCCCGTCGGTTTTTAATAAAAAACAGTGTATTTTATAATTTATTTTTTAAGATTTGCAGCGATACAATCTTTAGACGTTTACTCCAGCAACAAAAGCATCTTTTATATGCTTTAATTCATATTCACCATTATTGCCCAAAATAATAGTGATAATATCAAATCTCACATCACAATCAATTTCTTTCTGTAAAATATAATTATGTGTTGCCCTTATTAAATTTCTAATTTTCTTTTCATTGACAGCGTCTTCGGCAAACATAAAATTCTCATTCTTGCGAGCTTTAACTTCTACAATCACCAGCATTTCTCCCTCTTTTGCGATTATATCAATCTCCTTATGCCCACTGCGCCAATTTGTTTCTAATATTAAATATCCTTGTTGTTCAAGGTATGTGCGAGCTATAAATTCGCAGTGTCGCCCAAAATCATTTCGTTTGTCACTCTGTTTTTCGTTTGTCATACTAAGGTCAATTCTATTTTACAGCAAGCAACACCCTCTTCGTTACGTAGTTCAAAGCGTTTGAGATTTTCTTTTGTAGTACTATATACAGCAATGTTTTGATTATATAAAGCCTCTCTCAAATAGTTTATATCCAAACGCTTAATCGTAGTGTTCATTATTTCGTCAAGCGAAAGAGTATCTATTGCCCATTGCAAATATTTCATTGAATTTACGTGTTGATTCATATCAATGTCGCTCACAACTACTTTGTGAATGTAGGTAGGTTCGTCTTCTCCCTTATAATCTACACGTTTGGGCTTGTTCATTGTAAATAACACATTTTGTGTAGTTATTACATGATCTGCCAAATTGGTAGTTTTCAATAAATCTACCATTTTGCGAGTCTTGAAATCAATCATCGACCATAGGGTAGAAGCTTGACCAATAACCTCTTTGTTGCTATTAAAGATTAAAAAATTACGAGTTGAAAATATTGAACTACAATCTTCGACCCAAGTTTCTATGCTGATAGTTTCATATTCACGAGGATATTCTTTCATCTCAATAGCCATACGACTTGTAACCCACGCCAATCCATGTTCGTGCATATAGTCCATTCCAAATCCACGTGCTTTTGCAGCCATACCAGCCGCGTCTAGTATAAAAGCACCGATATTTTGTAGTGATAGACGTTTTGATGCATCAGCTTCGCGTGGATATATATAGAAGTCAAAAGTATTAGTCATCTTTTAATCATTTTAAATCAAGACAATAAACTTGCGATTTCACTTTAGTCGTGAAATTATTGATTATTGCATTTTCAAATAACCCATAAATAGTAGAACCAGAGCCTGACATCGCAGCATAAACGGCACCTTCGTTGTACAACATATCTTTTATTTCAGCCAATTCGGGATGAGCTATAAATACTGTTTTTTCAAAATCATTGAATATGCAATTTTTCCATTCTGAGATAGGACGTTTTATAGCCTCTTCAAGTGGAGTAGTCCAACGTTGAGGTTTGCATCCTCCGTATGCTTCGGCTGTCGAAACATGCACTTCTGGTTTAATTAAAACAATGTGGTAACCTGATAAATTTATGGTTGTTGGTTCAAATATATTACCTATACCTTTTGCTAAAGTAGGTTTGTTTTTGATGAAGAATGCACAATCAGCACCTAATTTAGCTGCTTTTTGTTCCAATTCTTGTGAAGATAAACTTAATTTGAATTCATCATTTAGCATTTTTAGCATAAATGCAGCATCTGCCGAGCCTCCACCTAAACCAGCACCCATTGGGATAGCTTTATGTAAATGAATATCAATGTTTGGTAAATTAAATTCTTCTTTTAGTTGTTTGTATGCCTTAAGTATTAAATTATTTTCTGGTTCACCTTCTATTTTTAATCCTGTACAATTAAATTGAGTTTCGTCGTTTTGTACAAATTCTAAAGAATCGCACAAGTCAATAGGGTAGAATATAGTTTCTAAATTGTGGTAACCATCACTGCGTTTTTCTGTAATGTTTAGCCCTATATTTATTTTTGCATTTGGAAATGTAATCATAGTTTAGAGTTTAGAGTTTAGAGATTATAGTTTAGAGTTTTTAAGTTTAATGCTACATAGTAACTTTTAACTCTCAACTTTCAACTCTCAACTTTTATTTGGCAAAGGTACAAAAATATTTTTATATATGATTTATATTTTGATAAAAAAAATCCCGCAACATATTGTTGCAGGATTTTGATTATTACCTAAAACCTAAATTGTTTATTTATTTGCGATGCTTCACAGCAGTGCTTTCTTTTACACTGCAAATTTACTATTATTTATAGATTCATGAAAGTGAATTCTGACGAATGGTAGTTTTTGCCTACTGAACTGCAATGGTTTCACCATCTAGCCAAGCAAGAAAAGTTTGAACTCTGTTGCGTGAAACATAAATATCTTCTGAGAATGAAGGGGTTACTGTTATTTTTAAGCGACCATTAAAATGTTTTGAAATATTGTTTATTGCATTGATGTTTACTATGAATTGGCGTGAAATTCGGAAAAATTGTTGTGGATTTATTTGTTCGACAAGTGTGTCAAGTGTATAATTTATGATGTAACGTTGTTTATCTTTAGTTGCAACAAAAGTATAGTGGTCTTCGCTATAGAAATAAGCAACATCTTGCATAGCTACGTGTTGGTAGTTGTCGCCCACTTTGGCTAATACACGTTCTTTATATGAGTTAAGGTTTGATGGTAGAGACGCAATATATTGCGTCTGTACAAGAGAGTTGAGAGTTGAAAGTTGTTGTATCTGTGTGTGAATGTTTGATAATTCAATATTAGTATTTGTTAGTGTGCGGAATTTTTTTAACGCAGCAATCAATTCATCTTCTTCTATTGGTTTTAATAAATAAGCAATACCATTAGTTTTGAATGCTTCTATTGCATATTGGTCGTATGCAGTGGTGAATATCACAGGTGCAGTTATTTCAACTTTATTGAAAATTTCGAAACAAATATTGTCCGATAGGTGAATGTCCATAAAGACAATATCAGGTTGTTCGTTTGTATTGAACCATTCAATTGATTGTTTTACAGAATCAATAGATGCTAAGAGCATAAAATTAGGGTCAAGTGCTTTTAACATTCTCACTAACTCTTCTTGAGCAAGAGGTTCGTCCTCTATAATTAAATATCTCATAAATTATCCAATTTCTTGTCGAGTTAATAATGGTATAATCACACTGAATGTTGTATCAGTTTGTTTGATTTCTATATCTTTATTTGCTATAATTTTATATTTTTCGTGTAACCCCTTAAGTCCTAAGCCTGTAGAGTCGGCTGGTATTGGGCGAGGCGCAACGTTGTTTGTAACTATTACTTTATTGTTATCTATAACAATATTGATTGTTAGTGGGTTAGTTGTTGATATAATATTATGTTTAACAGCATTTTCTATCAATATTTGCAATGCTGTAGGTATGATTCTCATTGATGTAACTGCAACATCTGTTATAGGTGGAATGTTGATTTTTATGCCTTCGCCATAGCGAATGTTTAATATTTTAGCATATTGTTGAGCAAATTTAAGTTCTTCAGAGAATAAAACCACATCTTGTTTGTCGTTTGATAATAAATAACGATAAATAGAAGCCAATTGTTTTGTAAATTCTGTCGCTTTATTAGGATTTGAGTTGATAAGTGATATTAAAATGTTTAGAGAATTAAATAGAAAGTGAGGATTGACTTGTGCTCTAAGTTGTTGATATTTAGTGCGTAGTATTTCTGATTCTATCTCTTTAATGTGTTGTTCTTGACGTTGTACAACCTCAGCTTGATCAATAAATTTTGCTAACATCAATATAAAGCAGTTAACCATAGTGTCAGCAATTATTGATATCTGAAAATAGGTCTCTTTAAATGTGTCAGTAAAATGCTCATGTTCATTTGGATCAAACATGAAAAAAGCAAATATTGTGAAGAATACAGCTACAAAAATAGCAAAAAACAATTGAAAAACTGATGTTATGTGTCCATGTTGTAGCATCCATTTTTGTTTGTTGCACCAACGAACCAAGTATTGGTTGAACATACCAGCCATGATGATGAATGGCGCTCCGTATGCCGAGCAATAAAGCATAAAACGAAGAGATATTCTATCTTCGTATATTACATTATTTATTGCAATCACTAAAATATAAGCGATTGCAAGTCCAAAAATCGAAACAATTGTTATTGTGTCACGTAATTTAGTTTTTCCCATTTTGCCAAAGTTTTTTCATCAATTCATCCATTTTATTTTCAGCTGGGTTGGGTTGTGCCTCCCATAATTTCTTGCCTTGTAAGGCATCAGGCATATATTGTTGTGCAACAAAATGATTTGGAAAATCATGTGCATATTGATATTCCTTACCATAATTCAACTCTTTCATCAATTTTGTTGGAGCATTTCTCAAATGTAGTGGCACGGGCAAATTTCCAGTCTCTTCAACCAACTCTAAAGCATTATTTATAGCCATATATGCCGAGTTGCTTTTTGGCGATGTAGCTAAATATATTGTAGTTTCGGCAAGCGGTATTCTACCTTCGGGCCAACCTATTTTATGTATAGTGTCAAAACAAGCATTTGCTAAAAGCAGGGCATTAGGATTAGCAAGACCAATATCTTCTGATGCTGAAATAACTAAACGGCGTGCAATAAACTTAGGGTCTTCACCAGCGGCAATCATACGAGCCAACCAATATATAGCAGCATCAGGGTCAGAACCACGAATACTTTTAATAAATGCCGAAATTATGTCGTAATGCAACTCTCCGTTTTTGTCGTAAGCCAAAGGATTTTGTTGTAGGCGTGCAGTTACGACATCGTTATTTATCATAAGTCGCCCTTCTGGTTGTGCATTATGCAATATCTCTATTATATTGAGCAATTTGCGTGCATCTCCTCCCGAATATCTAAACATAGCCTCAGTCTCTTGCAAATCAACCTCACGTTTGCTCAATTCAATGTCAGTGGTAAATGCTCGTTGTGTCAGTTTTTCTAAATCGGCAACTTCCAATGATTTCAACACATAAACTTGGCAACGAGAGAGTAGAGGTGTGATTACCTCAAACGATGGATTTTCGGTTGTTGCACCAATCAATGTAACTGTTCCATTCTCTACAGCCCCTAATAAAGAGTCTTGTTGCGATTTGCTAAAACGATGAATTTCATCAATAAACAAAATAGGATTAGCTTGCGAGAAGAATGTAGATTGTTTAGCTTTTTCAATCACTTCGCGCACATCTTTTACACCTGAAGTAACAGCACTCAAAGTAAAAAACGGACGTTCTAATACATTGGCTATTATACGTGCTAACGATGTTTTACCTACACCTGGAGGTCCCCACAATATGAACGACGACACATTGCCACTCTCAATCATTTGACGGAGAATGGCACCTTGACCAACCAAATGTGATTGACCTATATAATCATCTAACGTACGTGGACGTAGTCGTTCTGCTAATGGTTGCATATAATAGATTACAGATTACAGATAACAGATAACAAATAATGGTTTTATTGTTTTTAGAGTTGAAAATAAATGTCAGACAAATCAGTAATATCTGACAAGTCTGACAATTTAGGTTTAATGTTTAGGTATATTGAAATTCATAAATTTAATTATATTTATATCGGAATTTAATTATGAGCCAAAAGTCATGAGCCGATAGGCGAATAATTATAAATTATGAATTGTGCATTATGCATTGTGCATTGAATGTTGCCCCACTAGGACTCGAACCCAGACATACAGAACCAGAATCTGCTGTGCTACCATTACACAATAGGGCAGTATAAAAAGTTGCCCTAAACATATAGAGCAACTTTTTTATAGTTAAACTATTATCCAAGCATGCTGAGAAGGATACCAGCTGCAACTGCAGAACCGATAACACCTGCTACGTTTGGACCCATAGCGTGCATCAACAAATAGTTTGTTGGGTTTTCTTCTTGACCAACTTTTTGAGAAACGCGAGCTGCCATAGGCACTGCAGATACA
Source organism: Paludibacteraceae bacterium (assembly GCA_017467185.1). Taxonomy (GTDB): domain Bacteria; phylum Bacteroidota; class Bacteroidia; order Bacteroidales; family Paludibacteraceae; genus Aphodosoma. The sequence goes on along the minus strand of JAFTSS010000050.1, from coordinate 7,702 downwards.
CCTGCTGAACCGATGAGAGGGTTGATTTTGTTTTTCAAGAAGAGGTTCATGAATTTAGCAAGCAATACACCACCTGCAGAACCGAATGCAAATGCACAGATACCCATAGCCAAGATGCCGAGAGTGCCCCAAGAGAGGAATGTGCCAGCTGTTGCAGTAGCACCTACAGTGATACCAAGGAAGATTGTGCAGATGTTCATCAATTCGTTTTGAACAGTTTTAGTCAAACGATCGACAACACCACACTCTTTCATCAAGTTACCGAGCATCAAGCATCCGATAAGAGTTGCAGCATCTGGGAGGAGCAAAGAGATAATGATAGTCACCATAATAGGGAACACGATTTTCTCTTTTTTAGATACTGAACGAACTTGTTTCATCTCGATTTGGCGTTCTTCTTTTGTAGTCAACATACGCATGATAGGTGGTTGAATTACAGGAACGAGAGCCATGTATGAGTAAGCTGCAACGGCGATAGGGCCGAGGAGGTGAGGAGCAAGTTGAGATGTAAGGAAGATAGCAGTAGGGCCATCAGCACCACCGATGATACCGATAGAAGCTGCTTCGGCAGCGTCGAAACCGAGGAGGCGAGCACCGAAGAAAGCCAAGAAGATACCAATTTGAGCGGCAGCACCGAGAAGCAAGCTCTTAGGGTTAGCAAGTAGCGGACCGAAGTCAGTCATAGAACCTACACCGATGAAAATCAAACATGGATAGATACCAAGTTTAACTCCAAGATATAGGAAGTCAAGCAAGCCAGCACCATTAGCCATATCAGCCCAATGTACGTGACCACCAGCAAATAATTCTTCGTGGAATAGACCTGCGCCTGGTAAGTTAGTGAGCAGCATACCAAATGCGATAGGGAGAAGCAAAAGAGGTTCAAATTGTTTTACGATTGCAAGATAGAATAAAAGACATGCAATCACAATCATGATAAGATAGCGAGGATCTTCAACCATTTGAGTCAAACCCATGCTTTCGAAGAAATTAACGAAAGTTTCTCCAAGGTCAATATTCTCTTCTACATATTCAGCTTCAGTTTCAACCACTTCTGCCTCAATAACTTCTTCAACTGCAGCTACAACTTCTGTTGCTTCAACTTCTTCAGTTGCAACAGTGTCTTGAGCCATAGTTGCGAAGTTAACCGCAAAAAGGGTCATCACTGAAAGAAAGAAAATTTTTATTGATTGTTTCATTTTTTCAATTAGTAGTAAGTAATAAGTCGTAAGTAGAAAGACTTTGAATATCTACAAGTTGTAATGGGATAAGTCTTATCACGTGTGACTAATTACTTAGATTGTTATTAATAAAATTTGTTTTAGTTGTAAATAGTAGAGTTGTCTTACGACTCTCTACTTTTTACTTTCTACTAAAATTAAGCTATAGTCAAGAGGACTTCGTCGTTCATTACGTTTTGACCTACAGTAACTTTGATTTCAGCTACTACGCCATCTTTTTCAGCTTTGATTTCGTTTTCCATCTTCATAGCTTCCATCATCAACAAAGTTTCACCTTTTTTAACGGCTTGACCTGGAGTAACGAGGATTTTAGTGATGCTACCTGGGAGTGGAGATTTCAATGCTTTAGCAGGGCCGCCAGCAGCAGGAGCAGCAGCAGGTTCAGCTTTAGGAGCTGGAGCTGGTTTTGGAGCTGGAGCAGCTACAGGAGCAGGAGCAGCAACTGGTGTGCCAGAAGTAGCGATGTCGAACAATTTGTCGTCAGCCATTACGCTTTGACCAGGAGCTACATAGAATTTAGCGATAGTACCGTCGCATTCTGCTTTGATTTCGTTTTCCATTTTCATGGCTTCGATCATCATTACAGTGTCGCCTTTCTTAACAGCTTGACCAACTTCCATAACGAGTTTAGTTACGCTACCTGGGAGAGCTGATTTAACTGTTTTAGCAGCACCAGTAGATGCAGCAGGAGCAGCAACAGGAGCAACAGCAGGAGCAGCTTTAGGAGCAGCAGCTTTAGGAGCAGCAACTGGAGCGGCTTTAGCAGGTGCATTTGCAGCCTTAGTACCTTCGCGATCGATAGTTACAATGTAGTTACTACCATTCACTTCAACATCGATTTGACCGTTTTCGAGTTCTGTTACAGCAACTTCGAATGGGTTATTGTCTATTGAAAATTTGAATTTTTTCATACGTTAGATTTTTAGTAACGAGTAGCGAGTAGTGAGATTTTTAGTACTCGGCATTCGCCTCGTTAGTTTTTTAGATTTTTAGTAGCGAGCTTTTTCAATGCATAATGCATAATTCACAATGCACAATTATTTGGCTCGCTTTTTTTAGTTTTTTAACGAGTAAAATTGTTATTTAAACCATAAATTTTTGAGTTCCATGGAGAGTAACGACGCTCCACAGTTTTGATAGTAACCACAAGCGATTCTTCATCGTGTACATCGTCGAAGTACATGTGAAGAGCAGTTGCGATAGCAGCACTATCAAGAGCAGGAATATGTCCTGTCTCTGTTTTTTCAACTTTAACTGTTGCATTGCCAGAGCCAGTAGTAGTAGTTTTTGTAACTTTAGCTTTTGGGGCCATTACTCGACCGAAGAGGGTAATAACGGCAATCAAAAGAACGAGGATACAGAATACTACACCGAAGCCAACTAATGTAACAAGTATAATGTTGTTCCAATTTATTGCTAATAATGTCATAATTTAGACTTTTAGTAGCGAGTAACGAGTAGCAAGACTTTATATGCTATATATTGTCTTGTTTCTCGTGTCTTATATCTCGCATCTTAGTTTACTACAATGGAATATTTGAGTGTTTTTTGAGTGGGTTCACTTGCTTTTTGGTTTGCAATGCTTGGAACGCACGGATTACGCGGAAACGAGTGTTACGTGGTTCGATAACGTCATCGATGTAACCATAAGAAGCAGCTGTGTAAGGGTTAGCGAATTTGTCGTTATATTCAGCTGTTTTGTCAGCGATGAATTTAGCTTTTTCTTCTGGGTTTTCGATTTTGCTAATTGCGCGACCTTCCAATACTTCGATAGCACCAGCAGCACCCATAACTGCGATTTCGGCAGTTGGCCATGCATAGTTGAAGTCGCCACGAAGTTGTTTAGATGACATAACGCAGTGAGCACCACCGTATGATTTACGGAGAGTTACAGTTACTTTAGGTACAGTAGCTTCACCATAAGCGAACATAAGTTTAGCACCGTGAGTGATGATACCAGCATATTCTTGACCTGAGCCAGGAAGGAAGCCTGGAACGTCAACCAAAGTCAACAAAGGAATGTTGAAGGCGTCGCAGAAGCGGATGAAACGAGCTGCTTTACGAGAAGAGTCGCAGTCCAATACACCTGCCATAAATGCTGGTTGGTTAGCGATGATACCAGTAGAGATACCATTGAAACGAGCGAAACCAACGATGATGTTTTTAGCGTAGTCAGCGTGTACTTCAAAGAAGTGACCATCATCGACGATACCATTGATAACGCGTTTCATGTCGTAAGGCATGTTAGGGTTGTCAGGGATGATTTCGTTGAGTTCGTCTTCAAGACGGTGGATAGGGTCAGTACATTCAACAACAGGAGCCTCTTCGAGGTTGTTTTGTGGAATATAAGAAATCAATTCACGGATTTTAGCGATACCATCTTGTTCGCTTTCAGCGCGGAAGTGAGCAACACCTGATTTAGTAGAGTGCATACCAGCGCCACCGAGGTCTTCTGTAGAGATAGATTCACCTGTAACAGTTTTTACTACTTTAGGACCAGTTACGAACATGTAGCTATTTTCTTCAGTCATAAGGATGAAGTCAGTCAATGCTGGAGAATATACAGCACCACCTGCACAAGGGCCGAAGATAGCAGAGATTTGAGGAATTACACCAGAAGCCAAGATGTTACGTTCGAAGATTTCAGCGTAACCAGCCAATGCTGTAACACCTTCTTGAATACGAGCACCACCTGAGTCGTTGATACCGATAACAGGAGCACCCATTTTCATAGCGAGGTCCATAACTTTACAGATTTTCAATGCCATAGTTTCAGACAAAGAACCACCGAAAATAGTAAAGTCTTGTGCAAATACATATACTGAACGACCTTCGATTGTACCGTGACCGATAACAACACCGTCGCCAAGATATTTTTCTTTTTCGAGACCGAAGTTTACACAACGGTGAGTGAGGAACATATCCAATTCTTCGAATGAGCCTTCGTCAAGAAGCATTTCGATACGTTCACGAGCTGTATATTTTCCTTTGCTGTGTTGTGAGTCAATACGTTTTTGACCACCACCAAGACGAGCTTGGGCACGCAAATCCATCAACTGTTTTACTTTTTCTCTATTTTCCATATTAAAGATTTATAGTAGCGAGATGCGAGATTTTAGACTAAACTCGCATTCGCTCGTTTTTGTTTTTTTATTTTCGACTTTAAGATACGATTTGAGACTAAATTTTTAATTATGCTTGAGTCTCGTATCTCGTGTCTTTTGTCTTGTTGTCTTAAAAAATTATTTATTTGGGTCTTCACACAACTCAGTAAGAACGCCGTGAGTTGATTTTGGGTGAAGGAATGCGATATTCAAGCCTTCAGCGCCTTTACGAGGAGCTTTGTCGATAAGTTGAATACCAGCAGCAGCGCATTCGTCAAGAACTACTTGCAAGCCTTCAACGCAGAATGCTACGTGGTGTACACCGCCTTTAGGGTTTTTCTCCAACCATTTAGCGATAGTGCTTTCTTCAGAAGTTGGTTCAAGAAGTTCAATTTTAGTTTGACCGCATTTGAAGAATGCTGTACGTACTTTTTGATCTACTACTTCTTCGATGTTGTAGCATTTTGTACCAAGGAGTTGTTCGTAATAAGGGATTACGTCTTCGAGTTTGTTAACTGCGATACCAAGGTGTTCAATGTGAGTTGGTTTCATAATGTTTTAGAATAAAGTTTATAAAATTAAGTTAATTAATAGATTATTAGTAGCGAGTAGAGACGTAGATATATTGCGTCTGTACAGAGAGACTTTAAGTCAACTATTTACTCAACACTAATTTGGGGTCTATATTAAGACATAGTTCACCCCTAAATAAAACACGTTGCAAAGTTACAGATTTTATTTATTATGAGCAAATATTTTCATTAAAATAATTCGCCGAAAATCAAAGTTTTTTTAATGCTTTGATTTTCGGCGAATTTTATAGTTATGGTGTGTTATTTAATATTTTGATAATATTTGCTCTATATCATGTTTTAAAATAGGGATGTGCTTAATGATTAACCCCCAGAGGAACTCAGGTGTTACACTATCGTAACCATGTATAACTCTATTCCTTGTGTTGATTATTTCTTTTGCATTAGGTAGTTTAAATGTAGGATCAATTTTGAGTATTCTATTTATAGCTTCACCCATGATTTCTACTTTCCTCTCTGTTGCACTTCGTCTAAGAAAATCGTTTTCGAAATTTTCAAATTGCATAGGGTAGTCGATAAAATAACTTTCGAGTTCATTTATTGCATCAAGTACATCTTGCAGATATGTTAAAATATATTCATCCATAAATAACTTGTTTTGTGCGATTTATGTTTTGAAGTAAAAATTTATTTTTAATACCTTTCGCTTCAAGTAAATCTATCTCACGTTTAAATAAGGTAGATAGAGCATCCTTGAAGTTGAAGTAGTTAGAAACATAATCATCAATATTTTCGTTATTAAATTCTACAATCATATCAATGTCGCTTGAGTCGTTGAATCTATTTGTGAGAATAGATCCAAAGACAGATAAAGTCTTGACATTGTACATTTTGCACAATTCAAAAATACGATTTAAATTGAGTTCAATAAGTTTCATGGAGTTTTGTTTAATGTGTTGCAAAGATAATGAATAAAATTTGAACGACAAAATTTTTTAGTTATAATTCAAAAATTGAGCCATACGTATTGATTTGCGTGTGGCGAGTGAGACGTTTTGTAGATATTAATATTGAGTAACTATTGGAAAAAAAGCCAACTTACCTTGGGTGGGGTAGGTTGGCTTTTTGTTTGGAAAATGTTATAATGCTACTTTATGTGTTTTTCCGTTGATTACTATGAGGTAAATTCCACGAGGGAGGGTTAGGGTAGTTTGTTTGCCTGAATAGATAAACTGTCCTGTTGTAGTGTATATTTGGTAGTCGCTTTCGAGTCCTTCGATATGGAGAGTACCATCGATTGAGTAGATACCAATTTGATTATCAAAAGTATTTTCTACAGGGGTATTAACTTCTTCAAAAATAGCTGTTAATTCAATATCTTCTGTGACCACAATAATTCGTGGATTATCTGTATTACCATCGCTCCATTCTTTAAATTTGTAACCATCGTTAGCGGTTGCGGTGAGTATTGCTTTTTCATTTTCAATATATGCTCCTGCGCCCATTATAGTTCCCCATTCATTATTATTTGCTATAACGCTAAGGTTTTTGTAATTAATGTCAATGGTTTTAATATTTAAGAATTGACCCCAATAAGCATGTTTAAGGTAGTCTTTATATGCTGCAGAAGAAACAATTAATACACATTTTTCTGGATTTAATCCTAAATTATCTGCTTCAGGCGGGGTGAGTCCGAGGCATGTGATTGTGTCTAATTTAGAACATCCAATAAATGCATTTGCTCCAATAGAATTTACTTGACTTGGAATAGTGATAGAGGTTAGAGTAGAACAGTTTGCAAATGTTCGTTCGTCAATTTTAGTAAGGCATTGAGGAAGAATAACTTTTTGTAATTGTGATTTGCCATTAAAGTTGATGCCAGTTGTATTTGTAATGTCATACAAATTAACAGTGAGTAATGAAGTCATAGTTTCGTAGATGCATTTGAAATCATCATCATTAAGTGTTCCAGTTACAGTAAGATTTAAAATATGAATAGGGCGTTTGCCTAATTCTACAATTTCATCGGCGAGTGTACCTGGTATTTCTACATGGACATTTACAGAAGTTTCATTATTGATGTAAATATATTCAGTTCCCCAAGCTTCTTTATAGGCAGAAATAGTATTATCTGGTATATAAATATATTTAAGATTATTATGAAAAGCATTTTTTCCTAAAGTCGGAGGAGTGGTTGCATTCACAGTTATTGATGTTAAATTTTCCATATTGCTACATAAGTAACTTGGTATATGTTCTACATTATCACCAAAGGTAAAGGATGTTATAGTTGTAGGAAACTGTTTATCATTGTCTAAAAAATCAGCACATTTTGTGGCATTCCAAGTGATAGATGATAAGGATGAGCAACCAGAAAATGCCTCATGTCCAATATAAGTAACACTATTAGGGATTGTGATAGATGTTAGAGATGTGCAACCAGAAAATGCCTCATGTCCAATAGAAGTAACGCTATTAGGGATTGTGATAGATGATAAGGATGAGCAATCATAAAATGCATAACTATCAATATCAATTACACTATTAGGTATTGAGATAGAAGTAAGAGATAAGCAACTATAAAATGTCTCATATCCAATAGAAGTAACGCTATTAGGGATTGTGATAGATGTTAGAGATGAGCAATAACGAAATGCCCTATATCCAATAGAAGTGACGCTATTAGGGATCGTGATAGAAGTAAGTGATGAACATTCAGAAAATGCAGAACTTCCAATAGAAGTAACGCTATTAGGGATTGAGATAGATGTTAGTGCTTTGCAACCAGTAAATGCAGAATTTCCAATAGAAGTGACGCTAGTAG
>JAFTSS010000049.1 GCA_017467185.1 Paludibacteraceae bacterium | reverse complement strand
AAGAAGTCAGCTTAATGGTTCAAGAAATAAAGGAAGATTTTGAGGACTATGATGAAGTGAATATTACCAATACGAAGTGGGAAGAAACTAAAATAGAAACAGAACAAAGTTGTGAAGAAGAAAATGAATATATAGAAGGTGGCTCCTGGTTTTAATGATTAATCTTTACATTAACAAAACATTAATTAAGGAGAAATAAATTATGAAAAAGATATTAGCTCTATTCATAATAAGTAGTTTCACATTATTTTGTTATGCTGAAACTACGGAAAACCGCAAAGTAAACCGACATGAAGTTCGAATAGGTATTGGTGATTGCCACTATGAAGCTGCACACTTGGAAGATGGCGAAATGATACACCAAGACCATATAAACAATCATGGCATAATGCATTCTGGACACTTATTTGCTGAATATCAATACCGAATCAATAGTTGGCTGGGCGCTGGGTGTACCTTCGATTATATGCACAATTGGCAATATCGTTGTGGTTGCAACATAAGTTGTTACAATGAACCATTGTTTTCATCGAATATATCACTCATACCAACAATTCGTTTTACCTACTTCCACGACAAAATGGTAAATATCTATTCTGCTATTGGTCTAGGCATACACCTATTTTATAATAAAGGCGATGATTTACAAACAAATTTGAACGATAACTTGGGCTTAGCCTTGGACATTTGCGCTTTAGGCATATCGATTGGTAATAACCATTTGTTCGGAGCATTCGAAGTAGGAAATATGACTACATTCACTTTCCCAAGAATGACATTTATAGGTGAAACACTTAGAATGACTAAACCAAATCCGTTCTCAAAACTATTACGTATATCAATTGGTTATCGTTTTTAACCAATGAAAAAAATAATATTTCGCAAAAAAACAAATTATACAAAAAAATTTTGTAGCTTTGCGCGCTCATTTGAAAGGGATTTTTTAACAAACAAAATACAATTATCTACACAACATTTACTACTGATAATCAAAAACATAAAATGAAACGTTTCTCTCTATTATTATTAATCACACTATTTACTGCGCTTACCTTTGCAGAAAATAAATCGACAAACAAGAATTTCACACAATCAGGCAACGACAGATTTGCAATTAAAGCCCAAGGAATAATGGGTTTCTACATTGATGTACACGATAACATGAGAGCCGATATGCCAAGCGCACCAACAGGATTGATGTTTGGCATAGAGTTTCCATCATCGCAACAACGTCCTTGGCAACAATACCTTTTAAATCCCACTGTCGGATTGGGTATGACATATCTTAACTTTGGTTCAGAAAGATTTGGCCATGCAGTGGCTTTATATCCGTATATATTGCTAAATTGCATTCGCACACAACACTTTGAAATGAAAGTGAAGTTGGCTCCGGGATTGGCAGTTGTGAACGAACATTGGTACACCCAAGAGGACCAAAACACCGACCACTATTATGAAGCAACAACTAACGCCATATTCGGCTGTTATCTAAATGCTTACCTCAACGCTGGTCTTAATCTTAACTTCCCTATCACACGCAATTTTGCCATCAACGGAGAGTTTGGTTTTATCCACATGAGTAATGGTCGCGTGTGTATGCCTAACGTAGGAGCAAACATATTTTATGGAGGCGTTGGATTTATTGCAACTGTAAACCCTGATAAAGAAGACGAACGGACTCCTATTAAATTTCCTAATCTCCCATACAAATGGAGTTTGAATATTACAGCAGCCGCTAGTGCTCAAGCAGCAGATATAGAAAAACATAAATTTGCAGTAGCATCATTCCATACGGGCGCAGTGTATAATGTTTGCAATTGGTATAGCGTAGGAGGAGGTTTTGATGTATTCTTTAATGATGCTATTAGCAAAAACACAAGACGCAACTTATATAGTAAACACGAAGATATAAACTACACATTCAGTGACAAATTGCGTGTAGGCGTTGCTATTAACAATGAATTCAAATTTGGCATGCTCACCACTATTTTCGATTGGGGTGTATATCTTTACAACCCATCACGCAATTATTATCATGACTACGTTAGAGACCATGGACTTGTGAAACGTCCCTTATTCTACAAATCAAAAGGACCTGGCACTGAAGAGGCATTCCACTATTTCCGTTTTGGTGTCAAATGCCGTGTATGGGACAATATCTACCTCCAAGCTACTTGCAAAACACACATGCAAATTGCTGAATTTGTTGAATTTGGCATCGGTTATCAAATACCATTCCTCAGTAAAGAAAAGCGTAAAGATGATGAAAGCATCATATTTCATCCTCGCAGAGGTTGGTGGGAAAGGAATTGAGAGTTAAGAATTAGATATATCAAAAAAGTTACTTAGTTATCGATAAGTCATTTTAACTAAGTAACTTTTTTATTTTTTTAATCATTATAAAAAGCAAATATTCAAAAAAAAGCACTATCTTTGCATAAGTAATAGTAAGAGTCTAAACTTTTCTATACAACACAAAAATAGGCTACTTGGATTAACATGAAAATTTTACTTAAATATTTAATTTTCATTACAATTGTATTTGCTTTTATTGGAGGAACAGACAAGTCGAATTCCGCAAATTGCGAGAATCTTGTTTGTGACTTGAGTGTTGAATTTATCTCTGATTACACCGATTTCTCGATTTTTGACTCTGCATTACACAACTCGCGACAAGTATCTCCGACAAATATAATTTATTCAAATACTCCACTTCAAAGGGTAAATAATGCTCACAAGCATAATTTCACATTTATCAAAGCTGGTAAAATTCTGAATACTGGCATCATAAATTCTTTCCAAAACAATTCCCAAATTTTTTATTCCTCACGTATCAAATCTGTTCGCCGATTGATCAGTTTTGGTAAACTTATTATTTAGTTGCTTGTATCTACATGCTAATTATACATTTCTGTCTTATTTCAGAGATGATTTTTTTCGTACATACAAATTTAAACTAAATAATAAAATGGAATATATTATCCTCATTATTTCGTTAGTAGGCATCGTATTTGGTGCTGATTTTCTCGTAGCTGGAGCTGTATCTATTGCTCGTAAATATAAGGTATCTGACTTTGTAATTGGAGCTGCAATCGTAGGTGTTGGTACATCTATGCCAGAACTTGTAGTCAGTTTTATTGGAGCCTTAAAAGGTAATGCCGACGTTGCCATTGGTAATGTTGTAGGCTCAAATATTTTCAACGTATTGGGCATACTTGGCGTTACTGCCCTATTTTTCCCCATCGCAATCAATAAAGACAACATGAAATTTGAAATACCTTTATGTATCGGTGTTTCAATACTTTTAATGATTTTTGCATTTAATTTCTTTAATGGCACTCCTGCTTGTATAGGCCGATTAGATGGAGTGATGCTTCTAATTATGTTTGTGGGGTTTATGTGGTATTCTTTCCATCGCGACAAGAAAAATAATACTACAATAGAAGAACAGACAGAAGAAAAAACGCCTATATGGCTTGCTATTATAAAAGTGCTTGGTGGTCTTGCCGTACTTATCACTAGTTGCGATTTCTTTGTTGATAATGCAGTATTAGTTGCAAAATCTTTTGGTGTAAGCGATGCTATTATTTCATTAACCCTCATCGCTTGCGGAACATCACTTCCTGAACTTGCAGCATCGGTAGCCGCAGCGTTAAAGAAAAACACACAATTGGCTCTTGGCAATATTATAGGTTCTAATATATTTAATATAACACTTATACTCGGTGTAAGTTCCCAAGTAATGCCCCTCACTTCTGCCGGAATTACATATATTGATTATATTGTAATGATTGCTGCCGCAATACTTACACTTCTATTTGGCTTCAAAGGCAAGATTGGCAGACTCGGTGGAGCTTTTATGTTTTTATGCTTCATTATCTATAACATTTATTTGATAAATTGATATAAAAACAAAAACACGACTCAGACATACACATTTAAACTCTAAACTTTAACCTCTAAACTAAAATATGGGAATTTTACAAATTTTCACTCTATTAGGAGCATTAGGTATGTTCCTTTATGGCATGAACCTTATGAGTTCAGGTCTTCAAAAAGCATCAGGTGACAAACTTCGTAGTTTTTTATCGGCCATGACCTCTAACCCATTTAAAGGTGTACTAACTGGGCTTACAATCACGTCAATAATTCAGTCATCATCAGCTACGACTGTAATGGTAGTAAGTTTTGTAAACGCAGGACTACTCACGCTTTCACAAGCAATTGGCGTAATAATGGGTGCCAATATTGGAACTACCGTAACTGCTTGGCTTGTTGCATGGCTTGGTTTTAAAGCCGACATCTCTATACTCGCAATTCCTTTGATGATTTTTGGCTTCTTATTTTCTAACTCCAAGAAAAATCAACATCAAAACATTGGCGAGCTTATTGTGGGTTTCTGTCTTCTCTTCCTCGGGCTTTCGTTCATGAAAGAGTCAGTGCCAGACCTTAACGAAACACCACAAGTATTAGAATTTGTAAAAACATGGTCAAGTTATGGTTTTGGCTCTGTATTGATTTTCCTTATTTTTGGTACATTACTTACTCTAGTGCTTCAATCATCATCGGCTACTATGGCAATTACTCTCATCATGCTTAGCATGGGTTGGATACCTTTCAATATGGCATGCGCTATGGTACTAGGTGAAAATATTGGTACTACAATCACAGCTAATATAGCAGCTACTGTTGGTAACACACAGGCTAAACGTGCTGCTATGTCACACACAATATTCAATGTATTTGGTGTAATTTGGGCTTTAATTCTTTTCAAACCATTTTTATCTCTTGTTGGCTTGATTATCGAACTATTCGGTTTGCCTAATCCTGCAGCCGAAGAATTTGCAGTAACTGGACCTAATACGGCAAGTAGTGTTGCCGCCTTATATGGCCTATCTATGCTACACACACTTTTCAATACTATAAACACATGTATCCTTATTTGGTTTACAAAAGTGATAGAAAAAAGTGTAACATGGATTATAAAAATGCCTAAAAATCAAGAGAACGAAGCATTCCGTCTTAAATATATTTCAGCTGGTCCAATCACTACCCCTGAACTTGCGACCGAACAAGCCTTTAACGAGATTATTCATTTCGCCCAAATATCAAGGAATGGACTTGGATACATTAAATCTGCTATCAACGAAAATAATCCTGATAAATTTGAAGAACTTCGTGGCAAATTGGTCAAATACGAAGAAATTTCAGATAGAATAGAATATGAAATTGCGGCATTCTTAAATGCAGTATCGGCAAGTGGCATTAGCGAAGATACCTCTATAAAAATAAAGGCAATGTACAAAATTATTGGCGAATTGGAGTCTCTTGGCGATTCTGGCGAAGCTATCAGCCGTATTCTTTCGAGACGAAATATTCATAAGAAAACTTTTGATTTAGAGACTATCAAAAAACTTGAAAACATGGTAGAATGCGTTGATAATGCTTATGATGCGATGATTACTAACTTAGACATTGCCCATAAGGGTTCTTTAATTGAAATATCAAATGCTTATAATGCTGAAGACCGCATCAATAGCCTCCGCAATTTGCTCCGTGACTCTGAAATAGAGGAAATTGAAGTAAATAAAAAGAATTATCAAACAAGCGTTTACTACATGGATATAGTAAATGAATTGGAAAAAATGGGTGATTTTATAATCAATATATCACAAGACTTAGAAAGAGCTTTTGCCCAAAAATAAAATACGAATTATACATATTGATTGATAAAAAATAGGCGAACAAGTATTGTTCGCCTATTTTTTATTATTTGCAATAAAATATTACTTTAATGCATCAATATTTTGTTGATTTTGAGGTTGTTTACCTTCAGCAGTGTACATGTAATCAATACGAGCAGCGTATGCTTTTTCGATTTTGCCACGTACCATTTTCATTGTACTATTGATCATTTGGTTTTGTTCAGTGAACGGCTCTGCCAATACAGCAAAAGCAGTTGGCAACCAACGCTCAGGAAACATGCCCTCGAATTCGCCACCTTTCTTATATTTAGCGAGTTCTTCTTCGAGTTTTTTTACAGCAGCTTTGCGACCTTCTTCTGTATCAAGAGTAAGATTGAGGTGCGAGAGTTTGCGTTTCAATGCTTCGCGATTAGGAACAATTAAAGCTGTTGTGTAAAGCGATTGGTTGTTGTAAAGCATCACCTGATCAATGTATTTAGATTTCTCAACCAAAGACTCTTCGATACCCTCTGGACTATATTTTTCACCATCGCTTGAGATAAGGAGTGATTTGAAACGACCTTTTACATAAAGGAGTCCTTCTTTGGTCATATAGCCAAGGTCGCCAGTATAGAGATAGCCATCGCGAACGGTTTCGGCTGTGGCTTCTGGATTTTTCCAGTAGCCTTTCATTACATTTTCACCTTTAACTACGATTTCGCCCATTTCGCCAAGTGGGAGTTCACGGCCTTCGCTATCGCATATTTTGAGTTCAATAGGTTTTACGAGTTTGCCACTTGAGCCAAAACGATAGAGTTCTGGTCCGTTAGATGAAATAACAGGAGTAGCCTCTGAAAGTCCGTAGCCTTGGAACATTGGGATACCTACACCGACATAGAATTTCTGTAGGTCTTTATCGAGCAATGCTCCGCCACCAATGAAGAAACGAAGTTCGCCTCCAAAGTTTTCGCGTACTTTAAAGAATATAATTTTATCGAAAAGAGCCACAAGTGGATAAAGCAAAGAGCGAATACCTTTACCATCAAGATTGCTATCGCCAAAATAGATTTGACGTAGGCGAAGCCCGAAATTAAAGAGACCAACAGTGAAATTGCCTTTGGCGCGGATGGCTTGTTCGATGTTCTTTTTGAATGTTTTGGCAAGGGCTGGCACAGAAAGAATGAAATGAGGGCGCACTTCACGAATATTCAATGGGATATTTTTGAGAGTTTCCATTGGAGTACGACCAACTTGAGTAGTTGCTACTGATGCACCTTTAGACATCATGATATAGAAACCTACGACATGTGCAAAGCAATGGTCGAGAGGGAGAATGATGAGAGTACGCCATGTTTCATCAATTTGCACAAGAGTACAAGCTTGTTCTACATTGGCAGTATAGTTGCGATGAGTAAGCACTACACCTTTAGGGTCTGCTGTTGTACCTGATGTATAGGTAATAGTGGCAATATCGTCGTTTTGAAGAGATTTACCTACGGCAAGGAATTCTTCGAGAGTGTGAGTATTCATATACTCATCACCAAGAGCCATTACACGACCAAGAGAAATCTCTCGCTCTTGATACTCTTCGATGTCATCAAAAACAATGATTTGCTTAACATTCGGCAATTGGTCTTTAATTGCACGGACTTTCTTAAGCTGCGTACGCGATACCATAATGTATTTCACATCGCCATGCACAAGGCGGAAAAGCAAATCATTAGACTCTTCAAGTTTAATACTCAAAGGCACATTCATAGCCCCCGCATAAAACATTGCCAACTCACCAATAATCCACGCATTGCGACCTTCACTAAGAAGTGCCATACTATCGCCTTTTTGTACACCCATAGCTTGCAAGCCTGCTCCAAGACGATAAACCTGATTTTTTACTTCTGCGTATGTTGTCGGCTCAAACTTTTTATCGGTTTTTTCAAGTAAAAATGTGTTGTTCGGATACAAACGTACCGATTCTTCAAACAAATCTACTAATGTTTTTTTCATAAATTTAGAGAATTAGTAGCGAGTAGCGAGTAACAAGACAGGCTTAATCGCATTATTAATATTCACAAAAACATGCAAAGATAATAAAAATTATTAAAATATCATAAAAATCACGACATTTTTATACCGTTTCATAAAAAAAACGATTATACAACAATAAAATTTATTGCTAATTCAAAATATTTTTCGTAACTTTGCAACGTGAAAAAGTGTGCACTACAAATAGTTAGCCTTTGTATAGCAATATTTATTGCCTACATTAGTGGTGGATTGAATATCTATCACTATTGTTGCGATGCATGCAAGGAGCGTGGTCATGATATATTTCAGACTATATCATGCGAGGAGGTGCATGCTTCGCATCATTGTTCGGATGATGATTGCCACCACTCGCACCATAATCACACTCGTATTATAGAGAATCAAGATGATTTATGTGCTCATTTGATGGCAAATTCAGACCATTGTGATGTACATCATATTGATGCTCCTTATTTCTCACAATTTAATCCACTGAAAGTGAATATAGTATCGCCTCTTGTTGCGATATTTGAAACAATTCACAATTCACAATTCATAATTCATGATTATGAATATGAAGCACGAGATTATGACATTCCAATTGTCCAAAATCTGACTGGACGAGCCATAATTGTGCGCAAATCGGCGTATTTGATTTAGATTTTGATTAATTAGTCTAATTAGACTAATTTGGCTAATTCGACTAATTGATCTAATTAGTCTAATTGATCTTAATAATAAATCAAATAGTAATTAAATTCCCCCCCCCACATATATATATTATGAAAAAAATAGCAATGATTATATTATGCATCGTGCATTGTGCATTGTGCATTCAATTATTGGCTCAAGAATCGACTGGTGGTAGCCTATCGGGTAGTGTGATTGATGATAAAGGTGAACCTGTGATTGGAGCTGAGATATTTTGGTTAAATACTACTATCGGTGCGGTAACTGACATTGATGGTAATTTTACAATTCCAATGACAGTAGATAGTCATCATTTGGTATTCAGTTATTTATCATACAAAGCTGACACCATAGATATTACTAAGGCTACGATGCCTCTTGTTGTTCAGATGAGTGAAGATACAAAAGAGTTGCAAGAGGTTACAGTGGCTGCACGTGGTGCAAGTACGATTGCGAGCCGTGTGAGCGCATTGCAAACTACTAAAATTACTGGTGCTGAGTTGTGTAAGGCGGCATGTTGTAACCTGTCGGAATCATTCGAGACAAATGCTTCGGTTGACGTGGCATACGCCGATGCTGCTACAGGTGCAAAAACTATTAAATTGCTCGGTTTGTCGGGTACATATGTGCAGTTGTTGACTGAAAACACTCCTGGTGTACGTGGTTTGGCACAGAATTTTGGTATGGAATATATTCCTGGCGCATGGATGGAGAGCATTCAGGTGTCGAAGGGTACTTCTTCAGTAATAAATGGTTATGAGGCTACTACAGGTCAAATCAATGTTGAATACTTAAAACCTCAAACTCAAGACCCTATTGCGTTGAATGGTATGGTGAGCACATCGCTTCGCGCTGAGTTGAATGCTACTGGCGGTTGGGATATCAACGATAAATGGAGCACTGGTGTGTTGGCTCACTACAAAAATGAGAGTATGGAGCACGACACAAATGGCGATGGTTTTATGGATTTACCTAAGGGACAACAGGCTAACTTGTTGAATCGTTGGTATATGAAAGATGGAAACTACACAGGTCAGTACCTCGTGCGTGGCTTGTATGACGAGCGCAATGGTGGTCAGACTCAGAAATATATCGCTGAAAATGGTATTACAGACCCATATCATATTGGCATTCGCACATGGCGTCTTGATGCGTTTATGAAACAGGGCTATGTGTTTGATGAAGCTAAAGGCACAAGTATTGGTATCATCACAAGCGGGTCGTACCACAATCAACAAAATGTATATGGTCATCGCGTTTATGATGGTGCACAAGGCAACTTCTATTTAAATGCAATGTTCCAAACCTATTTCGATGAGACTGACAAACACAAAATTACTGCGGGATTGAGCCTTAATTATGACAATTATTATGAGGTGATGACATCGGATAAAGAGGAGTTTAAAATACCTACAATGGAAAGTGCAAAGAAAACTCTTAATATGACACGTCAAGAGTGGACTCCGGGTTTGTTTGCAGAATATTCGTTGAAAATAGATGAGAAATTGTCGCTCTTGGCTGGTATTCGTGGCGACTATAGTTCACAATATGGATTCTTTGTAACACCGCGTTTCAACGTGCGCTATTCGCCATGGGAGTGGTGGAACTTGCGCGGTTCGGTAGGTATGGGCTACCGCTCACCTAACCTATTGAGCGACCATGCATCAGTGTTGCCATCGTCAAGACAAATTATTATTGAGCACAACTCAAGATTGAACCAAGAGCGCGCGGTGAATGCAGGTGCAAGCACAACGTTCTATATTCCTATCGCAGGTCGTGAATTGCAAATTACTGCGGACTACTACTACACTCATTTCTTGGAATGTATGGTTGTAGATATGGACTCTGACCCACATGCTGTGATATTCTCAAACCTTACAAGCGAGACATCAGAGACAAACAAAAAACCTCGCTCGTATGCAGGTAATTTCCAAGTAGAAGCATCGATGGAGATATTGAAAGGTTGGACTATGACTCTTGCCTATCGTATGTCGGATGTTAAGACTACTATCAACGGCGAATTGCGCGAGAAACCGCTTACTAATCGCTTCAAAGCATTGATTACTACGTCGTATATGACTCCACTCAAACACTGGCAATTCGACGTTACAGCCCAATTCAATGGTGGTGGTCGCATGCCTGACAATTTCTATAAAGGTGATGAATCGCTTCGTCCATCATGGACTATCGACCGTGGCAATGGTCAATACGACTTCCCATGGCATGCACAGTTGATGGCTCAAGTAACTCGCTACTTCCGCACATGGAGCATTTATGTGGGTGGCGAAAATATCACTAACTTCACACAAGATACGCCTATCATAGGTGCAAGTCAACCTTATTCACCTAATTTCGATGCTTCAATGGCTTGGGGTCCAATACATGGTTGGAAGGTGTATGCAGGCTTCCGCTGGGCGTTGAATAGAAAGGAGAAATAAGGAATAAACTATTATAAAATTATTCAGTCTAAACTACAAAGACTATAGCAACTATAAATAACAAAAATAATAAAACAACTATGAAAAAATTATTTATTTTAGCATTCTGCATTGTGAATTGTGCATTGTGCATTAACGTAATGGCAGAAAAACAAACTGTACGCCTTTATGTTCCTGAAATGGAATGTGATAATTGCAAAGGCAAAGTAGAAAATGTATTAGCATACGAACGTGGTGTTAAAAAACTCGATTTCGATGTTGCTCACCGCACTGTAACTATCGTTTTCGAGGACAAACGCACTAACGTAGAAAAACTTCAAGCTGCTCTTATGAAATATATTAAATACGAATCAAAAGAGTTGAAAGAGGGCGAACACGTTGAATGTAATCATGAACATCATCACGACCACGGTCATGGTCACGACCACAATCACAAACACTAATTCTACTACCTACATAAATGAAAAAAGCCGTATGTAATTGCTACATACGGCTTTTTGTGTAAATATTCTTAATTAGAAATTACGGCGGAGGAATTGGATTGAGCTTTCGATGTGTGGATACATCACTTCATCGTCTTGAATAAATGGCACCACTTTGCGATATTCAGCCACAAGAGCTTCGATTGCAGGCGATGATTTAGCAGGACGACGGAAGTCTAATGCTTGTGCTGCATTGAAGAGTTCGATAGCCAATACGCGCTCTGTATTCAATGCCACGCGGATGAGTTTTGTTGCTGCATTTGCACCCATTGATACGTGGTCTTCTTGTCCTTGGCTTGATTCGATTGAGTCAACCGATGCAGGCATACACAAACCTTTGCTTTGGCTCACGATAGACGCTGCTGTGTATTGTGGAATCATGAAACCAGAGTTGAGTCCTGGATTAGCCACAAGGAAGTTAGGCAAACCGCGTTTGCCACCAATGAGTTGTGTCACACGTTGTCCTGAGATTGAGCCAAGTTCGGCAAGTGCTATAGCCAAAAAGTCCATTGTGATTGCCAATGGTTGTCCGTGGAAGTTACCTGCCGAGATAACCATGTCTTTTTCTGGGATAACTGTTGGATTGTCAGTAGCCGAGTTGATTTCTGTTTCTACTACCGAACGCACGTATGCGATAGCATCTTTCGATGCACCGTGCACTTGAGGCATACAGCGGAATGAGTATGGGTCTTGTACGTGTACTTTTGGACGACGAATAAGTTCGCTACCCTCCATGATTTCGCGGATACGAGCTGCTGTAGTCAATTGTCCATTATGTGGGCGCACTGCGTGTACTTCGTGAGTAAATGGCTCGATACGACCATCAAATGCGTCGAGAGACACACAACCTACCATATCTGCGGCAGCGCTCAATTCGTCGGCTTTAATCAATGCCCATGTTGCGTGAGCTGCCATAAATTGAGTACCATTCAAGAGAGCCAAACCCTCTTTAGATTTCAAAGTGATAGGTTCCCAACCGAATTTAGCATTTACCTCTGCAGCAGGTTGTTTTTTGCCTTCGTAATAAACCTCGCCAAGTCCGAGCAATGGCAACGACATGTGTGCCAATGGAGCCAAGTCACCTGATGCACCAAGCGAACCTTGTTGATATACAGCAGGGAATACACCTGCATTGTACATATCTACCAAGCGTTGAACTGTAACCAATTGCACGCCTGACACACCATATTGCAATGATTGGATTTTGAGGAATACAATGAGTTTAACAATCTCTTGGTCAACCTCGTCGCCTGTACCGCATGAGTGACTCATAACGAGGTTTTTCTGAAGTTGAGAGAGTTCGTCAGCACCTACGCTGATATTACACAACGAGCCGAAACCTGTAGTTACACCATAGATAGGCTCTTTTTGTGTTTTCATCTTGTTGTCGAGATAATCGCGACAAAGGTTGATACGACGGATAGACTCATCCGAGAGTTTCAATTTATAATCTTCTTTGACAATGCGTTTCACATCATCAATAGTGATTTTAGCAGGAGAAATTTCGTGGATTTTCATATTTTAGACTATTAGTAGCGAGTAGCGAGTAACAAGATTTACTCGCTCCGCTCGTTTTATTTTCTTATAGACCTTTAGAAACAAGCATGAAATATAAATCTCACATCTCGTGTCTCGTGTCTCGTGTCTATTTATTTCAAAGCATTTTTAATAATTGAGTCGTCTTCTACGATATTAGGGATTGTAACAACCAAGTTTGGTGTGCGTTCCATTTCGCGTTTAATTGCAAACATAGCACCTTCGTTGCGAGCCCAGCTACGACGGGCTATACCATTATTTACGTCCCAAAGAAGCATTGATTTCAAACGACGTTCTGAGTCAGCCGAGCCATCGATAACCAGACCGAAACCGCCATTGATTACTTCGCCCCAACCTACTCCACCGCCATTGTGGATTGACACCCATGTAGCGCCACGGAATGCGTCGCCAATGCAGTTATGTACTGCCATATCAGCGGTGAACGATGAGCCGTCGTAGATGTTAGATGTTTCTCGGAATGGAGAGTCGGTACCCGACACGTCGTGGTGGTCGCGACCGAGAACTACTGGAGCCGACAATTCGCCAGAAGCAATTGCATCATTGAATGCTTTTGCAATCTTAGCACGGCCTTCGGCGTCAGCATAGAGAATACGAGCTTGCGAGCCAACCACGAGTTTGTTCTTTTGTGCCTCTTTAATCCAGTGGATATTGTCTTCCAACTGACCACGAATCTCTTCTGGTGCTGTGCGGAGTATCTCTTCTTGCACCTCAGTTGCAATGCGGTCGGTGATAGCCAAGTCTTTAGGGTCGCAGCTTGTACATACCCAACGGAATGGACCGAATCCATAGTCGAAGAACATAGGGCCCATGATGTCTTGAACGTATGATGGATAACGGAAACGACCATTTTCGCCCATCACGTCAGCACCTGCACGTGATGCTTCGAGCAAGAATGCATTACCATAGTCGAAGAAATACATATCGTTAGCAGTCAATTTGTTGATAGCTGCCGCATGACGACGCAACGACTCTTGCACTGCTTCTTTGAATTTCTCAGGCTCTTCTGCCATCATGCGGTTGCTCTCTTCGTATGAATAACCTACTGGATAGTAACCACCAGCCCATGGGTTGTGCAATGATGTTTGGTCAGAACCAAGATTAACTTTGATATTATCTGCAGCCAAGCGTTCCCACAAGTCAACCACGTTGCCTTGATAAGCCAACGACACAGCCTCTTTATTCTTAGATGCCTCAAGCATACGAGGAATCAATTTATCCAAGTCAGTGTAAACCTCATCCACCCAACCTTGCGAGTGACGCACATTCACTGCCTTAGGGTTAACCTCTGCAATCACAGCCACTACGCCCGAAATCACACCAGCTTTTGGTTGAGCTCCCGACATACCGCCAAGACCAGCAGAGATGAATATCTGACCAGGTATCTCTTTAGCCAAACCTTTTTGGATTTGTTTACGAGCAGCATTCAACACAGTGATTGTTGTGCCATGCACGATGCCTTGTGGACCGATATACATATACGAACCTGCTGTCATCTGACCATATTGGCTCACGCCCATAGCGTTAAAACGTTCCCAATCATCAGGTTTCGAGTAGTTAGGAATCACCATACCGTTTGTCACCACCACGCGAGGTGCATCTTTATGCGATGGGAACAATCCCATTGGGTGACCTGAATACATAACCAAAGTTTGCTCATCAGTCATCTCGCACAAATACTTCATCGCCAAACGATATTGAGCCCAGTTTTGGAACACAGCACCATTACCACCATAAGTAATCAACTCATGTGGGTGTTGAGCTACAGCATAGTCCAAGTTATTATTAATCATCAACATAATCGCAGCAGCTTGTTTCGAGCGTGCAGGATAATCATTGATATTACGCGCCTTCATCTCATAGTCAGGACGGAAACGATACATATAAATACGACCATATGTACGCAACTCCTCAGCAAACTCAGGAGCCAACACCGCATGATGTTTCTTAGGGAAATAACGCAACGCATTACGCAAAGCCAATTCCTTTTGCTCAGGCGTCAAAATATCCTTACGCTTTGGCGCATGATTAATCTCTGGCTCGTAAGCCTTTGGTTGAGGCAACACATCAGGAATACCTGCTGCAATGTCTTTTCTAAATTCTTCAAGTGTCATAAGATATAAGATTTATAGTTATAGTTTCTTCACTTCAATCATAATAACTCGCAAAGATACATATTTTAATTCAAAAATCACAATTTGCAATTCATAATTTTTGTTAAAATTTCTCTCCAGCATCAATTTTCAAAATTCACTTTTTTTTCGTAACTTTGCAAACTAAATATTTAACAATTAAAATCCTTTTATGAAAACTAACTTTTTAAAAAATCTTGCAATGCTTGTGCTATCAAGCATAATGTTTATCTTCGCCTCTTGCGAACCTGACCCAACAAACCCTCCAACTCCTGGTGGGGACTCGATACCTGACACTATTCCAACCATCAACATCGATAAAAGCAAATTAAACCTCGTAGGATATTGTGGCAACAACATCGACGTGAACATCGCTACTGGACAAATGGCTCGCATGGGCGGTGGAACCACATTGCCTAAAGCACTATTCGGCGACTCGAAATACATCGTTGGTGCACGCGTATATATCGGCGCAGAAGCTACTGACACAAAAATATTCATATCTACCGACCTACAAACATACCTCTACGAGCAGGAATTCGAAGTCGTTCCTAACGCATGGAATTATGTGAAATTCAATACCCCATTCGAATTGACAGATTCGTTGCCTGGCGTATATATCGGATACATCGGTATGTCGGACGGAGCTATGCTCGGCATGGAAAGTGGCGAATTCCAACTCAACTCACAAGGTATGGGTATGGACATATACTACGATAGCACCGAAGGCGATAGATGGCAATTTTTTACTAACGTTGGGGGCTACGGGTATCAAGGAAAACTCGGCGTTCAAGCTGTAGTTGCTGGCGGCGACTATAGCGCAGAAACGCAAAACGACATCTGCATCGCAAACGTCAGAGTGGACAAAAAACTACCAATCAATACACTAAACAACATAAAATTCGATATATTCAACTATGGTGTACAAACCGTAAACGACATAACAATCGAATACGAATACAACGGCAAAAAAAATTCTAAATCATTCAACAACCTCGACTTATGGATTGGTATGGCATACACAATCAATCTAACCGACATCACAACACCATCAGCCGAAGGAAAATACTCACTAAATATCAACGCAATCTCAACAACCGACCAAAACCCTAACGACAACACGTTCGCAACTGAACAAGAAATCTACGCCTCTGGATTCCAACGCAAAGTACTCCTCGAAAAATTCACAGGCCAAGGCTGTTCTGCTTGCCCTAATGGCGCCGAAATCATCAAAACAGCACGTGCCGCATTCGAAGGTCGCTCTATCGAAGTAGCTCACCACGACGGATTCGGTGCCGATGCATTCACCATCGAAGAAAGTAAAGAATATGCTACTTTCTTTTATAACCAACCTAAATTCGCCCCTGCAATAATGATAGATAGAAACCTCGCAAATTCCGAAAACCCAGAATCTGTAGTCGGACGAGTAAATGACAACGCAACACCTCTTTTCACCGAAGAGGTCCTCGCTAAAGCCCTCGAATCTATAGCGCCTCTTAACATTAATATTGCTCACACCTACGATGAAACATCACGCCAACTCGTCGTTACCGTTAGTGGCGAAGCTATACACGAACTACCTACTGCACGCGTAAACGTATGGCTCACTCAATCAAACATCAAAGCCTTCCAAACTAAAGGTGGCGACGACTACTCGCACAACCACGCTATACGCGCATCTCTCACAGACACTTGGGGCGAACCTCTCGTACTAACATCTGAAAACAAATATGAGATGACTTTCCGCTACGAACTACCAGAAAAAGTAGGCGACTTCGACATCGTTATAAAAGATATGGAAATCGTAGCATTCGTAGCAGACTACGACGCAACAAGCAACTTCAACTGCCGCGTTCACAATGCCGAAGCTGTAGCACTCAAATAAAGTTGAGAGTTGAAAGTTGAGAATTTTTGCGACAAGCGAAGGCAGAGTCAAGCTCGCTTATGCTATGCTGAGCAAAGCAAAAATCACGACTGAAAGGAGTAATTGAAAATTACCATTCGGTATTAACTCTAAACTCTAATCTCTAAACTTTTTACGGCAAACTATTGCACAATTAAAATATTTATTATAACTTTGCAGTCCGAAAGTGCTTCACGGAGTGAAAGCTCTTAAGTAACTAATTATTAACTAAAAAACTTTATCTGTATGTATTTAGACGCAGAAAAAAAACAAGAAATTTTTGGCAAATACGGTAAATCAACTACCGACACAGGTTCTCCTGAGTCTCAAATTGCGTTGTTCTCTTTCCGTATCGCTCGTTTGACAGAACACCTTCAATCAAATCGTAAAGATTATAGCACTGAACGTGCTTTGCGTATGTTGGTAGGTAAACGTCGTCGTATGCTCGACTATTTGAAACAAGTTGACATCGAACGCTACCGTGCTATCGTTAAAGAATTGGGCCTCCGCCGTTAATTCTACAAAGCACAAAAGAAAAAAAAAGAGAAGCCTCTATTACGAGGCTTCTTTTTTTCATAACCATCTAACACGCCATGCAGCTCTACAACTTACTCAACAAACTAATAAAAACCTTTTAAAAACCCACTTTTATGGAAACACACAAATGTTCAATTTGCCCTCTAAGAGCAAAATTCGACGAAAAACCAAACTCTCTAACTGGTCGTTTTTGGCGTTGGCACATCAATTTCTGCCCAGGTTGGAAAGCCTATTTCAACAGTTTATCTACTGAAGAGAAAAACGAAATTCGCAAAAAATACAATTTCGTAAAATACCAATGAAAAAAATCCACCTGTTCATAACAGCAGCAATTATCTGGGGAATACCTGGCTTCACCTTGACCACCAAAGGCATATCGGCATATCTTACTCAACCAAAATCTGACATTTGGTGGCTTTTGCTCATCACTGCCATAGTGTTAGCCTCATTCTTCTTCATGTTCCGAAAAATAGTCAATCGCTATTCCAACAGAATAATGAGCCTCCCACAAACAAACAACATACTCCAAACATTCCCCCCACGCGGTTGGATTCTATTACTATTTATGATGTCATTAGGCATATTGCTTCGATTTATTCCCAACATTCCGACCTCATTTACAGCCTGCTTCTACACGGGATTAGGCCCAATGCTAATTTTATCTGCAGTAAATTTTCTTACACACGCAAAAAAATAGAGATGCCAACATTACGCATCTCTATTTTTTATTATTGACATCCGATAAAATTATAATTTACAGCTGTTTTATTACAAAAATCGTTTCTTTAACGACCACAACAGCACACACATCAAAAACGGAATAATCGCATCACCAATAGGACCATCTGAAGTATCATCATCTTCTTCATCTTTCACCTGTTCTCCCCAACCTTCATTTGGATTGGAGTCATATCCCACAGACTGAATATCTCCAGTCTCCACAAATGGTGTATTAGGCATACTGTTAATAGCGTTACCTTTGCGCATTTCCATTGCTATATGCTCGTTATACTCCACTCGGCTCGTCTCACTTATTTCACCTCGATAATTATAATATTGTACATTCTGTTGCGAAATGGTTGTTTTGGGAGTGTTTATGTTATTGGGATTGTTTGTTGTAATGTAGCTCGATTGATTTTTGTATGAATTGTTAATACGAGGAGTGTGGTATTGATTGTTTACTCGTATTGCCTTTTTTTGAGAACGTTGATACATTTGATATTCTGTATTTAATTTACCAGGCATATCATTATCTTCGAACGGACGATATTGTGGGGTAGTGGCATTTAATGCCACTACTCCTATTATTGTTATACAAAATATTATTAGTTTTTTCATATCTTAATATACTACTTTAGTGTTAATGACTTGATTATTTTCTGTATGGATAGTAATGTGATATATACCTTCAGCTATTATCTCAACATCAATATTGCTATTTGTTGATTGTTGAAGTATTAATTTACCTGTAGTATCATATACATATACATTTCCGTCGGCTGGCATATTTTCAACAACCAAACGTCCATTTTCGATATAAACATCACAATCATTATCAATTACATCTACGCCGGTCGTTGTTTGTTGTTTAACTCTGATTTCAAAACGTTCGTTATATGTACCTTTAGTGAAATAAATCGTT
>JAFTSS010000004.1 GCA_017467185.1 Paludibacteraceae bacterium | reverse complement strand
TATTTGTCTTGATTCATAAGCAGTTAATATTTTTACTGCGAATTTACAAAATCAAATCGGTTCGGTCAAAAAATCGTTGTAAATAACTAATTTTCAATAAGTCAAAGAGCTTTTTTTATTTTTTTAGTGGACACTAGTGTGCATAATTATCAAATAAAAAACTTAATTAATAGCGCCTCTGTAAAATAGAAAAGTCAAAATACTACTCATTTTGTCTAACAAAAAAGTCAAAATACCACTCATTTTATCGAACAGAAAAGTTATTTTGCCACAAAAGTAATACTTTTTTATGAATTACACAAGAATTTAGGCTAACTTTTTACACAAAAATATTATTACACTTTTTTATTCCTATTAATATAAACAATCACACCACCTTAAGTTCCTCCCAAGCCATACAACCATCATAATAATTAAAACCCGCAATAAAAAAATTCGCAAAATGCATTCTTTCCTGTAACTTTTTCATAACACATAAAATTTAAAGATTAAACAAAACTTCTCATTTCACGCTGCAAAATTGGTGCAAGTCGAGAGCAAAAAATTGCGTTTAAGCGAAAACAATAAAACTTGTTTTAATTGTTGAGCAATAGCAATTTCAATAAAGTTAATGAAAATCTATTTTCAGTTATGCCAAGACGTAGCCCAATTTGACACTGCAAAGTTACAACCCCATTTTTGACAACTTTTGATAAAAATAAAATATTTTCAAAAAAAAATCACAATGAAAAATAATACTCTTTTAATCTTTGTGCTATCAATTTTCTACGCAAATCAAGAAACTCTTCATAATTATCATAAGTCATATCTACAATAGATTCTGGCAAACAACAATCATTCAATAAATTAGATTTTAAATCATCATAATTATTAATTCCTCCATACTTAGTTTCACCCCCATTACATTGAACATCACGCACATAATTTAAATATTCCTTTGGTGCTTTTTTCCCAATCTTTATATTAATCTCAGTTTGTGTATAAATATAATTTGCAACTTGATTATAATCAGAACGCTCTAAACCAACTGATTTTAAATACTCACGAGGAAAAATATGATGCACATCTCCTTTTTGCTCTATCATATCTTGCACTGTAATAACTGTCGACAAAAATCCTTTTCTATGTTGGTAACATTGCGATGCCAAAAACACATTAAACACTGGACTACTTGCAACTGAAGTTGTTAATTGTTGAACTAATCCAAAATCCCAATAAGCATCAGATAATTCAGCCGACTCCACTTCTACTAAATATTCGCCAAAATCACGATTTTGCATAATTTGTTTTGCATCAAAATCAAAAGTACTTTCAGGAGAAGCACTATATCTTCCTTTCAATATTGAAAAAACAAACCATCTTCTTACATATTTTTCTATCAATTCAGGCTTATATCCTAAATCACGTAATTTCAAATACAATATATATGCAAAATTTAATGTGTTTTGTGATCGAATTAACTTTGCATGACAAAAACCAGCAGAACGAATTATCATTACAAAACGTTTAAAATTAGTTTCATTAATAAAATCACAAACCCCATCAGTTAAAAGTTTATATGTATCTATTTTAATTGATTCTTCAAAATTTCGAGTTTCAAAATTTCGTCCATTTAAAAGTGTAACCAAATCTCCCATTTTCCCTCTATTGAATTTATGAGCTAAAGCTACACGCAATATATCAACATAAGAAGGATCATAAATATCATCCTTTTCACCTTTCAACCATTCAATTTTAGAACGATACTCTGAACTTGCAAAATCTTTATCATTTGCTAATAAAATAGAATAAAACTGAGGTCTAACCGCTAATTCACTAAAATGATCTATACATTTTCTCAACATATTACCACCTAAAGATTCATTTGCAGCAATAGTCGACATAACAAAATCAGCTTGATTTAAAGGTACACCCTTACTATTAATACGAATAAATATTTCAGTAACTTTTTCTATATCGAGATTACCAGAAAGCTCTATAACTCCAATCTGTTTTTTTACAATATCTCTTAACTCATCAATAACTTCCATTATCATATCCTCATCACAATCCGGATTTAGAGTACAATATTCTTTTCTAAACACACTCATTTTCACAGAGCCACTCAATAAAGGCGCAATATCTTTTATCCAAATCGGATTCTTCTTAATCGCAGCATTTAATGTTGCAAATTTTTTCTCGATTGGATTATATGCAACTTGTATTCTCTCATCTGCATAATCTTTATTTTTAACGGTTTCTCCCAATATGGCAGCTCTCAATGCGGTTATTCTTTGTTGTCCATCTATCAATATTTTCTTCCCTGCAGAACTACTACCATCTTTTAATTTTACATTAGGACTCTGCCAAATAATTATATAACCAATTGGAAAACCTTGATATAAACTGTCAATAAGTTCTGTCACCTTCTCTTTTTCCCAAACGAATGGACGCTGTATCTCAGGTATAGCAATTTCATTCGTTTGTACCATACTCAATAAATTAGAAACCAAATATTGATTTACAGAATAATTTTGTGTTGTCATAATATATACCTTTAATTTTTCTGCAAATATAAACATTTTATTTCACACTCACCCACTTCACCAACAAAAATCATCTATCCTATCAACAAATTTATCAAAAGTCTTTTCTTTTTCTATTTCATCTATAGCTTCTTGAACATATTTATCCCAACCCTCTTCACCTAAATCAGAAGGGTATGCTAATGAAATTTCCTTAAACCGCTTTAATCGTGGCAATATAAACTCACAAAATTGATATCTAAATTTAGTACGGATTTCATAAAATATATCTTCAAACATATTCTCTAATATAATATTAAACTTCCTATTATACTCTTGATAATCATTTTTATATTCAGACAAATCTTTCTCATAATATTCTAATATATAGTCCTCAACAAGAATATCCGAAAAACGATATTTTTTAATAACAAAATCTGAATGTACATTATTATCATAACACCAACGCAATACGACAAGATCCATATTCCAAGTCTCAGATTACGAATTAGTCTGCTTCCTTATATAGACCAACAATGGATAGAAAATATACCGCTATATGCTACATGCACAATATTATAACAAAATAATTATTTAAATAGTTGCCCCCCAAAAAAATATGAAACTTCAATAAAACATTGGCACAATCTTGCAATTCTAATAGTACAAAATGCTACTTTTTAACATCACCGAGGCTAACTTCCTTTATCAATAGCGAGCTACGCTTCTCTCAAAAAGAGTTGTAATCACAAAGGTCAGCAAATTACAACGAACTGGAACACCTCAAATCTTGCACAATAGGAATTTTTCTCAACAAAACGGCAGTGCGATTTTCAAAATAAAAATCCGCTCTCTACTCAGCCAGTAGGAGCGGATTATTTTTTTATATAATAAACATTTTCCCGATTGTCAAAAGTTGTCAAAAAACAGAAGCTAATTTTACAATGAAATTTACAATTCAGAAAAAAAAATAACTCCTTTGCATTAAAAAAAGGATAAGGTTTTGTTATATTATATTATCACAAATATCCAAACCGCAAGGGGAAAACCATTTAATAAACTTTTAAAATATAACATTATGAAAGCAAAAAAGACACTTGTAGAATTAGACAACATGCCTCAAATTCAATTGATTGACGCCATTATCAGCAAAATGGAAGACAACAAATTGTCTGCAACTAACATCAAAGCAGCCAAACCTTACATCAAAAGATTGGCTAAACATCTCGACATCTCTGACGATGCAGCCATGATGTTTTCTGCTTTCTTCAACGACTTTTCGGATACCTGCATCGTTATTTCCGACATTGCTCGTTTCTTTGATTGCAATAAAGTGAAAATCCTAACCTATTGGTCGGCTATCGAGGAATTAGAAAAGAAAAAACTTATCCGTAAATCAAAAAATGACAAAAACGATGTTTCCTACTCTATCCCTGGCGAATTAGTCAAAGCTATACGTGAGAATACGACCTACATCCCACAAGAGTATAAAAATCTACCTATCGACCAATGGATAGATGAACTACATGATTTAATGAATGATAAACGTAAAGATAATATCTCTTTTGAATATTTTCGAGAAAACCTAAATCTTTTGATACGCAACAATCCTCATCTTACAATTGCGTATGAGTTATCTAAATTTATTAATATAGCTTTTGTAAATGATAATTTAATAATACTCTGCGTAATGATTAATCTTTATATTCAAAATGACGACGAGCATATAACAAGAAGTGATATTGAAGACTTTTTCCCTCGTGCACACGTGGCACGCTGGCAAGCATCAGCGCTCGAAGAGGGGTCGCACGATTTGCAAACAGACGGTCTTGTAGAACATTGCAATAGCGATGGTCAAGTAGAAAGCAATGCGTGGAAACTAACCGATAAGGCTAAAGAGACATTTTTAAGCGAAATAGAAAAGAGAACTCCAACTAAAAACACTCGCGACCTCAAATCAGCCGATTCAATCACGCCTAAACAACTCTTTTTCAACTCAACAGTCAGCAAACAAATCCAACAACTCGACTCTCTCTTGCAAGCCGACCGATTTGCTTCTGTGCAAGAAAATTTAGTGAAACATGGCATGCGTCGTGGCTTTGCCTGCATATTCTATGGTGCGCCGGGTACAGGCAAAACCGAGTCGGTATTGCAATTAGCACGAAGCACTGGTCGTGATATTATGATTGTCGATGTGCCAAATTTACGCAGCAAATGGGTTGGCGACACAGAGAAAAATACCAAAGCTATTTTCGACAAATACAAAAGCTATTGTAAACAATGCGATTTAGCCCCTATACTTTTGTTCAACGAGGCAGATGCTATCCTCTGCAAACGCAACGAAGGTGCCGTATCGGGTGTTGATAAAATGGAAAATGCAATGCAAAATATTATCCTTCAAGAGATGGAAAATCTCGAAGGCATAATGATTGCCACAACCAACCTCACAGGCAATCTCGACTCGGCATTCGAACGACGTTTTCTCTACAAAATCGAATTTCCAAAACCAACGCCAGCCGAAAGCAAACACATTTGGCACAGTATGTTGCCCGACATCACCGAGCAAGAAGCCTACAACTTAGCCAAAGAATACTCTTTCAGCGGTGGTCAAATCGAAAACATCGCCCGCAAACAAATCGTCAACGCAGTGCTATCAGGCGACGACACAATCACCATCGACGCCATCCACGAAGCTTGCAAATGCGAACTATTCAACAACCACACCACTCGTCGTATCGGGTTTTAACTTTTTAATTTATTCCACATTATGAAAGACTTACATTCATTATTGGTGTCTAGTGGGGAAAAGAACGCCGAAGGCGTGATAGACCACAGACGGGGGTGTCAACCCCCGGTGAGATATCCATTATACAACAAACCCTGAAAGGGTAAGAGAATATATATTGCTATATATTAACAATTTAAACTAAATAAAAAAAAACAGTTAACGGAATATGAAAACATTAAACAAAAACTTTTTGAGTGATTTTAGTCCTGCTACTTGTAATGGGGCTCCACTCGTAAATATTAACGAAAACAGAGCAAAACAGAAATTAGACAGATATTCCTGTTATGGATTTATTGTCATTGGTTATGGTAATAGTGATTTTGATAAAATAAGAGAGTTGATTTCAACTATCAAGTCCCGAAAATATTCTTATATGCCTATTTATGGTAGTTTTAGAGAGAATATTGGAGAAGAAAATGAAACACAGACCTTCGCAAAATCACTTGTAATTTTCAATTACAATAACAAACAACATTGCGAGGTTGGTGAGTTCTCCAAATTGATTCAATTCGCTATAGACCTTGCCCAACAATTCAACCAAGATAGTTTCTTGTATTGCGAACCCAACAAAAACCTCAAATACGCCAAAACAGATGGCACAACAATCGCCGAATACGAAACCGACGCTCCATTCAACGACCTCACAAAAGAGTATTGGGCTGATTTACACAAAAACAAACACCAACCAACAACACAATCCACCTTCACCGGCTGTTATATCAATCCAGCGCCACAATGTTACAGCGAACGTCATGTAAGATATTTAAAAGGTGAAATATTTATTTCATTTTAACACCAAAGGCTGAGCCATAGACTCAGCCTTTGGTGTTTTATAGATTTATCTTTTGTTGTGTATTTGAAAATTCAAAATACTATTTGCAAACTTGCGAAGTTGCAAACTTCATGAAACTTATTTATATTCAGGCGCTTTGGCAGTACTTTGCAACTTTGCAAGTTGGTTTTCTTTTCCTAAAATAAGTAGACAGTTTCTAGATTATTTTACTAAATAAATAGACATATTTTCTAAAAATATAGACGATTTTTTGTTTTTATAGTCATTTATCATCGTCTTTAAAATATTCTTTGTAGTAATCTTCACTATATTCTATCGCTTGCTTATATTTTTTTAATTTATTACTTATCAATTCTCCATCAATAGAAAATTGGCAAACCCATTCTAATTCCCCTTGCAAGCTTTCATTAAAGAGATATTTAATATCAAAGATAGTCGGGGTTTCTGGTAATCTGTCAATAAAAACTTCTAATTTAATACGATGTTCCCAATTTTTTGATTCAACATATTCAGGATTTATACCATATTTTTTATACAAATCATTAACATTTTTTTGCCAATTACCCTCCCAGTGGATTATATCTATATCTTTTTGATAAAATGTTCGTAACTTTTTATAGAAATCAATTATATTCTCAAGATTATAATAAATATGTTGTTGAATAGTTTTATCATGTTCATTTTTTGCTAAATTCTTAGGACCTAAGCCTAAATTGCCTTTTAAAAAACCCATAGTACAATAATTTAAAATATAAACCTACTCTATTTTAGGATTTTCGGCATCCTCCTTTTGGGGTTATTCGAAAATGCGTCTAAAGAACTTTTCTTGCATCTCATAATAGAGATAATCATTTACATTCTCGTAGGTATGTCGTTTCATTGCTTCGAAAAATGCAACAAAATTAGTGTCATTAGAAAATACTGATAATTTTTCCAAATAGCTATACAATTCAGCATAAGTAATGATTTTGTATATCTTTCCCATCTCCTCGCTAATAGTAGGAATATTGTATTTGGGAGTTAGAATTAAAAACAAACAATTTGGTTTATTCTTATAATTTTGTATAGAAACCCATTCTACATAATTCACATATCTATCTAATTGCGTACTATTGTCTTTATCAGCATCAACCGCATTAACATCCGATTTTATTTTATTTTCGATGACAACTATATTTTCTTCATCACTAATAAGTAAATCTATACGACCTCCATTTGGCTTTTCTTTATGATTCCATTTATCATCTTTAATTTTTGATGACACCTCACGTTCAACGAGAAAATTCTTATTTAGTGTAATACCATATTTTTCAAAAAATCCCTTCCATAGCCCATAATACTCTGGACGTGTCATAAAATAGGCAAGCGCATTTGAAAAACAATTTTCATTATTCTGAATTTGGCAAATGTCGAACAAAGAGACTTTGCGTGGTGACTTTAATTCACAACGATCAACCTTTTTAATATTATCCTCCCATAACCTTTCGTCATTAATTAAATTTAACAAATTATCGTAGGAGTTTGTATTGGTAGGATAAATGTACTGCTTAAGCGACTGTGATGCCTGGTTATATTCTGGTAATTCAATGATTTTAATATTATGTTCTTTTTCTTCTGATATTGTTCCCAATAAATTAAATTCATTTTTTAAATTTTTACAACAGATAAATATACGCATCCCATTTTTAGTTCGATAAACTTTCTCAGCCTTATAGGTAATAAAGATACTCTGTTGTTCTGCACCATTGAATATATCAAAAATAGATTTGCCTCCATAAAATACTCCGCCTTCATTATCAACATAACCTTTCTGCAATTCAAAAATTTCCTCATCTACACCATCAAATTTTACATCTCTACTGAGCGACATATTGGCACCTGGAACATCTTCTAATCCTTCTGCTTTTCCTATTACCTCAAATACTCCTTGGACATAATGTTTTACAAAAAGCATTTTATCTATCTTTTCACTATGTTCTTCTGCAAAATTACCTGTTGAATTAAGGTAAATATAATATTTTCCATTATCTGCTTGATACATATTAATAACTTCATGTCCAAGATTAGACGATAGGTAGCTACCGACATACATGCAATTTAGCACTATTCCTTCTTTTGTTGATTGTTTTTTCATAATATTATTCAATTTTAAGATTATTATTGTTGTTAATTTAATATATCATTTTACTACTTCTTTCAACTTTTGCCATATCTTGACCATTGCGAGGGTGTCGAGGTGGCAGTAGCGGAGTAGGGCTTCGCGGGTTGTTTAGGTTGGGATTGTGGTTATTATTCAAAATCGCCTCATTATTTTACACTTACTATTCAAGGGTATAATAATTGAACCATGAGTCATTTGTAAAACGTGCGTAATAATACTGTCGCAAATTTCGCAACAAAATTACAAATAAAATGTCGCAAATCCAAACTTTGAGAGAGGTATTTTTAATGTTTTAGTAGGCATTCGGGGTGTCAATCCCGAATGCCTTATTAGTGAATTATTCAAAATCATAAATTCCATCAATGCAATGCACTACATAATCTTCATCTGTACAATCTATTTCTTTCCATTGATTTATTGTACCCTT
This sequence comes from Paludibacteraceae bacterium, assembly GCA_017467185.1. Taxonomy (GTDB): domain Bacteria; phylum Bacteroidota; class Bacteroidia; order Bacteroidales; family Paludibacteraceae; genus Aphodosoma. The sequence continues at coordinate 72,105 of JAFTSS010000004.1, read as the reverse complement.
AAATGTAATAGATTTAAGAGATTCACAACCACCAAAAGCTTGAAATCCAACAGTTGTTACATTGTTAGGGATGTTGATAGAAGAAAGAGATTCACACGCATTAAATGCAAGGGCTCCAATTTGCTTCACTCCATCTGGAATATTGATAGAGATAAGAGAGCGGCAATGAGAGAATGCAAGTTGTCCAATAGTTGTTACGCTATTAGGGATAGCAACAGATGTAAGAGATGCGCACTTAGCGAACGCTGATGCATCAATACATGTAACTTTATACAATACGTTTTGGTTAATCACTGTTTCGGGGATAACAATATCGCCAGAATATCCTTTTTTCAGATAACTTTTGCAGTCAATTCTCTCTCATCTAGTTGGTATTTGATACCTTTTATGATTTTTCCTTCCATGAGGTTACATGTTTTTTAAGGTTATTTTTATTTTTATGATTTTCTATATATAATATAATCGATTTACCTCAAAATTTTACTAAAAACAACATTTTTTAACAAAATTAACCTTTTTTCACGAAATTATATATATATTAGCATAAATACTATAAAAATCAACCTACTTAAGCGTACTATATACCATCGCAAATTTACAAAAATAAAATCAATCAAACAACTATCATAAAGAAAGAATATAATACACTCTTGAATTAACTCAAGCAACGTACAAGATAACTGCACCGAAGAAAACCGCCATTTTCAACAACCACTCACAATCTCTATTTGCCTATTTTTTCATAAAAACACACAAATTCTCCAATTTTTCGCCAAATATCACCCCAACATACCCCAAAACATTCCTTATTGCACCCCAAAAACGCATATTTCACTCTTATAAAACACTCAAAAACATGCTGTACAACACATTTTATAAAACAACACATAAACACATATAAACAAAAGCATATCAGTTAATTAACCAACAAAATACAATACAAAACAATCTTTTAAAATGTTAAATAAAATCAAATAATTCAACTTTTTCATCAAAACACTTGCTAATTCAAGAAAAAGTCGTAACTTTGCAACGTGTTTTTCATGGTATTAGATTTAAGGTTAAGAAAAGATTGTGGTAGCCGCGAAGGCTGCCCTTTCTTGTTTTTAGACAACACCATTATTAATACACAATTCACAATGCATAATGCATAATTCATAATTCCTCATTCCTAATTCCTAACTCCTCATTCCTAATTCCTAACTCCTCATTCCTCATTAATATGGCTCCATTATTAGGTCATACACTCGCTGAACTTAAAGAGATTGCCCAAAAAGTTGGATTACCAGCCTTTACAGGCAAACAAATTGCCGATTGGATTTACAAAAAACATGTAACTTCTATTGACCAAATGACCAACATCTCAGTCAAAGGTCGCGATGCGCTCAAAGCCAACTACTGCGTTGGCATCACTGAGCCAAGTTGGTCGGCAGCTTCAGTTGACGGCACTAAAAAATATCTCTTCCAAACCGCTCATGGTCAAATCGAAACGGTATTCATTCCCGAAGACGACCGTGGCACTCTCTGCGTTTCATGTCAAGTAGGATGCAAAATGAATTGCCAATTCTGCATGACAGGCAAACAGGGTTGGAGCGGTAGCCTCACAGCAGCCGAAATCATGAACCAAATATGTGGTATTCCTGAGATTGACCGACTCACAAACATCGTGTTCATGGGCATGGGCGAACCATTCGATAACACACTCGAAATACTTCGCACTTGCGAAATTCTAACTGCCGATTGGGGATTTGCATGGAGCCCTCGTCGCATCACAGTGTCGAGCGTAGGACTTATCCCAGGCATGAAAGAGTTCCTCGACAAAACCGAGTGTCACCTCGCCATATCGCTCCACAACCCATTCCCTGACGAACGCATAAAGATTATGCCAGCCGAAAAAGCCTACAGCATAACCCGCGTAATCGACGAAATCAAAAAATACGATTGGGAGCACCAACGCCGCATCTCATTTGAATATATTGTCTTCGAGGGACTTAACGACATGCAACGCCACGCAAGCGAACTCGTTCGCTTACTCAAAGGCTTCACCTGCCGCGTAAATCTCATCCGCTGGCACGCCATTCCAGGCATGGACATGCACAGCCCTAACGACGAACACATGATTTGGCTACGCGACTACCTCACCGACAACGGCGTCATCTGCACCATCCGCCGATCACGAGGCGAAGACATCATGGCTGCCTGTGGCCTCCTCTCAAGCAATCACAAACACTAACACAACAAAAAAAATCAAATAAACTATCACACAAACCACAGATTGGCACACTCTTTGCAATTCTAATAGTACAAAATCACGCTATCAGCCTGAGGTTAGAAGATTCAACAGTTATTTTAACATCACAGAGGCTAACTTCCTTTATCAATGGCGGGCTGCGCTTCTCTCAAAAAGAGTTGTAACCAACAAAGGTCGGCAGATTACAAAGACAGGAACACCTCAAATCTTGCAGTATAGGAATTCTTTCTCAACAAAATGGCAGTGCGATTTTTATATAAAAATCCGCTTCTACTCAATCAGTAGGAGCGGATTCGTTTTATCTATTTCCCTCTATAAAACTCTATTAACCCATAAGCACTAAAATCAAACATTATAAGTTGCTAATTCCCAAGGGAACAAATGTTCTACTCCATTATTATTCGGGAAACGAATCTCATCTAAACTCACAACCACTTTTCTAAATTGATCTTTAATATTCAACAATGGTGCATATTCTCTTTTAGCGGTTTGTTCATCACTTGCCATTTGCCAACATACTTGAACATATAATTTTTGATCTCCTTGTATTGCTACAAAATCCACTTCAAGTTGACCTTGCACACCAACATACACCAGCCACCCTTTACGACGCAAATCCAAATAAACAGCATTTTCTAACAAGTTTCCTAAACCATAAGAAAAACCACGATATAAATAATTATAATATGCTAAATCATTACTATAATACTTAGAATTACCAGAAAGAAGTTCTTTTCCCGCTATATTGTATCTCTCTGCTTTATGCACAAGAAAAGCCTTACTCAAATATGACAAATAAGTAGATAATGTTTCATAATTTGTTTTCCTCCCTTGCGACTTAAAATAGTTGACTATATTAGATATTGAAAATAATCTACCTGCATTATTCACAACATAACAAAATAAATCTTCCAACAACTGCGAATCTTTCACATTATATCTATGCACAATATCTCGTAGCATAACCGTATCTTTTATAGCCGACACATAATACCTACGAACATCCTCTGTTTGCAAATAAAACAATTCTGGCAACATACCCATTTGCAAAAATTGCAAATAATTTTCACGATTAGCTTCATAACCCTCTTTCCTTATATATTCATGAAAACTATATGGCAATATCTCAAATTCAACATAACGTCCTGATAATAGCGTTGCCAATTCGCCTGAAAGCAAATCTGAATTCGATCCACTTATAAAAATCTCTTTAGGCTCTACAAAATCCTGAGAATGAGAATTAACAAACTTCTCCCAGTCCTTTATTTGTTGTATTTCATCAAGAAAAAGATAAACCTTTCCCTCTGGACACAACATTCGCTTATACTCTTGATATAAAGCCTGTAAATCAGTTGCTGTTTTCAAATATCCATATTCAAGATATTCTGTATTCACATACAAAATATTTTGAACAGGCACTCCATCATCCAGCAATCGCTTAGCCAACTGCCGCAATACAAAACTCTTACCTGCACGTCGTTGCCCAACCAATACCTTAACCAAATTATTACCCACTGATGCATGTATCTTTTGAATGTATTCTCTACGCTCAAAACCCAACTCAGGAATATTATTATCCCAAAAATTATATTTACGAATCTGGTCTATCATAATCTATGCTTTATTTTACGCCACAAAGGTAATGTTTTTTTTTCAAACAAACAAGAAAAATAACAACCAATGAGCAAAATTTTCAAATACACTTGAAAAAAACATATTATTTTCCCCTATTTTCAAATACATAAAAAAAAACATAATTTTCTATACTTGCAGTATAGGAATTCTTTCTCAACAAAACGGCAGTGCGATTTTCAAAATAAAAATCCGCTTCTACAAATATGTAGGAGCGGATTTGTTTTTTTATAATCATCATATATCTATTTTATAAATCTTCACCATTCGCTTTATTATATTCATTATCATAAAACATAATAATATAATATTTCCCATAACTTTCTGAAATCATAAACCATACGCTTTTCTTTGTAGAAATGTCCATTGCATACAAAATTGCATCTTGAACAATTTTATTTACTGTAGCAGAATCATTTAATTCTTCTTCTGTATATTTTTCTAATAAAGAATTTCTATAATTCTCAAGATCTTTTTGCTGAGCAATAGTATCAGGTTTCTGATAAAATGCAGCTTGATATCTTTTATTATTAACAGACATTTCATACGATATATCTTCATCTTCTGAAATAATATAATCATCAACACTCGTTAAAATAGGTGTAGTATATTTAGGATTATCACCAAATTGACGACAAAGATTATTAAATCTTATTCTTATATCCGTTTCACTAATTGAATTTTTATCAGTAACCCCTATACGATAAACCTTATTATTATTAGTTACAACACCAATATATACACTATATCCATTAAATTCTCCCTCTAAAACATCTTTATCATATTCTGTACTAACAAAACCTTTTTCTTTGAGTTTTCTAATCATATCAGGCTTAAAACCATCAACAGGAATGCCTAAAAATTTAGTAACATCACTTTGTGCAAACAAAGTCACCGAAGCAACCAATAAAACAATAATAGTAAATATTTTTCTCATGGCATTATCCCTAAATCCGTGTCGGGCACAACTTTTATATTTTAAAAATCAATTATTCTTAATTTGGGTGCAAATTTACAACCTCATTTTAACAATTTGTGACAAAAATAAAATATTTTCAAAAAAAAGCATAAAAAAAGCGAGAACTTAACTTTCTCGCTGATATTAGGTGTTTGGCGTGACCTTGAGACTACGAATAAGTTAAGCTCACGCTATTATACACGTGAGCATCTTTTAACTTATTCCTTCGGTCTCATTTAAGTCGCCAAACTTCAATATCAGAAGAAATGAGCAAAAATGCTATAATCAAAATACCCCAAGAATGACCCACTTGGGTGTATTATATGTCACCGCAAAGGTACAAAAATAAAATCAATCAAACAACAATCACAACAAAAAAATATTATTGGTGTCCGATAAAAATAAATTCCGTAGGAGTAATATATCACAGGCAGGGGTATAAACCCCTGATGTAAAAGATTATATATAAAATAAGCACCGTAGGTGCGACAGAGGAAACAACTCCGAATTACTAATATACAACAACATATACTCTGTCACCCCTCCGGGGTTTATGATGAAATGAAACATATATCAGGGGCTTACGCCCCTGCCTGTATTCTATCGTCCCTACGGGACTTAAACGAAACATAATCCTAAGCATTCTTAATTCTTAATTCTCAATTCCCCTACAGCAACCTTTTTCATAAGGCAAGCCAGGATAAAGCGATTCTTTTTCGCAAAAATACACACTCTCAGTGTGTACTCAGAATAACTGTTTTCTTGCTTGCAGTTTGCTTACACATTGCTTAAGGGTAATACACACTTGAGTGAGTATCTACATAACAAATTTAGGTATACATTTAAAAAATATTTCGACCTATAAGTTGCTGAAATAACATTTTCAAAGAGCATTTCAGCAGATTATAAGTTCGTAGGAACAAACTATTGCTTTTCTCAAAAATATTTTGTACCTTTGTCAAATAAAGTTTAAAATTGAAAGTTTAGTGTATAAAGAACCATGCGACACTAACTCTATACACTTAACTATTAACTCTAAACTCTTAACTCTTAACTCTATACGCTAAACTCTAAACTCTTAACACTATATTACTATGGTTATGACAAATGTTTTCTTGGGACTATTTCTCATTGTATTGGGTTTTCTGACTTTGAAATATCCGTCACTAATAAAAAATTGGCGTTATGCCACTGAAGAACAACGCAAAAACATCGACATTGAGGCTCTAAAACTACTCTGTTGCAAGTCGATGGTCGTGAGTGGCACGGCTTTAATTATCGTGGGCATTATGAGTTATTTCATCAAAGGTTCGTGGCCAATCTATGCGATGATTATGATTGCGTTTGCTATGGTTGGCTATATGGTTGCTCGCACTCGTCGCTACGACAAAAATCCTCAATCACGCAAAAAACAGACTATCACGGCTGCAATATTAGCAGTAACTCTATTCCTCGTAGTCGGACTTTTCATCGGTGGTAAAACCGAAAGCAAAATACACACTACCGACAATGACCTCGTAATCAATGGTATGTATAGTGAGACTATACCTCTAAACGAAATCGACACCGTATATATCAGCACATTACACAATCTACCAAAAATCGAACTACGCGTAAATGGCTATTCCGATGGGTCGATACTAAAAGGCTACTTCCGCCTCACCGATTGGGGAAAATGTAAACTCTTTATTCACGACATTAAAGCCCCTGTAATCGTAATCCATTATAACAATAAGCACTTGATACTAAACCTTTACGATGCGTTAGCTACCGAACAACTATACAATGAAATACAAAATTTTTGAACCTTACGAAGATAGAATGATAGCCTTCTCGACCACACGAGAGGGCTATTTTAAGAATAACACCGAAGGCGTCAGCAAGGGGCAATACGGGCGACTAAACCTCTGCCACTACGTTGGCGACAATCCTGAGCATGTACGCATAAACCGTCAACTCTTTTGTCAATACCACAACATTGAGCCAAACAATCTATTCATTCCCCGTCAAACACATACTAACAATGTGAAGTGTGTGTCTGAAACAGACGATTTTGAAGAGACCGATGGCTTAATAAGCGACATAAAAGGCTCATGTATAGGCATCAACACAGCCGATTGCTTGCCTGTGCTGATTTACGACCCTACCCACCACGCTGCTGCCACTCTGCATGCTGGTTGGCGAGGATTAGTGGGCAGAATAGTGACGAAAGGCATTGCGATGATGAAAGAAAAGTATGGGTCTAATCCGTCGGAACTGCTCTGTGCTGTGGGTCCTGCTATCTCAACTGAGATATATGAGGTGGGCGACGAACTGAAACCTCAATTTGCCGATACAGGTTTCCCGATTGAAGATATTTTCATCGACCGCGCCGATTGGGCAAAGTCGCACCTCGACCTAAAAGCTGCCGTTAGATTCGAATTACTCAATAATAGCATTGCAGAACAAAACATAGAAATTTCAGACATCTGCACTTTTCGCAATTCTGATATGTTTTTCTCGGCTCGCAGATTTGGAATAAATTCAGGCAGAATATTTTCGGGGATTTTTTTAAAGACCTAAAGTCTTTCTTTTCTTTCAGACAAGAAGATAGTAGGACGTTTATTTAGACAGGAAGACTGGATGACAAGAAAATAACATTTAACGCTAATTGCCATTAATTATCCATAAATAAAAAGTTTTTATGAGTAATTTACGGAAATTTGCGTTTAAACAAAAAAATCATGTTCTCATGTCTTCATGTTTATTTTTAACGCTAATTACCATTAATTATCCATAAATAAAAAGTTTTAATGAGTAATTTACGAAAATTTGCGTTTAAACGAAAAAATCATGTTCTCATGTCTTCATGTCTATTATTAACGCTAATTACCATTAATTATCCATAAATTAAAAGTTTTAATGAGTAATTTACGAAAATTTGCGTTAAAACGAAAAAATCATGTTCTCATGTCTTCATGTCTATTATTAACGCTAATTACCATTAATTATCCATAAATAAAAAGTTTTAATGAGTAATTTACGAAAATTTGCGTTAAAAATAAAATCATGTTCTCATGTCTTTATGTCTCTTAAAATAAAAGGTTTCTTGTTTAATGTTAATTTATGCCAAAATGGCACAAATGTCAGTTTTTTTTCGTAACTTTGCATTCATGAAACCGAAGATTATAATTGATGCTAATATACCTTATATCAGAGGGGCTTTTGACAGTGTAGCAGAGGTTGAATATCTTGTTGCAAAGGAGATTACGCATGAAAAAGTGATGGAGGCAGATGCACTGATTGTCAGAACACGTACACGATGCGATGCTGAGTTGCTCGACAATTCAAAAGTAAAATTCATCGCTACTGCCACTATCGGCATCGACCATATCGACACTGAATATTGTGATACACACGGCATTAAATGGACCAATGCACCTGGATGCAATGCCGAATCGGTGGCTCAATGGGTAGGCTCAGCCCTCGCTGTATGGGCAAACAAACAAGGATGCTCGCTCGTAGGCAAAACCATCAGCATCGTCGGTCATGGCCATGTAGGCAAACGAGTTGAACAATTGGCACACAAATTGGGAATGAAAGTATTACTCAACGACCCTCCGTTAGCGTTAGAAAATCCTGACAAATATGTCGATTTACACACTATTGCATCGGAATGCGACGTCGTAACATTCCACACACCACTGACCAAAGAGGGAGAATTTGCAACATACCACTTAGCTGATGAGGAGTTTTTTGAAATAATCAACAAAAGATTAGAACTTCACACCGAAAATATTTCTTCTCACACGGAATTCACGGAACACACGGAAAGCGTCTTGCTTCGCTCGCCACTCATCATCAACGCCGCACGAGGAGGAATAATCAACGAAAATGCTTTATTATCACATCTTTCTCAACTTTCAAATTTCAAGTTTCAACTTTCAAATATAGCAATCGACTGTTGGGAGGGCGAGCCAGAGACTAATGACGAATTGCGCAATCGGGCTCTAATCGCAACTCCACACATTGCGGGTTACTCTGCCGATGGTAAATACAATGCCTCACAACAAGTAATCGAGGCTGTAGCAAAATTCTTTGGTCTACAACCCGAAGCAATTGAAGGATTACCACCCAAAAAGACAACAAACGCCACGAACGATGAATTAAAAGATTTATTGCTAAATAATTATAACATTCTCGCAGATAGCGACGCTCTAAAAGCCGAACCTGAAAAATTTGAATACTTCAGAAGCAATTACCCCGTCCGTCGCGAACTTTATATTTCTTAATTTTTAACATAAGTACAGAATTAATTTATAGGCTTACAAATTTTAATCTGTATTTCTAACTCTATCAGGATAACAACTTTTTTATAAGTACAAGCCCTAAATCATAACAATTACTAATTAATTACAAGGCATGTACTTGAAAACACAAAGGTAGCCAACCTAAAATCAAACAAACAAAGTAAATCGTCCAATAAAATAGAAATATGTACTTCTGTTAAAAGAAAAATATGTACTTCTGTTAAAATCAATATAGCATTATGAATTTAAGTGATATACAAGCTGTTAAACAACGATTTGGAATTATAGGCCTATCGCCTGCCCTAAATCGTGCAATCGACACTGCCGTACAAGTGGCTAACACCGACCTATCGGTGCTCATACAAGGCGAAAGTGGTGTTGGTAAAGAAAACTTTCCGCAAATAATACATCAATATAGCGCACGCAAACACAACAAATACATCGCTGTAAACTGCGGTGCAATACCCGAAGGCACTATCGACTCCGAACTTTTCGGACACGAAAAAGGCTCCTTTACCTCTGCTACATCCGACCGCAAAGGCTACTTTGAAGAGGCTAACGGTGGCACTATATTCCTCGACGAAGTGGGCGAATTGCCTCTTTCAACACAAGTGCGATTGTTGCGTGTACTCGAAGCAGGCGAATTTATGCGCGTCGGTTCATCTAAAGTGCAGAAAACCAACGTGCGCGTAGTGGCTGCCACAAACGTAAATATGCTACAGGCTATTGCCGATGGTCGTTTTCGCGAGGACCTCTATTATCGTCTTAACGCAGTACCTATCCACATTCCACCATTGCGCGAACGCAAAGAGGATATTCCGTTGCTATTCCGTCGCTTTGCTGCCGACTTTGCCGAGAAATACAAAATGCCAGTGATAAAACTCACTGCCGATGCACAAAATATGCTTGTAAACTACTATTGGCGTGGCAATATCCGTCAACTCAAAAACGTAACTGAGCAAATTTCTGTCATCGAACAAAATCGCGAAATTGACAGCTCTACTCTGCTCAATTACTTGCCACAACAATACGAAAGCACATTGCCTACCCTCTTCGGTCAACAACAAAAATACGAAGGTAAATCTTTTGCTAACGAACGCGAGATACTCTATCAAGTGCTGTTCGATATGAAAAAGGATATGGACGACATGAAAAAGGTTATCACTGAACTGATGGCAAATCGCCACGCAGAACCTCAATCGCAACCTATTCATACTGAGCCTTCATACTACCCTTCTACACCTGTACATCACACCCATGAGGGTTTGAATATCGTACATACACCTACACCTCAACAACATATTATAGATGCCGACACTGCGGTTGAAGACACTGAAGAGTATGTAGAAGAATCGCTCTCGCTTACCGATGCCGAACGCGACATGATTATCCGCGCACTCGACAAACACAACGGCAACCGCCGCCGTGCCGCAGAAGAACTCAACATCTCGCAACGCACACTCTACCGTCGCATCAAAGAATACGGATTGGAATGAATATACTTAATCACTAAAAAAATTGTATTTTTTAGACAGAATGACATAATGCCAAACTTTATTTTCTTTACATATGCCTCGCTAAAACTAAAGTTTTATCTTGGCAAAAAAAATGACAGATTTTTAAGTTACATTTATTAATATGTCATTCTTATACCGAGATACATCGCAGATGTAGCAAGGTATATGTCAAAAAAAATAATATGTTCTTATGTCATTATGTCATTATGTCTAAAAAAAATAATATTATTATGTATTAAACAAACATATAATATGAAACGCATAATACCCCTAGCAATACTAACCATCATACTTGCGGCATCATGCACTATCTCCTATAAATTCAATGGAGCAAGTATCGACTATTCAAAGATAAAGAGCATCACGATTGCCGAATTTCCAAACAATGCGGCATTGGTATATCCGCCTCTAACCACAAAATTCAACGATGAACTCAACAATATCTATGCCTCTCAAACTCGCCTAAATATAGTAAAAGCTGGTGGCGACCTCGACATTTCTGGCGCAATCACAGGCTACAACCTTGTACCTCTCTCAGTCGGAGCTAACGCCTTAGCAGCTGAAAACCGCCTGACCCTCACCGTTAAAGTCCACTTTATAAATAATGTAACAGGCGACGAATCAGACAATAGCTATTCTGCTAACCGCACATTCCCTAGTTCAAGCACACTCAACGACGTGCAAGACGCCCTCATTGATGAAATGATTGAAGAAATCGTTGACCAAATATTCAACGGAACAGTGGCGAATTGGTAAAAATAGATATTAGACACGAGATATGAGACACGAGATATGAGATATGAGATGTGAGATGTGAGACTTGTGAGTTGTGAAACTTGTGACTTTAGACATGAATAGAACGGATATAAATAGATATTTAACCAATCCAGAACTCGTGGCTAATGCTTCGAGCGAGGAACTACGCCGTTTGGTGGAGACGTATCCCTACTGCGAGACTCTACACTGGATATACCTACGAGCTTTGTACGTAGCCGATGATGCAATGTTCGAAGAAGAATTGATGCTGCATGGCATGCACATTTCTAACCGTCGTCTATTCTACAACTATTTAACAGCAGAAACGCAATACATTGCGTCTCAAAAAACAAACAACGCACTACAAGTAGAGACGCAATATATTGCGTCTCTACCAACTACTGATTATTTTGCTTTAGATGATAACCCCGAACAAAAACAAACCCTACAACAACTTGCAGCACAACTAAAGGCTGCTCGACTTGCACGACAAGCTAATAAACAAGATGAGACACGAGATGCGAGACAGGAGACACGAGATGGGAGATGGGAGATGTCGGACTTGTCGAACCGGTCAGACGGGTCGGACTTATCGAATAACTCTCAGCTCTTACCTCTAACCACTCAACATTCAAATGAAATTACCGAAGAATATGCAAAAAAATTGATTAAAGAACAAAAATATTTAGAGGCTATTGAAATTTTGAGGGCAATAAGTTTGAATAATCCAAAAAAAAGTGCTAACTTTGCACTTCAAATTAAATTCCTAGAAACAATAATAAATAATCATAATAAAAATTAGTAAAAAATGTATTCACTACTTACAATTTTAATTGTTATTCTTGCTATCGTTTTGATTCTTATCGTATTGGTACAGAACTCAAAAGGTGGTGGACTTGCAGCTAACTTTGCATCATCAAACCAAATCATGGGCGTACGCAAAACTACTGACTTCCTCGAAAAAACTACTTGGGGTCTTATCTGCGCTATCGTTGTTTGCTGTGTTTTGGCAACTGCTTTCCACAAAACTGACGCTCCTACTACTACATCAGAAATCTCTGACCAAGTAGAATTGCCAGTTCAAGCACCTGCAGGTTTCGACGATGCAGCAGTAGAACTCCCTACTGAAGTTGCAACTGAAGAAGCTACAGCTACTGAAGAATAATCAATTTCTAGAAAAAACATAAAAGTCTGTTTCCTTCAATGGAGACAGACTTTTTTTATTGATATCTAGTAAAAAAATAAAAACAATTATTCCCAAAAAAAATAAACAAAAAACTTTAAAATAACTCCCTACTCCTTACTCCCTATTCCCTACCCAACAGCAACCCTCAAGCAACCTTCACCGAAGAAAACAGCCACTTCATCACCACCCATTTGCAAAGTTCACAAAGTTTTGTACCTTCTGATAATAAAATTCATCACACAAAGCCAACTTTGCAATTGCAAAGTTCGCAAAGTTAATAACATGCTGATTTTCTTACTGTTAAGAAAAGCCTATTTTTGCACGTCGCAAGCATAAAAACAACAAATGTTACTAATAATCAATATATTACACCCAACTTTGCAAACTTTGCAAACTTTGCAAGTCCCTATTTCTTACAAAGTTCAACACTCAAAAAAAATCTATCATCCTATATCTTAACCATTTAACAAAATCCCACACTCCAAAATTCTCTCCAAAAAACTATATTTTCTCTAGAAAAATAGACAATTTTCCTAAAAAAAACGACACATTATTTTGTTATTCGAAAAATAATTCCTACCTTTGCCATTGTAAATGAGCCCACGCTTGAGGGAGAGGCGATTGATGTCGTTGTGGGTGGGATGTTTACAAGACATATTATATATAAGGCGTCATATATACGCTTTGGCTTGGCATTTCGGAATCTGGTAAATTCTTTTTTAATGCACCAAGACATTGCAGCATTTTGATGACCTCGGGATGTGTATATCCATGTGCATGCTACCTCGGTGGGTGGCGTGTGTTTGTACATATCAGCGTGGGCTCGGTGTTGCTTGTTCGGTGCAAGGGCAATACCAGAGCCTCGAAATGCGGAACAGCAACAGTGCAGTCCCGCTTTTTTTGTGTCTAATTATTTGAGTATATTAACCTTAAATTATTTATTATTATGGGATTATTTGGTTTCTTTGGAACGGTGCAGCGCAGGGCTTTGACTCATGCGGCAGTTCATGATTGTAATTTAGAATTTAATAAAATGATAGCTTATTGTGCAAAATTTGCATATAGAGCACCTCAAGATTATGAAAAGCGTATAATATTAGACTATACAGCAAAAATATATGCTTGTCTTGAGGCTATAAGAAAAGAAATGACAACTACTTTAACCAAAGATGATTTGAAAATGACGGTATCTGATCATAATGGTAGTAATGTATCTTTGGATTTATATTATGATACAATGACTAAACTTGTGCGTGATGTACGTCAAACTTATTTTTAAAAAATATTATCAACCTTTTAAATTTTAATTACTATGCTTACAGATCTAGAAAAAAAATCAGTTGCGGCTGTACTTCTTGAAATTATTAATGCAGACCGTAGAGTTACTATTGGCGAATCAGAAGCAATGATTGATTTGCAAAGAAATTTGGGTATAACAGATAGTCATATTGAGGAAGCAAAAGAAATGAATCCTTATGTTTGTTTGAATACAATTTCTAAAATGAATATTCAAAACAAAGCTATTGTTGCTGTTGCTATGCACAAAATGATAAATGCTGATGGTGTAGCTTCACAAGAAGAGATAAATGTATTTAATCTTGTTTGTTTCCATTGTGGAATTAATATTTAATTTTATACTATTATGGGTTTATTTAGTATGATAAAAGACTCATTTATTAGTAGTGGCGAATTGAGACGAATAAATCAGGAAATCAACCAACATCTCATTAAGGCTGTGCGCCTTTTTGAGAATGATGGTGGTATTGTTACTCATCTCAACGCTGCTTCTATTAAATATGAAGTTAGAGAAATTGAACGTTTGATGCCAAAATTTCATCAACAGATTAATAGATTAGATCCTTCTCATTTTTCGAGTACTATTGTGGCAAATATAGATGGTAGGACAATATATCTACCTCAATATTTGCAAGGTGTAGAGGAATCTTTAGCTATTATGAATAATGCTCTTCGTGGTTTTTATTAATTGAAAAAAGTGAAATATTATGGCTATAAATAATGACAATTCTATTGAAAAAATGATAGGGGCTATGTATCGAGGACGAGATATTGCAAGCAACTATGCAAATCATGCAGTATCAAAACCAATAAATGAAAAAGTTAATAAAATAAATCAAAATATTAAGAAAATATTTGAAATTAGGTTAAAAGCTTTTAATACTGGACATTATGATGCATCTACTGTAAAAAAATGTGTCGAAGAAATTGAAATAGATTTATCTTATGTGGCTGCAAATGTGAAATGTTGTCCTTCTATGTATGTTACTCCTCCTTTAATTGGCACGCAGATTAAATTATCTGAATACCCAGAAAAAGTTATAGATATATTAAATAATATGTTTAAAAAATAAGAATTATTTAATTAAATTTATACACAAACACCAAACAACCACATAACTGATAAACGGTTATGTGGTTTTTTGTTGGATATTTGATTGTTATAGTGTTTGTTTGATTTTTTTTGATTTTTTTTCTAGACGTTCTAGGTGCTGCGCTATTTAGTTTTTTAGCTTAGAGGCTAATCGGATGTATGAGTCGAGCGTCCCTACAACCTAAATTACCGAAAATGCAAATACGCAAACCTACAAAAAAGTAAAACCATACACAACCTCTCATTGTAGGGACACGGTGAGCTGTGTCCTATGGCTCGTTAGAGACAAATGATTGTGTTTTTTTCAACCTGACGGTTGATAGGACGCAGCACGCTGCGTCCCTACTGAGTGAGGCTTTGCTCGTTTGGATGCGGCGTGTTGTGTTCCTACGGATAACAAATAAGCCGGCTCGGGTGAGTCGGCTTATTTTATAGAAATATCTGGGGTTTAGAATATGTCTTTTATCATGATTGTTTGTGTGCGGTCTGGTCCTACGCTGACAACGGCGATTTCGGTGTTGGTGAGTTCTTCGATTTTGCGGAGGTAGGCTTTAGCGGCTGCTGGGAGTGCATCAAAATCACGAACATCTTCAATTTCTTCTTTCCAACCTTCGAGTTCGATATAGACTGGTTTGCAGCGTTCGAGGGCACTGAGGGTTGCTGGAACGTAGTCGATGACTTTGCCGTCGAGTTCGTAGCCTGTACAGATTTTGAGGGTTTCGACTCCGGTGAGCACATCGAACAACATGATGCTTAGATAGTTGATGCCTGAAATACGGCATGCGTGACGGAGGGCTACTGCATCGAGATAGCCTACACGGCGTGGACGACCTGTGACGGTGCCATACTCGTGACCGCGTTCGCGGATGTAGTCAGCTAATTCGCCTTCGAGTTCAGTTGGGAATGGGCCTGCACCTACGCGTGTTGTATAAGCTTTGCAGATACCTAAAGCGCGATTGATGTAGCGTGGGGCTACGCCTGCGCCGAGTGGTACGCTTGCGGCTGTTGGCGATGAGGATGTTACGAATGGATATGTGCCGTTTTCGATACAGAGCATGACACCTTGTGCGCCTTCGAACAAAACTTTTTTGCCTTCTTCAATCTCTTTATTGAGAAGGATTGATGTGTCGCAAATATAAGGACGAAGGACTTCGCCGTAGGCAAGGAATTCGTTGTAGAGTGTATCGAAATCCATCTCTTCGAGTCCTAATGCACGAAGTTCTACATTCTTTTGTGTGAGTGCATCGCGAAGGCGTTCTGCGAAGTATTCAGGGTCGATAAGGTCGCCAATACGGATACCTACACGGCTGTATTTGTCGCAATAAGCTGGGCCGATACCTTTTTTAGTAGTACCGATTTGTTTTCCGCCTTTCAATGCTTCATACGCGCCATCGAGAGCAATATGATAAGGCATAATAACCGCTGCACGATCGGAGATAAAGAGTTGGAAATCTGAGATTCCGCGTTGTTTCAAACCTTCTAATTCGGCAATTGCGGCTTTTGGGTTGATGACCATACCGTTTGCCATTACGTTTTTGATATGAGGGTTGAAAACTCCTGAAGGAATTGATTGAAGGGCGTATTTGTTGCCGCCAAATGTGATAGTGTGACCGGCGTTGTTACCACCTTGATAACGCACTACTACATCGGCATGTTGTCCAAGATAGTCGGTCATTTTGCCTTTGCCTTCATCGCCCCATTGCACGCCGACTACAACTAATGTATTGTTTCTTTCTTGCATTTTTTTTAGATTTTTAGTAGCGAGACTTACTCGCTTGGCTCGTTGTTATTTTTATTAGACATGAAGACAGGAAAACAAGTTTTTTATGTTCTTATGTCTTTTATGTTTTTATTACTCACCTTATCTAAGGTTCGTAATACCCTACTGGGTTTATTACTCACCTTATCTAAGGTTCGTGATACCCTTCTGGGTTTATTACTCACCTTGCGGTTCGTGATAATGGGCTGCGGTTCGGAAGAGGGGTAAAAAAATAAAATTCTTTGTAAAAAAATCAAAACGAGTTTGATTTTTTGAATCTTTGCCTATTAATTCTGAATTGAAGTAAACTTCATTCAGCCTTAATAGTCAAAGATTCTGAATTTTATTATTTTTCTCTTCGCTCACCTTGCACCATTATTCCCACTCGATAGTTGCTGGTGGTTTTGAGGTGATGTCGTAAATGATGCGGTTGACGCCTTTCACTTCGTTGACAATACGACGTGAGATGATGTCGAGCACATCGTAAGGGATGCGTGCCCAATCGGCTGTCATACCGTCGATTGATGTTACGGCACGGATGCCAAGTGCATAATCGTATGTACGCTCATCGCCCATAACGCCAACGCTTTGAAGGTTGGTCAACACGGTGAAGTATTGCCAGATTTCGCGGTCGAGGCCTGCTTTTGCAATCTCTTCACGGAGAATTGCATCACTCTCGCGCACGATATGAAGTTTTGCTTCTGTGATGTCGCCAATGATACGAATTGCCAAGCCTGGACCTGGGAATGGTTGACGCCATACCATAGCAGAAGGGATGCCTAATGCTTCGCCCAACACGCGCACTTCGTCTTTAAACAATACGTTGAGTGGCTCAACGAGTTTGAATTTCATATCTTTTGGAAGTCCGCCTACGTTGTGGTGCGATTTGATGGTTTGAGCTGTTTTTGTACCCGACTCAATCACGTCAGTATAGAGTGTGCCTTGTGCCAAGAAATCGAAGTCGCCAAGTTTAGCACTCTCTTCGTCGAAGCAGTAAACGAACTCGTTACCAATGATTTTACGTTTACGTTCTGGGTCAGCTACACCTGCCAATTTACCCAAGAAACGTTCGCGTGCATCGATGCGCACTACGTTGATACCGAAGAGGTCTTTACACATGTCCATCACTTGGTCGCCCTCGTTTTTACGGAGCATACCGTGGTCGATGAACATACATGTGAGTTGGTCGCCAATTGCTTTATGGATAAGCACTGCCACTACTGTAGAGTCAACACCTCCGCTCAAGCCGCACAACACTTTGCGGTCTCCCACTTGTTCACGGATTTTTGCGATTTGCATGTCGATATAGCTCTCCATTGTCCAATTCTTTTGTGCTTCACACACTTTGAACACGAAGTTAGCAATAATATCTGTACCATATACCGAACCGCGCACCTCTGGGTGGAATTGCACGAGGTATGTTTTGAGTTCTGGATTGTAGATTGCTGCTGCAAGTCCGTTATCACTCTTAGCTGCCATGCGGAAGTTTTCGGGATGACGAGCTACGTGGTCGCCGTGCGACATCCACACGTCTTGTGTCTTTGGAAGTCCATCAAACAAAAGACAATCGTCTTCTACGTAAATAGGCATTTTACCATACTCTTTTGTAGTACCTTTTTCGATTACACCGCCATAGAATTTGCTGGTCAATTGCATACCATAGCAGATACCGAGGATAGGCAATCCCATAGAGAAAATTTCCGGGTCGCAATTGAATGCGTCTGCTTCGTATACCGACTTAGGTCCGCCACTGAATACGATACCTTTCACGCCTGGTATTGCGCGAATTTGCTCTGCTGTGAGGTCGTGCGAACGCAACTCGCTGAACACGCCCATCTCACGAATACGGCGTGCGATGAGTTGGTTGTATTGCGAACCAAAGTCGAGCACTAATATTTTGTCGTAAGTCATATTTTAGATTTTTAGTAGCGAGACACGAGATGTGAGACTCTCGCTTCGCTTTTTTATTTTAGATTTTTAGTAGCGAGACACGAGATGTGAGCGATTGTCTTGTGTCTCGTGTCTATTGTCTCGTATCTATTTTGTGTAGTTTGGTGCTTCTACTGTGATATCTACATCGTGTGGGTGTGATTCACGAAGACCTGCATTTGTGATACGCACAAACACGCTATCACGTTTGAGCGATTCGATATCAGGTGTTCCGCAATAGCCCATACCTGAACGGATACCGCCACAAAGTTGATAGATTGTGTCAGCCAATGCACCTTTGAATGCCACACGACCCTCGATGCCTTCTGGCACAAGTTTCTTAGCATTCACGTCTTTAGCTTGGAAATAGCGGTCAGCCGAACCACGTTTCATAGCAGCCAACGAACCCATACCTACATACACTTTATATTTACGGCCTTGGAATACGATTTCATCGCCAGGACTTTCTGAGCAACCTGCAAACAACGAGCCTAACATAACCACGTCAGCACCTGCTGCAAGAGCTTTCACGATATCGCCAGAGAATTTGATACCACCATCGGCAATAACGCATACGCCTTTATCTTTACAGAATTCAGCCACCTCAGCTACCGCAGAAATTTGAGGTACACCAACACCAGCCACAACACGAGTTGTACAGATCGAACCAGGACCAATACCCACTTTCACACAGTTAGCGCCTGCCTCAATCAAGTCGGCTGCAGCCTCTTTTGTTACGATATTACCTGCCACGATGTCGAGGTTAGGATAAGCTTGACGAATTGAGCGCACTGCCTCGATGATATTGTGTGAATGACCGTGAGCCGAATCAACTGTAATAACGTCAACACCAGCTTTTACGAGTGCATCAACACGTTTCATCATATCTGCTGCCACACCTACTGCAGCGCCACAACGAAGGCGACCGGCTGCATCTTTACATGCGTTAGGATAGTTGCCCACGTTGTCGATATCTTTCGATGTAATCAAACCAACCAAACGACCTTCGTCATCTACGATAGGCAATTTCTCGATACGGTTTTTCCACAAAATCTCTTTTGCTTCCAAAAGCGAAGTACCGATTTTAGCTGTCACGAGGTTTTCTTTAGTCATCACCTCGCTCACTTTTGTTTCGTCTGGAGTAAGATATTTCAAGTCGCGGTTAGTGATGATACCAACAAGACGATTATCGTCATCAACCACTGGCAATCCGCTAATACGATATTTATGAAGTAATGCTTCACAGTCAAGCAAAGTACAATCAGCCTTCAAAGTTATAGGATTAGTAATCATACCACTTTCGTAGCGTTTCACCAAATCCACTTTTGCAGCTTGTTCCTCAATGCTCATGTTTTTATGAATAAAACCAAGACCACCTTCGCGAGCAATTGCAATCGCCAAAGTCGATTCTGTAACAGTATCCATTGCCGCACTGACAAGCGGAATATTCAACTCAATATTACGAGTCAAATGTGTTTTAAGACTAATTTGTGATGGCAATACGTTCGATTTTTGTGGAACGAGCAACACATCATCAAATGTCAAACCTGTTCTAATATTATCAAATTTCATATTTTAGATTTTTAGATGCGAGTAGCGAGATATGAGACTTGCCATTCGGCATCAATATTTTTAGATTTTTAGATGCGAGTAGCGAGATATGAGACTATTTGTTTATTTTGTCTCGCCTCTCGTGTCTTATTACTATTCTTCAATTCCGTTACGTTTGTAAATATAATCCACTTGTGAGAAATAATAATCCAAAGTGAAGCAAGCGTCCAACTCTTCGCGAGTCAAGTAGCTCATAACCTTTTCATTCTCAGCAAGCAATTCTTGATAATCCAAACCTTCGCCCCATGCACGCATAGCAATAGGTTGAACTGTATCATAAGCCTCCTCGCGAACAAAACCCTTAGCAATCAAAGCATTCATCACACGTTGAGCAAAAATAACCTTCTTAGTGCGATAAATATTAGCCAACATCTGGTCAGGGAAGATAACAATATTTTCCAAAATACCTTTAAAGCGGTTGAGCATATAGTCCAACAACATAGTTGCATCAGGCAAAATAATACGTTCAGTAGCCGAGTGCGAAATATCACGTTCGTGCCACAAAGCCACGTTTTCAGCAAATGTAGCCATATAACCACGCATCACGCGAGCACAACCACAAATATTTTCAGAAGAGATAGGATTACGTTTGTGAGGCATAGCCGACGAACCTTTTTGACCCTTACCAAAAGCCTCTTCCACCTCATGCACCTCAGTTCTTTGCAAGTTACGAACCTCAAGAGCCATTTGTTCGAGCGACGAAGCAATCACAGCCAACGTAGCCATATAATAAGCATGACGGTCGCGTTGCAACACCTGAGTAGAAACCAACGCATGATTGATGCCAAGGTGTTCACACACATACTCTTCGATGAAAGGAGGAATATTAGCAAAATTACCCACAGCACCACTCATCTTGCCACACTCAACATCAGCCGCAGCACGCTCAAAACGCTCAATATTACGCTTCATCTCAGCATACCACAACACCCATTTCAAACCAAACGAAGTAATATCAGCATGAATACCATGAGTACGACCAATACAAGGTTGCGATTTGAAACGAATAGCCTGTTTGCGCAACACCTCAAGGAATTGAGACAAATCATCACGCAAAATATCATTCGCCTGTTTAATCAAATAACCATTAGCCGTATCAACCACATCAGTCGAAGTCAAACCATAGTGAACCCATTTACGTTCTTCACCCAAAGTCTCACTCACCGCACGTGTGAAAGCCACCACATCATGACGAGTTTGTTGCTCAATCTCGTAAATACGAGGAATAGAAAACGACGCATTATCCCAAAGTTTCTTAATATCCTCTTCAGGCACAACACCCAACTTACTCCAAGCCTCCGAAGCAAAAAGCTCCACTTTCAAGTAAGCCGCAAACTTGTTTTCTTCTGTCCAGACATTACGCATCGCCGGACGACTATAACGTTCAATCATATTATATAGATTTTTAGTAGCGAATAGCGAGTAGTAAGACTACAAGCTCCGCTTGTTTATAATTAAAATCTCAGTAGCAAATAATAAAGTCTTTCGACTTTTGACTTTTGACTTAATACTTATAAAAAACACAAAAAGCGACGCACACAGCATCACTTTTCACCCCCACCACGGCACACAACATCACACATCGCCACATAGCGCATACCTACACTTAACGCAAACCTTTGTGTACCAATACCAAACATAACTTTTAGGGCAAATATAATTATCTTTGCAAAGATAAAAAAAAAATGTTAAAACACCAAACTTTTAGTAACAAAAAAAATAAGGGGACTCTACACGAATCCCCCCTATCATATACTATTTCAGAACAAATATTAATTCGATGTATTTAATACATTCAATTCATTATAAGTTGCATTAACTGCATTTTGTAAATATAATGTTTTGCAGAAAACAACAATATACATTATACCTAATGTGAGTGGACCTAACAAAAACATAGTCAACAAATAAGTTGATAACTGCAAACCTTCAGGTTTATTGTTTTTTGCAAGATATGCATTACATCTGTTTATCCACATACAATTCCAAACAATACCATAAATACCCAAAGTCAAAAGTGAAAAAATAAAATACAATAATAAACCTGTAGTATTTTTACCATCACCTTTACATGCAACATTAGTTTCTTTAGCGAATGCATGAATCAAATACAATCCATAAAAACCAAATGTGACAATAGAGAGTAAAAATGTCAACCAGAAACCTCTGTTTATTGTTAATCTTTCCATAATAGTTAAAATTTTTAAAATTAATAAATAAAGATATTATAATCACAAATTCCTAAAAATCCAATAAACCACAATCAATCCACCCCACACATAAATAGCTGACCTTCCAAACAAGTTAAGTCGTAACCATAAAACAAACTCATTACCCTTATCAAGCAAAAAAACTAAGCCTCCTACCATAATATATGGTATCGATAAAACTAACAACGGATTAAATTGAAATGCCTGTACAAAATTAAGATGTAATAGCGAATGTACAGCCCTTTGGGCACCACAGCCTGGACACAAATAACCTGTCAAACTATAAAAAGGACAACGAGGCATAAAAGATTTTGATGGATCAACAAAAAAATAAACTGACCCCAACAAAACAAAAACCACAAATACCAACCCAACAATAACAATTTTCTTCACGACTAATCCAAATCTACACCCATTGCGACAGCAATGACAATAAGCAAGCAATACAACACCCAAAATACAATTGCAGAAATAGCCGATATCCAAGCCCATTTTTTTGCATTTTTAGATGCTTCTAATGCACCTTCATAATCTCCCCTATTAAATGCAGAATCAACTTTTGATGCATACACAATAGAAGCTATTCCTACTGGCCAACAACAAAACAATGTTGATAAAATAGCCCAAATCAAATAATTTTCAGGTGGATACTTAGCCTTATTTGAAGATTCTACTTTTGTTGTTTCTACATTTTTATTTAAATTTTCACCACATTTAGGACAAAATCTTGCATTATCATCCACTAAATTACCACATTTTTCACAATACATACTAAAATTATTAAAATTTAAAACATAAAAAGATTTAACATAACAATATATTTTTATGCGAATAAAATAGATTACATTAAATTTCATTCACATTTCTTCACAAGTGCAAAGGTAATACTTTTTTTTAGAATAGAAATCGCCCTTCCCTATTTTAACTATTTTTAACCCAAAAAAAATTCATTATTACATTAAAACCAATAGAAATTAGTTCTATTTAATCTCTACTTTAATATATATACCCAAATATTCCATTTATTTTTCGTAACTTTGCAAAAAAATATAAAAGCACAAATATGAAACTCATTACTCTAATACTCATCACTCTTTCAATACTTGCTTGCACAAACAAAAAAGCACAAAACACCAATAGCGAACCGCAAGACACAACAATCATATCATCCGACTCTACCAACAACTCTCAACTTTCAACTTTCAACTTTCAACTCTCAAAAGAGGTTCTTCTCGGCAAATTCAATCCAGCCGAAGACACCAACTACGTCGTAATCCCCGACCACATGTCCACCTATAAAGGTCTATACTGCCACCGCGAAGCTTTCAACGCCTACCTCGCCATGCGCGACTCAGCCCTCCGCGAAGGCATCACCCTCACCATCATATCCGCCACACGCACCTTCGACCGCCAACTCCAAATCTGGAATCGCAAATGGAACTCTTTTAAGACACGAGACACGAGACACGAGACACGAGACACGAGACACGAGACACGAGATGTGAGACTCTCAACCGACATCGAAAAAGTTCGCTCCATCATGCGCTACTCCTCTATGCCTGGCACATCGCGTCACCATTGGGGCACCGACATCGACTTCATCTCTGCCGAAACTGACTACTGGACACATGGCGAAGGCCTCCGCATCTACAAATGGCTATGCGCCAATGCCCACAAGTTCGGCTTCTTCCAACCCTACACCGACGACCCTGCCCGCACAGGCTATGCCGAAGAACGCTGGCATTGGAGCTATGCCCCACTCTCAAAACCCTACCTCGAAGCCTACCGACAAAAAATTACCGCCAAAGACATCACTGGCTTCAGCGGTAGCTATCTCGTCGATTCACTCGGAATCATCCAATCACACGTCTTCGGAATCACCGAATAACACTCCCCCTCCCCCACATCTCCCATAACCCCATCATGTAGGGACGCAGCGTGCTGCGTCCTATCAACCGCCAGGTTGAAAAAAACACAATCATTTGTCTCTAACGAGCCATAGGACACGGCACGCCGTGTCCCTACAATGAGAGGTTGTGTATGGTTTTACTTTTTTGTAGGTTTGCGCATTTGCATTTTCGGTAATTCAGGTTGTAGGGATGCTCGGCTCATGCGTTCGATTAGCCGCTAAGCTAAAAAATCTAAATAACAAAGCGTCTATAACACATAGAACATCTAAAAAAACAAAAAATCGGCAAAGCCACCAACAACTTTGCCGAAATTGTGCATTATGCATTGTGCATTAATTAAGGGCAAACAGGACAGACAGATTTTCCGATGAAGCGATTGTAGCTGAGCCAGTTCACGTTGCCCGAATGGAAGGACACGCCGTAGACGTCGTACGGATAGTCGGCGTAGAGCGAACTTGTCCAGTAGCTACCGTACGACCCAGCATCGTTGAGCGTGCCAGCGCGCATGTAACCCGCAGCGGGCAAGAAGATTGAGTTACCATTTGATCCGGTTACTTTACGACCATACACACCATTTTGTGTGGTCCATGTCCATATACAATTAGCTATGAGTTCTTGTTGTTCTACTGCAGTTGGCATACGCCAAGCACCACCCCAATTGGCAGTTGCGGCATCATCTTCTGGGTCTAACTCGGTTTTATTATCAGTGAAACCATCTTTACCGTAACTACTTTGTGTGCAATATTTTGTCATTGTTGAAAATGAACCTGCACAATATTTATATGTACTCCAATCGTAAGTTGTTTTTGGTTCTACCTCGCCCCATGCAAAGTAGTCGCCATACTCCTCTGGCGTTGTTGCTCCTACGTTGCATGTTGCCCATTTCAAACCTGATGGCAAACCTAAATCTACCCATTCATATCCATTTTCAAAACCATGTCCTGGTTCATTTATCGTTGCATCTACCTCAATATTTTCACCCCAATCTTTCACCTCTGCTACGAAAAACTCGATTTTATATTGTTCTGTTACAATATCTTTGTCTTCAATCGTCACGTTGATGTTATACGCTTTGCCTATCACGAGGTTGACGTCTGCGATAGTTGCTGTGCGCTCTTCAGCAGGATTAGATTCATATGCAATGCTAAACGAAATATCATAGTTGCGTGTTGCGGCTGGAAATAGGAATTGTACGTTCTCTGCCGATGCACTTGCGCCTTTTGCTATTGTGCCTGTTGCGCCAAAATCGTATGTTCCTGTCGATGTTGCATTCCATGTCCAATTTGCAATAGAAGCATCTGCGCAATTGAGTTCTGCCGTTTTCGCAGCTTCGGTGATTTGTACGTTTGAAATTGTGATATTGCCTTCCGAAAGGTTGTTTTTGAATGTAAACCCTACGCGTGAAAGTAAATGCTCAAATGCCAACTGCACAGGGTCGGCATTGATTTTCAATAGCGACCCTTGTATGCGTGTTGCGTATGCATAAATAAGATCTTTGTCGCCTGCATTGGTATATGCAAAATTACCCAAACCTCTCTCTCTTTCTGCATTAGGATATTCGCCAACATTATCAACTGCACTAGAAGGAGCAAATGCATGGAAATGATAAGTTTGGTCAGGCTCCCACAACTTTTCTTCTGCGCACACCCATAAGTCGCCTTGTTTTTCTACTTTAGTTCCACCAAACACAACACCAACACCATTATGACCCCATACATCAAAATCCGCTAAATTAGCAGTAGTAATAGTGTTATCAAAACCTGCTGTCATCAAATTTTCAATCGACATTTGCGAAAACGAAATGTATTGAACCTCTGGTTGATTAGGCTCTTCGCGTTTACACGCAACCAATAGCGCAAAAACAGAAATAAATAAAAATAACTTTTTCATAATACAAAATATTTAAAGTGATACAATAAAAAAAGCGAGAACTTAACTTTCTCGCTATGATTAGGTATTTGGCGTGACCTTGTATGTACGAATAAGTTAAGCCCACGCATTTATATGTGCAATGGGCATTCTTGAACTTATTCCTTCACATACTTAAAATCGCCAAATTTCAATCATAGAAGAAATGAGCAAAAATGCTATACTTTATACCCGAGAACGCTACTCGGAGGAGTGCTATTTCAATGCTTGTTGAGCATTCTCTCTTTGTCATTTCGGACACGGCATGCCGTGTCCCTACTTTATGAGATGCAACTCCTATATGTCAATGCAAAGGTAGAAATTATTTCTGAATTAAACAAGTATTTACAAAAAAAAGATGCACCTCATATTTTTATGAGGTGCATCAATATTGTTTTACACAAAATTCTTTTATTTCCCTTGTGCTTTTACGTTGTTGAGGTAGCACTCAACTGTGTTTTCCATCAAGCATGCGATGGTCATAGGTCCTACGCCACCTGGCACTTTTGTGATGTATGATGTTTTTGGTGCAACTTCATCAAAATCCACATCACCACACAATTTACCAGTCTCAGGGTCGCGATTAACACCTACATCAATCACCACAGCACCCTCTTTTACCATTTCGGCTTTCACGAATTTAGGACGACCCAATGCAGGCACGAGGATATCTGCTTCAGAGCATACTTTAGCAATATCTTTTGTGCGACTATGGCACACTGTTACAGTGGCATTTTCGTCCATAAGCAATTTAGTCACAGGCAATCCCACAATGTTGCTACGACCAATCACCACAGCGCGTTTACCTGCAATTTCGATGCCCATATTTTTCATCAAACGGATGATACCTTTTGGTGTACAAGGCAAAACACAAGAGCGTTTTTGCCACAATGCAGCCACATTCATAGGGTGGAAACCATCCACATCTTTCTCTTTTGCGATTGTTTCAATCACTTTCTCTTCGTTGATACCATTAGGCAAAGGCAATTGCACGAGGATACCATCCACCGTTGCATCCACATTGAGCGCACGAACAAGGTCGAGGAGTTCTTCTTCAGTAGTTTGTGCACTAAGGCGGATTGTACTATTGTCAATACCCACCTCATCGGCAGCTTTCGCTTTGCCTGTAACATACGATACACTACCTGGGTCTTCACCCACAAGTATTACCACAAGGTTTGGTTTACGTCCGTATTCTGCGGCGTATTTAACCACATCGGCAGCCAATTGTTGCTTCAAAGCAGCTGCCATATCTTTTCCACTAATTACTTCCATTTATTTAATTCATAATTCATAATTCATAATTATGGTTACACACCCATAATCACAAATTTGAATACATGAGATTTCACAATATATAAACTTTAATATTTTATCTTACGCTATTCACAATATCATACCCACAAGCATAAAATATGCCGAATGGCACAATTATGCATTATGAATTGTGCATTATGAATTATATTTAACTGCTTGCCAACCGATATCGCTACGGTGGAACAAGTTGTCGCATTTGATTTTAGCTACTTCGGCATTGGCTTTGGCTTGTGCTTCGGCAAAGGTGTCTGCCATCACTGTAACAAACAACACACGACCGCCATTTGTTACATACTTGCCCTCTTTCAACGCCGTACCCATGTGATATACAATACCTTCTACTTCGTTCAAACCTTCGATTTCGAAGCCTTTTGCATACGACTCAGGATAACCTTTCGATGCAAGCACGATACCAATCGATGCTTTATCGTTCCATTTAATCTCGCCTACCTCTTCGCCTTCAGCCACAGCACAGAAGATGTCGTAAATATCACTCTCCAAACGAGGCAATACCACCTCTGTTTCTGGGTCGCCAAAGCGAGCATTAAACTCAATCACTTTGATGCCATTAGGTGTTTTCATCAATCCGCCATACAACACACCACGGAACGCACAACCCTCTGCTATCAAAGCATTTGCTGTAGCGCACATAATATAATCGTATGCCCAATCAATATCCTCTTTAGTGATAAATGGTAGCGGTGAATATGCACCCATACCACCTGTATTCGGACCTTTATCGCCATCGAAAGCGCGTTTGTGGTCTTGTGCCACCTCCATAGGATATACCTTTTCGTCCGACACGAAACACATGAACGAAAACTCAGGACCAGTCATAAACTCCTCAATCACCACACGACCATGTCCGAATTTATCGTTCAACAACATATCGCGCAATGCCTCGTCAGCCTCTTCCAATGTTTCTGGTATCACTACACCCTTACCTGCCGCCAAACCATCGTATTTCAATACAGTAGGGAATGTACCTTTTTTCACATATTCCAAAGCTGCTTCGTAGTTATCAAACACCTCATACGCAGCAGTTGGGATTGAGTATTTTTTCATCAAATCTTTAGCAAACTCTTTTGAGCTTTCGATTTGAGTAGCTGCTTTGGTAGGACCGAATATCTTCAATCCTGCAGCACGAAAAGCATCAACTACACCCACCGCAAGAGCAGCCTCAGGACCTACAACAGTAAGGTCGATAGCATTCTCACGAGCAAATGCGATAAGTTCGTCAACTTGAGTCTCTTTGAGAGCCACACACTCAGCCATTGCAGCAATACCCGCATTGCCAGGTGCAGCATATATTTTTTCTACCTGTGGCGAGCGGCTGAGTGCATGCACAATCGCATGCTCACGACCACCACCACCAAGAACTAAAACCTTTCTTGAATTCATAATTAATAATTCATAATTCATAATTATAGTTACCACTTTCATTATGAATTAGAGTAAGTTGTTTTTACTATTGATGTTAATAATTTTATTATTTCTTGACAATCAGCAAGTATATCTAACCCTTGAGATTCTGTCAAATATTCTGATTCGGTAAGAAGTTCAAGCCAATATTCAGTTTCACTCGCCTCCTTCAGTGCAATATTCATTTTCGCAGCAAAATCAGCACGAGACTGACCTCGCAAAGCCTCTTTCACATTAGCACCAATACTTGTTCCACTACGCAATACTTGTTTTGAGATAACAAACTCCCTCTTTTCATCAACCATATATCTATATAATCTTATACAGCGCAGAGCAAAAGACTTGGTTTTCTGCAACACGATGTTCTCTTCTGAATTTTTCATAATTATAAATTATTCTCTTCATTCATGATTTTTGCTTCATCCGTCATAATGAGCAAGCTCATTATGCTCTCGCTTGTCGCAAAAATTATTCGCTTTGCATTTGATTTTTGCTCCGCTCAGCATAATGAGTAAACTCCTTCTGCTCTCGCTTGTCGCAAAAATTATGAATTGTGAATTATGAATTATGAATTAAACGAACTAGTGTTTAAAATGACGCATGCCTGAGAAGAGCATTGCAATGCCACATTCGTTGGCTTTTTTCACTGAGTCTTCGTCGCGAACGCTACCGCCTGGTTGTACAATTGCTGTTACGCCCATTTCGTTAGCCAAAGTCACGCAGTCGTCGAATGGGAAGAATGCATCTGATGCCAATACCAAACCTTCTGTCACGCCATTAGCATGTGCTTGTTTGAGTGCGATTTCGGCAGAGCCTATACGGTTCATTTGACCAGCACCTACACCAAGAGTTTTACCATCTTTCACTACAACGATAGCGTTAGATTTCACATGTTTCACGATGCGAAGACCAAAGTTCATATCATCCAATTCAGCCGCAGTAGCATGTTTTTCTGTCACTGTCATCGAGTCAACCACCTCTGCTGTGTTGAGGTCCATACCTTGAGCCAACAAACCACCATTCACGCTCACATATTGCATAGGCACAGTTGTCATTGGCGACATAGGCACTTCGATAAGACGGAGGTTTTTCTTAGTTTGCAAGAGTTCCAAAGCCTCAGGAGCAAACTTAGGAGCCATGATTATTTCGAGGAAGATAGGTTTCATGAGTTGAGCCACTTCGAGAGTGATTTCGCAGTTAGTTGCCACGATACCGCCAAAGATGCTCACTGTGTCAGCCTCGTATGCTTTGGTCCATGCTTCAACCACATCTTTGCCGATAGCTGCACCACATGGATTCATGTGTTTCAAACCTACGCAGAAAGGCACATTGAATTCACGCACGATAGAGAGTGCTGCATTTGCATCTTGGATGTTGTTGTAACTCATCTCTTTGCCATGCAACTGACGAGCGAAAGCCAATGAGTAAGGCACCTCTTCTGCTCCACGATAGAATTTAGCCGATTGGTGAGGGTTTTCGCCATAACGAAGACCTTGAGCCAATTCATATTCGAGGAACAATTTCTCAGTCAAACCTGCTTTTTCGCGCATATATGTAGCGATACACATATCGTATTCAGCAGTATGAGTATATGCTTTAGCCGAAAGTTGAAGGCGTGTTTCCACTTTAGTGTTGCCACCTTCACGAATTTCTGTTACGATGCGGTCGTAGTCTGCTGGGTCGCATACCACAGTAACGTCTTTGTAGTTTTTAGCTGCACTACGCAACATTGATGGTCCACCTATATCGATATTTTCGATAGCATCTTCCATCGTAACGTCAGGTTTTGCAATGGTTTGACGGAATGGATAGAGGTTAACACACACCATGTCGATGAAGTTGATTTCATTCTCTTCCAATGCTTTGAGGTGGCTTGGGTCATCGCGACGAGCGAGGAGACCACCATGCACTTTTGGGTGGAGAGTTTTCACACGACCGTCACAGATTTCTGGGAAACCTGTAACCTCGCTGATGTTAATCACTTCGATATTGTTATCTTGGAGGAGTTTCATTGTACCGCCAGTAGCGATAATATCCCAACCAAGTTCTTTAAGACTTTTGACAAAAGGCACAAGACCTGTTTTGTCGCTTACACTTACTAAAGCGCGCATAATTTAGTCAATTCATAATTCATAATTAATAATTCATAATTATATTTACACATCTTAATTATAAATTCCAAATTATGAATAAGTTATTATTTTATTTTAATTTATTTCTACTTTACTATTCATAAAACTTAATCCATCACTCACAATTAAACTCCGAATGGCTAATTATGAATTATGAATTATGCATTATGAATTAATTACATCACCCACACGTTTGGTTTTGGTGATGCAAAGTATTTCGAGAGCATTGGTGCGAATGGCGAATTAAGGATTTTTGCCTCTTTCGGACACTCTTTGACACAAGCACAACATTTGATACATTTCGACGCATCCACCACACTCACATCTTCTCTATCAATTGCCCCCATCGGACATACATCAACACACACGCCACACATCACACACTTCTCTTCGTCGGTCGTAGGCAACAACTTCACAGGATTGTTTGCCTGCTTTGCTTGATAGCCCTTTACGAACTCGACAAACGCCTTCACATTCTCCTCGCCCGAATCAGGACACTTCAACGCCGCCACATCTACTGCCTCCATCGCCCCAGCCATCTTGGCTTTTATAAGTTCACCAAATCGTTGTGCTTCGGCAATATCATCATCATTAGGACGACCAACCGCCACAGGATTTTCATCCGTACTATACGAGTGCTCACCCACAAATGCAGCTGCCACTATGGTGATAAAACCACGCTCGGCAAGGAATTCCGACATCTGCGTAGCCGCACGTTCGAAATTGCGATTGCCATACACCACCACAACCACTGCAGGAGTATTGTTGCCACGAATAGCCTCCAATCGTTTCAAAGCCACAGGCGCCACACCGCCACCATACACAGGCACAGCCACAAGCAATAGGTCGTCAGCCGCAAAGTCAGCATTTTTCAATTCACCAAAAGTGACATCTTCCGCCGCAAACTCATCTACCACAGCGCAAGAGATAGCCTTTGCCACCCTCTCCGATGTATGTGTTGCCGAAAAGTATACAGTACGCAAATTTAATTCATAATTCATAATTCATAATTATAGTTACACCATAGATTTTTTGCTCCGCTCGGCATAATGACTAAATTCCGAATGGCTAATTATGCATTATGAATTATGCATTATGCATTGTTTTATCGCTTCTGGATAGAGTTCGTGCTCGATGGCATGTATGCGGGCTTCCACTTCGTCGCGGTCGTTGCCGTAATATTCAAATGCTCGTTGCATCACTATCACACCGCCATCTACTGTGAGGTCGATGAAATGCACCGTAACGCCAAACACCTTCACTCCAAAGTTGAACGCATCATCTATGCCGTGCGCACCCTTAAACGATGGCAACAACGCAGGGTGAATATTCAATATCTTACCTTCGTAGGCGTTGTATAGCGTTTCGCCCACGATGCGCATATATCCTGCAAGGCAAACTAAATCGACCTTCAATTCGTTCAATCGGTCCACAATGCGTTGTTCGTATGCCACTTTGCCGCCACAGTCGCGAGGATGAAGCACGAGAGTAGGTATATCGAACTTCTTAGCGCGCTCGATGGCATAGGCATTGACATTGTCGCACACCAATAGCACCACTCGTGCAGGTATGCGCCCTTCGGCACATGCCGCCGCTATCGCCTCGAAGTTAGTACCACTACCCGACGCAAAAACTGCAAGTTTAGTTAATTCATAATTCATAATTCACAATTCATAATTAGAGTTACACAATTACTCATAAAACCCTAATTTTATTTTTCAAATAAAACACAACATTCTTCACTCATAATTATCTTCTATGCCGAATGGCTAATAATTATGAATTATGCATTAAGAATTATATTCACTGCGCCAGCATTGTCAGTCACGCGACCGATAACTGAAGCGCGTTCGCCATGCGATTTGAGGATTTCGATTGCTTTGTCGGCTTCAGCAGCATCCATTGCAAGCACCATACCGATACCCATGTTGAAAATATTGAACATTTCGCGGTGAGCAATTTTGCCATATTTCTCAAGCATACGGAACACAGGCAATATCTCCCAGCTACCCTCTTTCACTTCAATACCTTGACCCTCTTTCAAGATACGAGGAATATTTTCGTCGAAACCGCCACCAGTGATATGAGCCACACCGTGAACGTCGCAGTTGCGAATAACATCGAGCACTTGTTTCACATAGATGCGAGTAGGAGTGAGCAACACTTCGCCAAGAGGACGTTCAGCATCCAATTCAGGAAGCACAGCATGTAGGTCGAGACCAGCATCGCTAACCACTTTGCGCACGAGGCTAAAGCCATTAGAGTGAACACCCGAAGAAGCGATACCTACCAATACATCACCCACTTTCACTTTCGAACCATCGATGAGTTTAGATTTCTCCACAACGCCACAAGTAAAGCCAGCGATGTCGTATTCGCCTTCAGTGTACATACCTGGCATTTCGGCAGTTTCGCCACCGATGAGGGCGCAACCAGCTTGACGGCAACCTTCAGCCACACCAGCCACGATATTTTCGATTTTAGCAGGTTCGTTAGCACCCACAGCCACATAGTCGAGGAAATACAATGGCTCAGCACCTTGTGCCAACACATCGTTCACACACATAGCCACAGCATCGATACCGATAGTATCGTGTTTATCCATAGCAAAAGCGAGTTTGAGTTTAGTACCAACACCATCAGTACCACTCACGAGTACAGGTTCTTTCACATTCAATGCCGAAAGGTCAAACATACCTCCAAATGCACCGATATTACCCATCACACCAAGACGCGATGTAGATGCAACATGTTTTTTAATACGACGAACTACTTCGTAACCGGCCTCAAGATTCACACCGGCTTGTTCATAACTTTGTGCCATAAATTTATTTTAGTTGAAAATTGAAAGTTGAAAGTTGAAAGTTGAAAATTAATCATTTATGTTCATTTTTTTATTGACAAAAGCA
Source organism: Paludibacteraceae bacterium (assembly GCA_017467185.1). Taxonomy (GTDB): domain Bacteria; phylum Bacteroidota; class Bacteroidia; order Bacteroidales; family Paludibacteraceae; genus Aphodosoma. The sequence goes on along the minus strand of JAFTSS010000004.1, from coordinate 38,020 downwards.
CAAAGACCCTCTATTCAAATTTCAAATTTCAAATTATTATTAATTACAATACTGCTAATTTATTTCAATTTGCAAAGATAATAAAAACTTCACAAATTAACAAACATAAACACAAAAAATTTTATACCATAAAAGTTATACTCCTCGACTCATGTATCCACAAAAAACATTGTCCGTTGACCATCGGCATCGACCATTGACTTTCAATTTTTCTGCAAAATTACAACATTCCAAAAGCACGCTAACGCTTTAAGTCAAAAATGACGGTTTAATGTTGTTTGTAGTTTACATTTTCTGCGTTTTTATATTGGTGGATTACGATTTGTGTTTTCGCAATTCCTTGTAGGAACACAACGTACCGCATTCATCAACAAACAACACAAACAAAAGTAGGGACACTCGGCTCGAGTGTCCTATCAGTCGTCAGACTGAAAAACCTAGATAGCAAAGCGTCTAGAATCCCTAGAACGCCTAGAAAAAATCTTCACAATGTAGGGACACAACATGACGTGTCCTATCAGTCGCCAGACTGAAAAACCTAGATAGCGAAGCGCCTAGAACTCCTAGAACATCTAGAAAAATCTCTCCGATGTAGGGACACGGCGTGCCGTGTCCTATCAGTCACCAGACTGAAAAACCTAGATAGCGAAGCACCTAGAATCCCTAGAACGCCTAGAAAAACAAATTCAAGTAAAAACGGCTCAATATGTCCGCAGGACGGAGGGGTATGAAAAAAATCCGTGCATCCCGTGTGAAATAAAAATTATATCGAACTCATACCAACAAAAAAGAGACACTAGCGTACCAGCATCTCTTCTATTCGTTTTTAGCATTTTTTATTTGTCTCTCTATCATAAAGCACTGTTGGATACTTGCCAGAGAAACATGCTGTACAGAGTTCAGAGCGACGTCCACTCTTGTAAAGACCTTCGACTGAGAGGAATTTCAATGAATCGGCTCCGATTTTTTCGCACAACTCTTCGACTGACATACGCGCTGAAATCAACTCTTCGTAGGTGGCTGTATCTACACCATAATAGCATGGGTGGCAATATGGTGGCGACGCAATGCGAACATGCACTTCGACGGCTCCTGCCTCTTTCAAGAGATTGACTATGCGGCGCGATGTGGTACCACGCACGATGGAGTCGTCGATCATCACTACGCGTTTGCCTTTGACGATTGAGCGCACTGCCGAGAGTTTCATTCGCACGCCTTTCTCGCGCAACTCTTGACTTGGTTGGATGAATGTACGTCCGATATATTTGTTCTTAATCAAGCCCATTTCGTAAGGGATACCACTCTCTTCGGCATAACCGATGGCTGCGCTAAGGCTTGAGTCTGGTACACCGATGACGATGTCGGCATCGACTGGCGACTCGCGATAGAGAATGCGACCCGACTCTTTGCGATAGGCATGCACGTTGCAACCCTCGATGTCGCTATCAGGACGAGCGAAATAGACATACTCCATAGCGCACATGTAGTGGCGTTTGAAGTGAGAATAGGTGAACGAGTGGAGTCCGTCGGCATCGATGACTACAATCTCGCCTGGCTCGACATCGCGCACAAATTCGGCACCTACTACGTCGAGAGCGCAAGTCTCGGAACTAACGACATAACCGCCATTAAGACGACCAATCGATAATGGGCGCAAGCCATATTTGTCGCGAGCACAATAGAGGCGTTTGTCGCTGAGGATGAGGAATGCAAAGGCTCCCTCAATCATGTTGAGCGCATCGATGATATTATGGATACGGTGTTTTGTGTTGTTGTCTTTCTTGATCAAGTGGGCAAGCAATTCGCTATCGGATGTTGATTGGAATAGACTGCCTTTATGTTCAAGGTAGCGTGCCAATTCGCGCGAATTGACGAGGTTACCGTTATGTGCAAGTGCAAAATTGCCTGTATGATGACGGAAGAGGAATGGTTGTACATTCTCAATGCCTGCACCACCAGCTGTGGCATAGCGCACATGGGCAATGGCGTAGTCGCCTTTGAGGTTGACAAGATTTTTTTCGTTGAACACCTCAGTAACAAGACCTTCGCCTTTGACGCGGTTGTGTTGCTTATTCTCATCGACGCAGACGATACCGCACGCCTCTTGGCCACGATGTTGCAATGCGTGGAGTCCGTAATAAGCAAGATTAGCGGCATCTTTCACACCCCATACACCAAATACACCGCATTCTTCGTGAATTTCATTTTTCATTATTTTATAGACTTTTAGACACGAGACACGAGATATAAGACTAACTCGGCTGCGCCTTGTTTTTTATTTTTATTTATTTTAGACATAATGACAGAAGAACATATTTTTCTTTTACATATACCTCGCTACACCTGCGGTGTATCTTGGAAAAAAATGACATATTTGGAGAATGTAATTTAAACCTGTCTTTTTTTCGCTGAGATAAAAACTTTAGTTTTTAGCAAAGCGTATGTCAAAAGACTCTAATCTTCAACCTCTAACCTAAAAATTTGTCATTATGTCATTCTGTCTAAAAAATTTATGAATTATGCATTTAGATAATCTGTTACATTGCGTTCGATGCGAGCGAGGAGGTCTTCGCCATCGGCTGCAGGAACGAATTTTTCACCTACGATGTTTTCGTAAAGCTCTTGATAACGAGCTGAAATACCTGCTACTACCTCGTCAGTCATCTCAGGCACTTGTTGACCCTCTTTGCCTTGGAAACCGTTTTCCATCAACCATTCGCGCACGAACTCTTTGCTGAGTTGGCGTTGTGGTTTGCCTGCAGCAAAGTTTTCTTCATAGCCTTCGGCATAGAAATAGCGGCTTGAGTCTGGCGTGTGGATTTCGTCCATGAGGTAGATTTTGCCATCGCATTTACCGAACTCGTATTTAGTATCAACAAGAATCAAACCACGTTTAGCAGCAATCTCTGAGCCACGACGGAAGAGAGCCAATGTGTATTGTTCCAATACTTTGTATTCTTCTTCAGAAACCAAGCCTTGTGCGATGATTTCTTCGCGAGAGATGTCTTCGTCGTGCTCGCCAATTTCGGCTTTAGTTGTAGGAGTGATGATTGGCTCTGGGAAGCGTTCGTTTTCGCGCATACCGTCAGGTAGTTTCACACCGCATATTTCGCGTACGCCACTCTTATAAGCACGCCATGCACTACCGCAGAGATACCCACGCACAATCATCTCAACAGGATAGCCTTCGCAAGCCACACCAACGGTAACCATAGGGTCTGGGGTAGCCAATTTCCAGTTAGGACAGATGTCGGCTGTTGCATCGAGGAATTGAGCTGCGATTTGGTTGAGGATTTGACCTTTGAACGGAATACCTTTTGGAAGTATTACGTCGAAAGCAGATATACGGTCGGTTGCCACCATCACAAGACGATTGCCCGACACAGTGTAAACATCACGTACTTTGCCGTGATAAACCTTCTCCTGACCAGGGAAGTTATATTCAGTTGCTGTTAATGCGTTCATTTTTTTAGATATTATTTTATTCTTAACATAAGTACATACTATATTTTCAGGTTGCAAGTTATAACAATTATTTTTTAAAGTTTTGTGGGGAAATCTTGTTATTTCAAGTACATACGCTAAATCATAACACAAGATATGTACTTAAAAAAGATTTCATCCTTACAAACCTTAAATCAGCCTATAAACAAAATTCTGTACTTATGTTGAAAAAACAGATTATTAAAGTTTCATCAATCGGTTGAGGATTTCTTGGTAGGCTTCGCCGACACGACCGAGGTCGCGACGGAAGCGGTCTTTGTCGAGGCTGTCTTGTGTTTCGACATCCCAAAGACGACAAGTATCAGGGCTGAGTTCGTCGCTCAACACGAGTGTGCCATCTTCGAGGCGACCGAATTCGGTTTTGAAATCGACCAAGATAACATCAAGGCTTGCAAACAACGGAATCAACAATTGATTGATTTTCTCCACTATTTTATGCACCTCAGCCATCTCTTCGTAGGTAGAAAGACCAAGAGCCACAGCGTGATGCTCGTTGATGATAGGGTCGTCGAGTTCCTCGTTTTTGTAGCAACACTCGAAAATTGTAGTGTTAAGTTTAGTACCTTCTTCGATACCCAAACGGCGCGCCATAGAGCCAGCGGCATAGTTGCGCACGATGAATTCGATAGGTATCACATCTACCTTACGGCACAACTGATTGCGGTCGTCGAGGCGTTGAATAAAATGGGTTTTTATGCCTGCATCGGCAAGTTTAGCATAGATAATCGACGATATTTTGTTGTTCAAAATACCTTTATTGGTTATCTGCGCACGCTTAATGCCGTTATATGCCGAAGCGTCGTCCTTGTAATGAACAACCACTACTTCAGGGTCTTCTGTTGCATATATCTGTTTGGCTTTACCCTCGTATAATAACAATTCACAATTCATAATTCATAATTCATAATTACCTTCCGGCGTTAAACAATTTACATTAATAAAATCTATTCATAATTATGCATTATGAATTATGAATTTTATTAAAGTAGCGAACTGCGTTATCGAACAATGGTTGGCGTTTGTTGCCTGCGATGTTTTTGAAGATGTTTTCTTCGTAACGCTCGGTGTGACCCATTTTACCGATAATCAAACCATCCTCAGAGATGATACCCTCAATTGCATAGCTTGATCCATTAGGGTTTTCAGGCGATTGCATTGTGATGTTGCTGTTAGCATCTACATATTGGAATGCCACTTGTCCTTTTGCAAACAATTCGCGAGCCAATTCTTCGCTCACCACGAATTTACCTTCGCCGTGGCTCATTGCAATAGTGTGCTCGTCGCCTACTTTGAAACCTGCCAACCATGGCGATTTCACGGTACTGATGCGTGTTGTAACCATTTGCGAGATATGGCGGTTGATGTTGTTACGGAAGAGTGTTGGACTATCTGGTGTAACCATACCCAAGCGACCGTAAGGCAACAAACCTGATTTAACTAACGCTTGGAAACCGTTACAGATACCGATAATCAAGCCTTTGCGGTCGATGAGTGCGTGAATTTCGCGTGCTACGTCGCTATTATTCAATACAGTAGCGATGAATTTAGCAGAACCATCTGGTTCGTCGCCAGATGAGAAACCACCTGCGAGTGCCAAGATATGACAACCACGAATTTCGCATGCCATCACTTCGATAGAACGTGCGATGTCGTCGGCTGTAAGGTTGCAGAACACTGATGTGCGTACTTCGGCACCTGCTGTGCGGAATGCCTTAGCCATATCGTAGTCGCAGTTTGTACCTGGGAACACTGGAATATATACGATTGGATGCTCAACTGCCTCGCCTGGATACTCGAATTTCACATCATCCAATTGTGCATTGTGAATTGTGCATTGTGCATTGTCTTCTGCTGGTGCAGTAGCTGGATAGATTTCTGCAAATTTCTCGGTATTTACCTTATATAAATGATTGAGGTCGAACGATTCGCCGTTGACAACCAATGTTGCTTCGGCTGTTGTCGTTCCGATTTTTTCAAGATTTTGGATGTTCAATTCTTCCGACGACGCAAAAAGAATAGAACCATAATTATAGTTAAATAAATCATTTTCTGAAAGATTGATATTAGCACCTATGTTCGAACCAAATGCCATTTTTGTTACTGCTTCGGCTACACCACCCATACCGATTGTGTATGCGGCTGACACTTTACCCTCTTCTACAAGACGGTGGAATGCGTCGAAATTAGCTTTCAACATGTCGGTGTTAGGCATATAATTAGCCATTGGTGTGTGGCGAAGGAGGTAGATATTTTCGCCTGCTGCCTTGAAGTCAGTCGAAATCACTTTGTTAGCATCGACCATAGTGATACCAAAGGCGATGAGTGTTGGAGGCACGTTGATGTTTTGGAATGTACCGCTCATCGAGTCTTTACCACCGATTGAAGGCAATTTGAGTTCGTATTGCATCTTGAGTGCACCGAGCAATGCGCTGAGTGGTTTACCCCAAGATGTTGTGCTTGACATACGTTCGAAATACTCTTGATATGAGAAGCGCATTGTGTCGTAACGACCACCTGCTGCCACAACTTTAGCACATGCTTCTACCACTGCATAAGCTGCACCGTGGTAAGGGCTCCATGCCGACACAAATGGATTGAAACCATACGCCATCATACTTGCATCGTTAGTGAAACCATCAACTGGGAGTTTTTGTACACCCACTTGAGTCTCTGAACGTTGGTATTTACCACCAAATGGCATCAACACTGTAGAACGACCGATAGTAGCATCGAATGTCTCGATAAGACCCTTTTGTGTCAATACGTTATCGTCTTGAAGATTATTTTCAAAACGTTCGCGGAGGTTAGCACCTGCGATATTACGTTCGAACGGATTGCGCTCAACGACTGCACCTACATTGGCTTTAGCAAAATGTGCAGCACCTGCCGAGTCGATAAATTCGCGAGAGAGGTCAACAATAGTCTCGCCGCGATAGAACATACGCATACGCGCTGTATCAGTTACGTCTGCCACATGCACCACCTCGATGTTCTCTTCGGCGCAATATTTCATGAACTCTTCTTTATCTTTCGCTTCAACTACCACTGATACACGTTCTTGCGATTCTGAAATAGCCAATTCGGTAGCGTTCAAGCCGCTATATTTTGTTTTCACTCTGTCGAGATAGATGTCGAGACCATCGGTCAACTCACCAATAGCCACTGACACACCACCTGCACCAAAGTCGTTAGATTTCTTAATCAAGCGTGTAACCTCAGGACGACGGAAGAGGCGTTCCAATTTGCGCTCTTCAGGGGCATTACCTTTTTGTACTTCCGACGAACATGTCTCGATTGACATCACGTTGTGCTCTTTCGATGAACCGGTTGCTCCACCTACACCGTCGCGACCTGTACGACCACCAAACATCAACACTATATCGCCAGGAGCTGGAGACTCGCGACGCACAGCATCGGCACGCACTGCACCTGCTACTGCACCTACTTCGAGGCGTTTTGCCACATAGTCAGGGTGATAAATCTCACGAAGATGTGTTGTTGCAAGACCTATTTGGTTACCATATGACGAGTAACCTGCTGCTGCTTTGGTAGAGATAATGCGTTGTGGCAATTTACCCTCCATAGTTTCTGACACAGGAGTATAGATATTGCCTGCACCTGTCACACGCATTGCTTGATATACGTATGCACGACCAGATAATGGGTCGCGAATAGCACCACCAAGACATGTAGATGCACCACCAAATGGTTCAATCTCTGTTGGGTGGTTGTGTGTTTCGTTTTTGAATTGGAGCAACCAGCGTTGGTCTTCGCCATCTACGTTAACATTAACAAATATAGAGCATGCGTTGTTCTCTTCGCTTTGTTCCATATCGTTGAGGTAACCATGTTTTTTAAGATAACGTGCACCGATAGTTGCCATGTCCATCAAGCAACGGTCTTTATGTTCACGACCGAGCTCACGGCGCATATTTTCGTAAAGAGCAAGGCTCTCTTCAAGTTCCGATTTAATGAATGATTCGTCGATAATAATCTCTTCGAGCACTGTAGTGAAGGTTGTGTGACGACAGTGGTCTGACCAATATGTGTCGAGAATCATCAACTCAGTGCGATATGGGTCGCGACCCTCTTTATAGAAATACTCTACCACACAACGAAGGTCGTCGGCATTCATTGCCAAACCATTCTCTTTGCAGAATGGCACGAGGTCAGCGTCTTGCATATTGCGGAAACCTTTCAACACCTCTACTGGCTCAATCTCTGTATTCTCATTGATACCAAGCACCGACATATCTTTTTCGCGACACTCTACTGCATTGATTGTATATTTACGAATGCGTGCGAGTGTAGCCTCGTCCAATTGCTCATTAAACAACAACAGACGAGCACAACGAATGCGCACGTCTGCCTCTGGGTCAACCAATTTAACACAATCCACCGCACTTGCTGCGCGTTGGTCGAACTGTCCCGGTAGACTTTCAATAGCAATATACGAACGACCCGCAAGGTCAAGCGCATCAAACACATCGTCGGTTACTACCTCGCCAAATACGCCATAGCGAGTCTTCTCCAACAATTCTGGTGTGAAATCAAAAAGGTCATAAACATTCACAAGACGCATCTCACGAAGTTCTAGACCGAGATTTGCATTTAATTCGCGTTGCAAGCTCTCTGCCTCAACACGAAAACGAGATTTCTTCTCGACAAAAATCCTATAATTCATAATATTTTGAGTTGAAAATTGAAAGTTGAAAGTTGAAAATTGAACCGAAAGTCTTTGAGCCTTTGTCAATAAAAATTTAATACCACACGGCAAATTTCAAATTTCAAATTTCAAATTAATTTAATTAGTTTTAAATTCGTAAGAAACTTTCTTAAGATCTTCATTAGCCTTAACTATTTTAGATTTAAGGCTCTCTTTATAATCAACGAGTTCTTGTTTAAGACGAGCATCACCCACTGCCAACATCTGAACTGCCAACAAACCTGCATTCATAGCCGCATCTACACCCACCGTTGCCACAGGTATTCCAGGAGGCATTTGAACAATAGCCAACAACGCATCCATACCCTGCAATGTCGCCGAAATAGGCACCCCAATAACAGGCACTGTAGTCGATGCTGCAATAACACCAGGCAAATGCGCCGCCATACCTGCCGCTGCTATAATCACTTCTATACCGCGACCTGCTGCACCTTTAGCAAACAGCTCCACCTCAACTGGTGTGCGGTGTGCCGACAATGCGTGCATCTCAAATGGCACTTTAAAATCATTTAACACTTTAGCTGCCTTCTCCATCACTGGAAGGTCGCTCGTGCTTCCCATAATAATACTTACTCGTGGATTCATCAATTAACAATTAATAATTAACAATTAACAATCCAATCATCAATAGCCAATAAATCTACTAAATACCACACACTTATACCCCATTTTCAACTATCAACTACTGACAATAGGCTTCTAAGTTGCAAAGATAATAAAACTTTATCATTTAACAAATAAAATTAACAATTAAATAAAATATTTTTTATGTTAAAATTCTCAACCATTCAAATATCTCATAAACAAAGGATTTTTAAGTACCTAAATGTTAAAAACACAGCGTTCAAAACACAAAAATCACATTCAAAAAAAATATATACATTTATAAGAAAAAACCTTGCATATACAAAAAAAAAATCGTACCTTTGCACAAATTTAGACCATACAAAACCAACAGTATGAATACCGACAACAGAAAACACAATGACTATCCGCTCGGCGCTGTACAATTAGCACCGCAAACATCTGTTTTCTATTGTTTTATTGATATTAAGGAGTAACTATTTTCTAATAGATAGTTACTCTTTTTTTACATTGAACACGAGGTATTAGATACAAGATACTAGACAATGTCTCACAACTTATATCTAAAAATTTAGACATATAAAAAAATCAATAAGACTAAACCTAGTAAGTCTTGCTTGTTTCTATATTCCTCCCATGTCTTAGGGGAGGTGGTCGAAGACCGGAGGGGTTAAGCCTCTCCACTCACTACTAAAATTCTAAAAAATCTAATATATGAAAAAATTATTGCTTAAAAATGCGCTTATATTCCGCGATTGTGGATTTGAGAAAACAGACATCCTTATCGTAGATGGAAAAATTGCAGAAGTACGCACTTCAATCAAAGATGAAGATGCTGAAGTTATAGACATGGTTGGTCTCTCTATTCTACCTGGGTTAGTTGACCTACACGTACACCTTCGCGAACCTGGTTTCGAACACAAAGAAACAATATTATCAGGCACATCGGCTGCTGCTCGCGCAGGTTATACTGATGTATTTACAATGCCTAACCTACGTCCAGCTCCCGACACAACTGAAAATCTAAATGTCCAATTACGTGCTATCCGTAGCGATGCAAAAGTCAACGTTCACCCCTATGGATGTATAACTATGGGTGGTCGCGGCGAAGGTGAATTGGTAGATTTTGCAGCCCTAGCTCCTTACGTATGGGGATTCTCTGACGATGGACGCGGTGTACAATCTGACGACCTCATGCGCCAAGCAATGATTGAATGTAAAAAATTAAATAAAACAATCGTAGCCCACTGTGAAGTAAACGAACTTCTTAAAGGCGGTTACATCCATGACGGAGAATACGCTCGTCGTCACGGACACCTCGGCATATGCTCTGAAAGCGAATGGCGACAAATCGAACGCGACATAAACCTCGTACGCGAAACTGGTTGTAAATACCACGTATGCCACATCTCTACTAAAGAATCTGTAGAACTAATCCGCGAAGCTAAACGCGAAGGATTGCCTGTAACTTGCGAAACTGCACCTCACTATCTCATCCTAACAGATATGGACCTCCGCGAGGATGGAGCATACAAAATGAATCCGCCTCTACGTTCGGCTGAAGACAAAGCTGCATTGATTAAAGGTATCCAAGACGGCACAATCGACTGTATCGCAACAGACCACGCACCTCATGCTGCAAGCGAAAAAATCTGTGGTTTGAAAGATAGTGCGTTCGGTATCACTGGCCTCGAAGTCGCATTCCCTCTTTTGTTCTCTTACCTCGTTAAGAAAAACATCATCTCAATGGAACGCCTCATCGACCTCATGTCAACCAACCCACGCAAAATTATGGGATTACACCCTGTAACCGTAGGCGAATATGCCGACCTCACTATCGTTAATCTCGGCGCCGACTACAAACTAAACCCTAACCATTTCGTTTCAAGCGGCAAATCTACCCCATTCGCTGGTTGGAAAGTCAATGCCGAATGTGTAATGACCATGATTAAAGGCGAAATCGTGTACTCTCTGTACAATTGACAAAATATCATAACGAGCAACTACTAAAAGTAAAAAAACGAGCAAAGCAAGTGAGTCTCGTTACTCGCTACTCGCTACTAAAATTACAAAAAAACAACGAGGCGAAGCCGAGTACAAAAAATCTCGTTACTCGCTACTCGCTACTAAAAGTCTAATATATGCTTCCATATAACAAAAAAATCGTTCTTGAAAACGGATATGAATTCTTCGGATATGGCTTCGGTGCTGACCGCGAAGTCGTAAACGAAATCGTTTTCAACACCTCTATGGTTGGTTACCAAGAGATTATTTCTGACCCATCATACACAGGTCAAATGGTGGTAATGACTTACCCACTCATCGGTAACTACGGTATCACCGACGAGGATTACGAAACTAAATTCCCTACTTGCGGTGGTCTCATCGTACGCGAATACAACGACGTACCATCTAACTTCCGTTATACCAAAACCCTAAATGAAGTTCTCGAAGAACACAACATACCTGGCATTATGGGCATTGACACACGCCGCCTCACTCGCATCATCCGCTCTGAAGGTTCACAACGTGTAATCATTACCGATGTAAACACTTCAAAAGAAGAGGCTTTGCGTCGAATTGCCGAAACTCCAGTAATGCACGACCACGTGGCACAAGTAAGCTGCAAAAAACGTTGGTTCTCTCGTACTCCTAACCACAAATACGACGTAGTTGCTATCGACTGCGGTATTAAATACAACATCATTCGCGCATTAAATGCTCGTGGTTGCAACGTTACTGTTGTTCCTTACAACACTACTGCAGAAGAAATTTTGGCTTTCCAACCTGACGGATTATTCCTCTCTAACGGACCAGGCAACCCAGAAGATGTTACTACCGTCATCAACCTCGTGCGTGAATTACGTGGCAAATTACCAATCTTCGGCATCTGTCTCGGTCACCAAATGATATCTCTCGCCTATGGCGCTCAAACATATAAATTGAAATTCGGTCACCGTGGTGGCAACCACCCTGTAAAAAACCTTCTCACTGGTAAAGTGGAAATCACTTCTCAAAACCACTCTTACGCCGTTGACGAAAAAACACTCGAAGGTACAGGCTTAGAAGTAACTCACATCAACATACTCGACAACACTGTCGAAGGTGTACGCTCTGAAAAAGACAAAGTCTTCTCAGTTCAATATCACCCCGAAAGTGCCCCAGGTCCACAAGATAGTGCTTACCTCTTCGACCAATTCATTTCTCTAATGCATAATTCATAATTCATAATACATAATTATTTGCCTATCGGCATTTAATATTATGATTTGAAATTATGAATATAAATAAATTTTTCAACAAACAACAATTCGTAATATCAAAATTCAAATAAAAAGAGAGATTTATAATGTAACTCTAATTATGAATTATGTATTATGAATTCTGAATTAATATAATCATGCCAAAAAGAACAGATATAAAAAAGGTGATGGTCATCGGATCTGGTCCAATTGTAATCGGACAAGCTGCCGAATTTGACTACGCAGGTACTCAAGCATGCCTCGCATTGCGCGAAGAAGGTTACGAAGTTATTCTCGTAAACTCAAACCCTGCAACTATTATGACTGATACCAACATAGCCGACAAGGTATATATGGAACCTCTTACGTTGGAATATGTTGCTAAAATCATTCGCTACGAACGCCCTGATGCTATCGTACCAAGTCTCGGCGGTCAAACAGGTTTGAACCTCGCTGTTCAACTCGCTAAAAAAGGCGTCCTCGAAGAGTGCGACGTTGAAATATTAGGTACTTCTTTCGAAAGTATCGAACGCGCTGAAGACCGCGAACTCTTCAAAGAACTCTGCGAATCTTTAGGCGAACCTGTACTCCCTTCTATCATTGCCAACAACATGAAAGAGGGTCTCGAAGCTGCCGAAAAAATTGGCTACCCTGTAGTTCTCCGACCTGCATTTACCCTCGGTGGTACAGGTGGTGGCTTTGCCGACAACGAAGAGGAATGTCGCGAACTTATGCGCAACGCTCTCACCCTTTCGCCTGTACACCAAGTACTCGTAGAAAAAAGTATCAAAGGTTTCAAAGAAATCGAATACGAAGTAATGCGCGACGCCAACGATACTGCTATCACTATCTGTAACATGGAAAACATCGACCCTGTCGGTGTCCATACTGGCGACTCTATCGTGGTTTGTCCATCACAAACTCTCACAAACAAAGAGTATCAACTCCTCCGCGACTCTGCCCTCAAAATCATTCGCGAATTGAAAATCGAAGGCGGTTGCAACGTTCAGTTTGCTCTCGACCCTCACTCTTTCAACTACTACCTAATCGAAGTAAACCCTCGCGTGAGCCGTTCTTCTGCACTTGCTTCTAAAGCCAGCGGTTACCCTATCGCTCGCGTAAGTGCGAAAATCGCAGTCGGCCTCCGCCTCGACGAAATCCAAATCGCAAATACTCCTGCTTCGTTCGAACCTGCTCTCGACTACGTAGTTACTAAAATAGCTCGTTTTCCATTCGACAAATTTGCCACTGCCCAAAACACTCTCGGCACTCAAATGAAGGCTACAGGCGAAGTTATGAGCGTTGGCCGCACTCTCGAAGAATCTCTTCTCAAAGCTGTGCGCTCTCTCGAAACTGGTGTATGCCATATCTACCACAAAAAATTTGATGATTGGGACACTGCTCGCCTTCTCGAATATATCCGCACTGCTACCGACGACCGTCTCTATGCCATTGCTCAACTCATCCGCCTTGGCGTTGACCTCGGTATGGTTTACAATGCTACAAAAATCGATATGTTCTTCCTCGAAAAATTCAAACACATCGTTGAATTCGAAGAGGTTATCCGCAACAATCCTAACAATCCTGAAACTGTACGCGATGCAAAATTGCTCGGCATCAGCGACAAATATATAGCACAAGTATGGGGTTGCACCGAGCACGACATCTACCGCATGCGTGAAGCTAACAACATATTCCCTGTATATAAGATGATTGACACTTGCGCAAGCGAATTTAGCTCGTACGTACCTTATTTCTATTCTACTTACGAAGCTGAAAACGAAAGCATCGTCTCTGACCGCAAGAAAATCATCGTTCTCGGCTCTGGCCCAATCCGTATCGGTCAAGGTGTCGAATTCGACTACTCTACTGTTCACGCTATTTGGTCTATCCGCCGCGCTGGCTACGAGGCTATCATCATCAACAACAACCCTGAAACTGTTTCTACCGACTATACTACTTCTGATAAACTCTACTTCGAACCTCTCACTGTGGAAGATGTAATGAATATCATCCACCTCGAAAAACCTGAAGGTATCGTAGTTTCTCTCGGTGGCCAAACAGCTATCAACCTCGCTGAACCTTTGCACCGTCTCGGTGTGCCTATCATCGGTACTGACGTACAAGCTATCGAAAATGCTGAAAACCGCGACGCATTCGAAAAAATCATGACGCATCTCGGCATACCTCAACCTAATGGCGAAGCTGTTACTAATATCGAAGATGGTGTCACTGTTGCCGCTCGCATCGGCTACCCTGTACTCGTACGCCCTTCTTACGTTCTCGGCGGTCGTGCTATGCAAATTGTTAATAACGAAGCGGCTCTTCGCCACTACTTGCAAACTGCCGTTGAAATCAACACCGACCAACCTGTCCTTGTTGATAAATATATCATGGGTAAGGAACTCGAAGTTGATGCTATCTGTGATGGTACTGACGTATTCATCCCAGGCATCATGGAACACGTTGAGAAAACAGGTATCCACTCTGGCGACTCTATTTCTGTTTACCCTACTTTCTCTGTATCGCAAGACGTTAAAAATAAAATCCTCGATTACACAGTTCGCCTCGGTAAAGAAATTGGCATCATTGGTCTCTACAATATCCAATTCATTGCCGACGATAAAGACGATGTATATGTAATTGAGGTTAACCCACGTTCGAGCCGTACTGTACCTTTCCTCAGCAAAGCCACAGGCTACCCTATGGCAGACATTGCTACTGAAGTTATTCTCGGCAAATCTCTTAAAGAACAAGGCTACACATCTGTTTATCCTGCTGAGAAAAAACGCTGGTACGTAAAAGCCCCTGCATTCTCATTCTCAAAAATTCGCGGTATTGATGCTTACCTCTCTCCTGAGATGAAATCTACAGGCGAAGCTATCGGTTACGACAGCTCTCTCACTCGCGCACTCTACAAAGCTTTGCGCTCATCAGGCATGGATGTAGCTAACTATGGTACACTTTTCGCTACTATTGCCGATGTCGATAAAGAGAAAGCTCTACCTCTCATCCGCCGTTTCTACAACCTCGGTTTCAACATCGAAGGTACTAAAGGTACTGCCGAATTCCTCCGTCAACATGGCATCCGCACTCGTTATCGTGCTAAATTGTCGGAAGGTAGCGACGAAATCTTCACAGCTCTCCGTCAAGGTCACATCAACTATGTGATTAACACTATGGATATCTCGCAAGGCGACTCTACTCGCGATGGCTACGAAATCCGTCGTTGCGCTGTAGAAAACAACGTAAGTATCTTCACTTCACTCGAAACCGTACAAGTACTCCTCGACGTGCTCGAAGAAATCACTCTCGGTGTAAGCACTATCGATGCAGAATAATTAATTCAATGCATAATTCATAATGCATAATTCATAATTAACCTTTCAGATATATTATCATAAGGTTATTACGAATTATGCATGTGAATATTAACTATAAAATCTTATAATTTATAATTATATCATTTTAACTAAAATTATTAATTATTAAATATGAATTATGAATTTATATAAAATCTTAAGCAATACGCCTCTCACTAAATCGGTATATAAAATGGTGTTGGAGGGTGATACTTCTGCTATCACTGCTCCAGGTCAGTTTATCAATATCGAATTGACAGGCAAATTCCTCCGCCGTCCTATCTCTATTTGCGATTGGAACGAAACTACTATCACTATTATATATAAGGTGGTAGGCGAAGGTACACGCCAAATGGCTGAGATGAAAGAGGGTGAAACTCTCGACATCCTCGTCGGACTTGGCAATGGTTTCAATACCAACATCGAAAAAATGAAACACCCACTCCTCGTAGGTGGTGGCGTTGGCGTACCTCCTATGTATGGTCTCGCTAAAAAACTCCTCGCCGAAGGCAAACGCCCTACTATGATTATGGGCTTCAACACTGCCGAAGAGGTGTTCTATTACGACGAATTTGTAGCTCTCGGACTTGATGTGTTTGTTACAACTGTCGATGGAACTGGTGGCACTAAAGGTTTTGTTACCGATGCAATGGAACAAAATGGTATTCTCTACGACTACCTCTATTGCTGTGGACCAGAACCTATGCTTAAAGCTCTACACCGTGGCGTAATGACTAGCGGACAATTCTCGTTCGAAGAACGTATGGGTTGTGGTTTCGGAGCTTGCATGGGTTGCTCTTGCAAAACCCTCACTGGCTACAAACGCATCTGCAAAGATGGCCCTATAATGTATAAAGAAGAAATTGATTTTGAAAAATAATGTTTATTATTTCTCACCACTTTAAGAATTATTTTAATTCTTTACGCATACAAATAAACTTATAGGACATTGAATCGTCCTATAGGTACGCACATATAAATTTAAAATGACTATAAATATAAAAAAATTTTACTCAATATTAATTGCTCTCGTTATTTTTTCAATAACAATAACAACAATATTGTTAGCTTGTACTCCTGTTGAATTTTTAAATAATTCATATTCATGGACCGAATTATATACGTGTGCAGGAGATGCTCAATCTATCAATCATAGTTATTTAGGCAAACAACAAAATAATAAAACATTTCCGATCTACTATAATACATCACATACCCCTTATGAATTTATTAAAATTTCAAATGATAGTATAATTGAATTTATTGAAAGTAATACTCTAATTGATTTAAGTCATTGGCATATAGGAAAAGAAATTTATTATCAAACGTTCTATGACAACGCTGTACAAAAAGCTACTATATCAAAAATAGGTACAGAACAGGATATGCTTGGTAATAATATCGAATATGCAATATTAAAGCCACAAAATGGAAAAAAAAATCTTAAAATATTGAAAAACATCGGTTTCCCTTATCATTATGGTTTAGGTTCAAAAGAAGGAGAACTACCTAATTGTCAAACGATATTCCACTTACTAGAATTAAAAAAAGGAAATAAAGTTATATATAAACCATATATAGAAAGTGAGTTTAAACAAATAGATACTCCGGTAATTGATAATATTGAAGATTTAACAATGAGTGGTATAATTCAAGACGATACACTTGTAATAAATGCATATATTCCGTATTATAAAGGTAATTTAAAAATATTAGTAAAGAATATAGATAACAAACTAATTATTTATCCCTTTAATATTTCTCCTCATGAATGGACTCATTCAGAAACAAATAAAACTTATTGTTTTGAAGCAAAAATTAAATTACTAAATATAAATAATATTAAATCTATTGTATTTAGTGATTGGGAAAGTTTTTTATATGATGACTATCCAAATAAAGAATTCCCTATTATAAAAAACTGAGAGTAACATTATATAAAGACAATATCCAAAACTATTCAATCTAAAACAAACACATTTTATCAAAAACATGGATTTAAGTGTAAATTTAAGTGGCTTACATCTCGACAACCCTATCGTGCCTGCATCGGGTACATTCGGTTTTGGTCGCGAATTTGCCGAATATTACGATATAAACATTCTTGGTTCGTTCTCATTTAAGGGTACGACTAAAGAGGCGCGTTTTGGTAACCCTACACCTCGTATTGCCGAGTGCGGTGCAAGTGGTATGATCAATGCCGTAGGTTTGCAAAACCCTGGTATCGACGCTGTAATCAATCGCGAATTGCCTGAACTCAAAAAAATATTCCACAAACCAGTGATTGCCAACATCAGTGGTTTCTCTATCGAAGAGTATGCCTACTGCTGCGAGCGCATCGACAAAGAGGAACAAGTGGGTATCATCGAAGTGAACGTAAGTTGTCCTAACGTACGCCATGGCGGTATGTCGTTCGGCACATCGCCTGAGGCTGCTGCCGAAGTTACTCGCGCCGTAAAAGCCGTTACAACTAAACCTGTCTATATCAAACTATCACCTAACGTAACGGACATCGTGGCTATTGCCAAAGCATGTGAAGAGGCTGGTGCCGATGGTATCTGCTTGATAAACACAATGCTCGGTATGCGTATCGACATTGCTCGTCGTCGCCCTGTCATTGCCAACGTAATGGGTGGATTCTCTGGCCCAAGCATATTCCCAGTGGCTGTGCGTATGGTACACCAAGTATCAAAAGCCTGCAACATTCCTGTGATGGGTTGCGGTGGTGTAAGCTCAGCTCGCGACGTGATTGAAATGATGATGGCTGGTGCTACTGCAGTACAAATAGGTGCAATGAATCTCAAAAATCCTTACATCTGCAAAGAGATTATCGAAGATCTCCCTCGCGTAATGGAAGAACTCAAAATCGAACGCCTTTCTGATATTATTGGTATTGTATAATCATATTTTGTTTTTTAACATAAGTACAAATTCATTTTATTAGGTTTACAAATTATAATCTGTACTTTACATAATTATAAGGGCAATAACTTTTTCAAGTACATGCCCCAAATCATAAAATCACAAGAAGCTAAGATAAAGCATTGATGGAAATAAAACTTGTACTTAAAAAAAACAAAGCAAACCCACATAAACTATTCAATTGAGAATAAACATAATTTCTCCCACAAAATTAAATATGTACTTCTGTTAAATCAAAAACAATTAAATAAACTATGAATAGAGATGTAATCATAGCTTGCGACTTTTCAAGCGCAGCTGAAACTTATGCTTTTTTGGATAAATTCCAAGACGAAAAACCTTTTGTAAAAATTGGTATGGAACTCTTCTATGCCGAAGGTCCTGCAATCGTGCGCGAAATCAAACGCCGTGGACACCGCATCTTCCTCGACCTCAAACTCCACGATATACCTAACACAGTGAAAAAATCTATGTCTGTGCTCTCTCGCCTCGATGTAGATATGTGCAACCTCCACGCTGCAGGTACTATCGAAATGATGAAGGCTGCTCTCGAAGGCCTCACTCGTCCTGATGGCACTCGCCCATTGCTCATTGCTGTTACTCAACTCACTTCTACCAGTGAAGAACGCATGCGCAACGACCTTCTCATCGACCACAATATCAACGACGTAGTAGTTCACTATGCTAAAAATGCAAAAATAGCAGGTCTCGACGGCGTAGTATGTTCTCCACTCGAAGCTGGCATCGTAAAAGAGGCTTGTGGAACTGAATTTATGACTGTCACACCAGGTATCCGCTTTGCCGATGGCGAAGTAGGCGACCAAGTCCGCATCACTACTCCAGCTCGTGCTCGCGAAATCGGAACAGACTACATCGTAGTAGGCCGTCCTATCACTGCCGCTCCCGACCCAGTAGCAGCTTATCGTCGCTGCATGTCTGAGTTTGTTGGATAATAATCATTTTTTATTTCAACATAAGTACAAATTCATTTATTAGGTTTACAATTTGTAATCTGTATTTTACAAATTATAAGGAGAACAACTTTTTTCAAGTACACGCCCTAAATCATAATATCTTGAAGATGTTCTATTCAAACTTCCATAGCAACATGGCATGTACTTAAAAAAATAATCATCCCACCAAAGAATAAAATACAAACTATATTTTACAAGCCAACAAACATAAAATATGTACTTCTGTAAAAACTAAACAATATAAAATACTAAAATTATGGAAAAACAAATAGCTAAAGACCTCCTTTCAATTCAAGCAGTATTCCTTCGTCCAGAACAACCTTTCACTTGGGCAAGTGGTATCAAAAGTCCAATCTACTGCGACAACCGTCTCACTCTCACATCTGTTGAAGTTCGCAACCACGTAGAAGCTGGTTTGGCAGAAATCGTACGTACAAAATTCCCTGAAGCAGAAGTCCTTATGGGTACATCTACTGCAGGTATTGCTCACGCTGCCATCACTGCAACTATCCTCAACTTACCAATGGGCTACGTACGTTCAGGTGCTAAAGACCATGGTCGTGGCAACCAAATCGAAGGTCGTCTCGAAAAAGGTCAAAAAGTAGTTGTTATCGAAGACCTCATCTCTACTGGCGGTAGCTGTATCGAAGTCGTAAACGTACTCCGCGAAGCAGGTGCTGAAGTGCTCGGTGTTGCCAGCATCTTCACTTATGGCATGAAAAAAGGTCTCGACCGCATGGCTGAAGCTAATGTTATCAACTATAGCCTCTCTAACCTCGATTCTCTCGTAGAAGTTGCTGCCGAAGAAGGTTACATCAAACAAGAAGACAAAGAACGCCTCATCAAATTCCGCAACAACCCATCTGACGAATCTTGGATGAAATAATAAAACATAAAATCATAATTAACGTGAGTTCAATAACCCAATAAATACCCACTCACAGTGTGTACTCCCCTCAAGCAAGGTGCAAGCAACCTTCAAGCAAGCAAACCGTCAAGGAGTGAACGCAAAAATACACAACGAGAGTGTGTATTTACCAACATTACTGAACCCACGTTAATTAAAATTTATAATAAAAATGCGCCATTTAATAGACCCTACCGATTTCACAGTTGAAGAAATCAACCAACTCATGCTTCGTGCATTAGATATCATCGACAATCGTGCAAAATATGCCGATGCTTGTCGCGGCAAAAAATTAGCCACACTATTCTATGAACCAAGCACTCGCACACGCCTCAGTTTCACCGCCGCAATGATGGAACTCGGTGGCAACGTACTCGGATTCTCCGACGCAGCAAGCTCTTCTGTAAGCAAAGGCGAAACTGTTGCCGACACTGCTCGCGTAATATCACAATTTGCCGACATCATCGCTATGCGTCACCCTAAAGAAGGCGCACCTTTCATCGCATCGCAATACGCTTCAATCCCCGTAATCAACGCAGGTGACGGAGGTCATAGCCACCCAACCCAAACTCTCACTGACCTACTCACCATACGTCGCGAACTCGGACGTTTCGACCATCTAACCGTAGGTCTTTGTGGCGACCTCAAATACGGACGCACTGTCCACTCACTCATCAAAGCTATGGGACGCTACGAAGGCGTAAAATTCGTACTCATCGCTCCCGACGAACTCCGCTTACCCGATTACATCAAACACGACGTATGTGATGCTAACAACCTTGAATACATCGAAGTAAGCACACTCGAAGAAGCTATGCCTCTCGTCGATGTACTCTATATGACACGCGTACAAGAAGAACGCTTCGAAGACCGTGCTCAATACCTACGCCTCCGCGACTCATTCATCCTCGACACCGACAAAATGGCTCTCGGCAAAAAAGATATGATCGTGCTACACCCACTCCCTCGTGTCAACGAAATCACTCCAGAGGTTGATAACGACCCACGTGCAGCATACTTCCGACAAGTCGAAAACGGAAAATTCGTTCGTATGTCTCTCATCTACACTCTCCTCGAATGGAAGACACAAGACACGAGACACGAGACACGAGAATTAGTAGAAGGAGACAAATGCTCAAATCATCGTTGCATCACAACCATTGAGCCAGCTAAAAATCTATACTACAAAGCAGAAAATAACATCTGGCGTTGCATCTATTGCGACCACGAAAAATAACAACTAAAACTCAAAAATTATGAAAAAGTATCTACTCACTCTTTGTGCTATGCTTATCGCCTTTTCTCAGATTTCTATAGCACAAACAACCGTAGCATTTGGCAATACACGCAAAATGCAATCTAACAAAACCGCTATCCAACAAAAACTTCCAACTCCAACCGACACAATAAAAGATGTCAATGGCTATGGATTATTGTATGGTCCAGACGGCTCTGATTGGACTTATACTACAACTTTCACAAAACAAGGAAGTTTTTATAATAGCGTTACAGTAAAAATTTACGATAACAACAACAAATTAATCGGTGAATTTACCGACGACCTACAAGTCGAAGACCAAAACAACGAAAAAGTCATTGGTGTAAATTATGTCGATGTAAATCCCAATATATCTCAACGCTTTTTCAACACCGATGAAAATTATGAAATAATGCTTTTCATGCATGCTGTAACCGAAAACTACACCGGCAGATACATCAACAAAATATATTCTCTCAACACTACAACCGAGAAAATATATACCGTAAATGGCGCATACCAAATGAGCCTAAACACCTCAACAAACAATTA
Organism: Paludibacteraceae bacterium; assembly: GCA_017467185.1. Taxonomy (GTDB): domain Bacteria; phylum Bacteroidota; class Bacteroidia; order Bacteroidales; family Paludibacteraceae; genus Aphodosoma. Next base: position 15,988 of record JAFTSS010000004.1, on the reverse strand, counting down.
TTCCGAGTCTTACACAATGATATTCCAACGCGAAGTCAAAGAAAACGACTCTACATTCCTATATTACGATATATACAGCAAAGCCACAATGGCATCACAAACAGCTCCAATATTAGAACATACTTTTAAAGTAAACTACGCTAATATTGCATCTTCTGGACAAGAACCTTCACCAATACTTTTAGTACAAAATGGTGATAATCCAAACTATGTAATAACTCAATACGAAAAACCTTACTTCACTCTCAAAGACATAAACTCTGAACCTGAAGTAAACCTCAACAACAACCTCATCATCTCTTACTACGACCACGAATTTGCACTAAAACACACAACTAAAATACCTGTAGAATTATCACTCCAATATCTATACTCTTTCTATGCTTTAGGTAGCTTAAACCTAAACCAAGACGTAATTGTAAACTACAATAACACTAATAAACCAGCCTACATAATCACTATCGATAATTATCAAACCGAATCTGATAATTATATATCATCATACTACCTTTATGATGCCGACGGAAAAAAAATTAAAACAATTGCCGAAAATGTAACTGGATATATACCAATGTCTAACATCGTAGGACAACCATCTCAAATAGCATTCCTAAAAGAAGAAGGCACATACGGAAAATTCACTTTCATCGACTTCCCTGAAATATCTGTAGCTGCCGAATTTTCAATCGTTACACCTGACGAAACTATCCTATCTACAAATATCGACCGCTACCCTGTTGGCGATTCTTACCAATATGTTACCCCTAAACTTATGCCAGGAATGGATAAAGACAAAAATCTCATTCACGACATAGCTTGGATTAAAAAAGATGGTACTATCGACCATTACGAAACTATTACTCTCGGCAAAAACATCGAAAACGCAATCCTTTACATCGAACAATCTGCACTAAATCCATATCTCTTCAACGACGATGCTCACCGTGAATATATGGCAATCGTGTATCGTGCGAAAGCTAATTCAACCAAAAAAGAAGAAGTTCTATTAGTCTGCAACACTAACGGAGAAACTATTCTCGAATATGGACCTGATGCAGATTCTGATAATACTCTCGCCACCGTGTATCTTATAAATCAAAATACAAACCCTAATCTCCTCTGTGTATATTATGACGATAACAATAGTTACTCTCTAAGATATACTCCTCTACCTCTTGATGCACAAAAGAATAATGGTGATGGCTCTATCGAAAATCCTTATCGTATTAAAACAGTAAACGATTTCAAACGCATCAACGACGAACCTAATGCTCACTACATCATCGTTAACGATCTTGACTTCATGAGTACTCCGTTCAATGGTATAGAGGCAAATTTCACTGGCTCACTCAATGGTAATAACTACACTATCCATAACCTCGTGTTAGAAAACAATGCTCTCTTCCATAGCATAAAAGATAGTGCCATAGTTAAAAATATACGCATTGACGCCCCAACTTTAAATATTAGCAACAAGTATATTTCTGTAGCTATTTTGGCTAACAACCTCATGGGTGGTCTCATTGACGACGGACTATCTGAAAATGGAACATCTATGCAATCTTACGTTCAAAATGTCCACATTACTCAACCTCAAATTATAGCAACCGACGACTTTGCAGGTATTTTGGGTGGCCTTGTTGGAGAAGCTTCTTTCTACTCTAACATCATCGACTGCTCTCTATCTGAAGCCCAAATCGAAGCTTGGTCGGCAAGTAGCATAGGTGGTATCGCTGGTACTATATCTACATCTTCTCAAATCGCAAATTGCCTATTCTCTGGTAATATCGATGGCGGAAACGAAATCGGTGGTATAACATCTATGGCAAGTTCTAACAATAAAATAACTAATTGCCATACAAATGCTAACATCTATGGTACTAAAAAAATTGGTGGCGTCATTGCTGTTAGCGACCGCGCAAGAATATCAAATTGCTTTGTCGAAGGCTCAATCGAACTTGATGCATCTGCTTCTGAAGGAAGAATTGGCGCTATCGCTGCTGAAGTAGCCAACTCTTTCACCGACACAATAACTCCAATAATTCAAAATTGTATAGTTAACGTAGAATCTATAACAATAAAAAATCCCGCAAAAAAATACATCCACCGCATTGCTGGATACACAAGTGCCGACACATGGGAATACAATTGGGACAGCATCGACTACAACGAACCTCAAGCTAATTGGCCTAAAATTTATGGAACTACCGAAAAATGCTTCAAAAACAACTACGTAATCTCAACCCTTCTTCCTTTCGACTCTAATATCGCAACCGAAAATACAACTACCGAAGGTGCCGATTACAAAAATGGTCTTAATACCGATTGGCTAACTAACTTAGAATACTCTTTGAACGATGCTCCTTGGAGTTACAATTCAAACACAGGACTAACTCTTTGGTTCGAACTAAACCCAGATGGTCCAATTACTATTCCTGACGATGATGACCCAGTAAAAATAGAAAACAACACCTCTCTATCGCCTATAACCTACAGTGGTGAAACTATCTCTGCAAATGGTACTATCACTCTTTATAGCGTTAATGGTATTAAAGTTGCTCAAGGTCTAAACAACCTATCTACTTCATCTATTTCTCAAGGTGTTTATATTGTCATAGTACAGGGCGAAAAAACTATAGCTCAAAAAATTATAATCCAATAAAAATTTAGAGGCGCAATAACTTGCGCCTCTAAATTTTTATATCACTTTACATATCATTACTATATACAAAATCTTTACCATGTCATTTTTTTTTCGTATCTTTGCAAATTAAATAACAAAATTTATTATTAAAACCATGAAATTTTTAACAACCAACCTAATCTCTCTATTTCTATGCTTGTCTATCTCTTTACAAGCTGCTATAGTAATACCTAATAACGAAGGTATAAATCTCTATTACTCACTCAATGAAGACCTCAAACATGCTACTATTGAACCTTGCGAAAATGAAACTTACAAAGGCATAATAAACATACCTGAAAAAATATCTCACGAAGGTACAACATACGATGTATCAACAATTGCAAAAGAAGCATTCAAAAATTGTAAAGAATTAACCGAAATATCTATTCCTAGAACTATTACAAAAATTGGTGGTCATGCCTTCAAAGGTTGCGACAACTTACGTACTGTAAACTACAACGCAAACAATTGTGTTTCGGCTGCAGATGTTATTGGCAAATCTATATATTCAGCCTTCGAAGATTGTAAATCAATCACTACCATAAATTTCGGTGGAGATGTTGTCATCATTCCTGAATATCTATTCTGGGGGTGCACAGGATTAACCGAAATAACTATTCCCGAAAATGTACAACAAATAGGTGGTGCTGCTTTCATCTATTGCAACGCAATTAGTAAAATTACAATCAACGCAATCAAATGCATCAAAATGAGTTCAGATAACAACCGCCCTGCTTTTGTTGGTGCTCCTATCACTACTGTCGAATTCGGACCTCTAGCTACAACTATTCCCGACTACGCTTTCTATGGTTGCAAAACTCTTACATCAATAACTATCCCTGAAAATATTACAGCTATCGGTGGCGCAGCATTCCAAAATTGTCCTAACCTCACAACTGTAATTTTCAATGCTCGCAACTGCACTGTCGCTCACACTATTCTAGGCGATAACATCACTCCTGCATTCAACAATCCAGCAATAACACGTGTTGAATTTGGTCCTCTCGTAAATAACATCCCTAATTACATTTTTTGGGGATGCAAAGGTATAACCGACATCATTTTCGGTCCAAATATCGAAACCATTGGACAATCAGCTTTCTATGGTTGCACTTCTCTCAACAATATAACTATTCCTGAAGGCGTAACTAGCATAGGTGGTCGTGCTTTCGCCGATTGCAAAAGTCTTAATACCATCACATTCAATGCCGTAAATTGCGTTAACATGGTAACTATGGAAAACAATGTTCCAATGCCTGCTTTCGAAAACAATGCTTTAAGCGCTATAAACTTTGGAAATAGTGTTGAAATTATTCCTGACTATGCCTTTGCCAACTGTCCAAATCTTAAAACATTCAATATCCCTACATCTGTACGCCACATAGGTTACAAATCTTTCTATGGTTGTAAATCTCTACAATCAGTAACTATCCCTGAAAACATTACATCTATCGGTGGCTTAGCTTTTGCCGAATGTAACAATTTAGTAGATGTTGTATTCAACGCAACACGTTGTACTGGAGCATCTAAAATCGAAAACGGACAAACTCTATCTGCATTCCATAACTCCAAATCTATCAAAAATGTAACAATTGGTGCTAATGTAGAAAACCTACCCGACTACCTTTTCTTTGGATGCTCTAATCTCAATACTATAAACATTCCTCAAAACATCAAAACTATTGGTAATAACACATTTGCAGGTTGCTCTAACTTAACAACACTCAACTATAATGCAGAACGTTGCGAAGAAACTCTCGCTTTCAACAATTGCGCTGTTATAAATCTTACCATCGGCAACAATGTAAAATCTATCCCTAATTTTGCATTTACCGATTGTACACGTCTCAACGATTTCATATTGCCAGCATCAGTAGAAAACATTGGCAAATATGCATTCAAAGGTTGTGCTAACATCAAGAAAATCACTCTTCCCGAACAACTTAAAACCATCGAAGGTGGTGCTTTCGAAGATTGCGGAAACCTACGAGAAATATATTTCAATGCTATTGACTGTAAAGCCATTGTAGAATACGATGACACAACAAGCATAATTCCTATATTCCACAATACAAGCATACGCAAAGTAATTCTTGGCACAAAAGTTGAAACTATACCAGACTACATGTTCTACCAATGCCACGACATCGAAGAAGCAACATTTAATAAAACCCTAAAAACAATCGGCAAATTTGCATTCTACGAAGCTCGTACTCTCAAATACATCTACCTACCAGAAACATTAGAAACTCTCGGTGGAGCTTCTTTTGGCGAATGCGAACTATTAGCTACTATCGATTTTAATGCTATCAACTGTACCTCTGCCTCTACAATCGAAGGCGATAGCGTATTATATCCTTTCATTGGAGACAACGACATTGAAAATATTATTATCGGCAAAAAAGTAACTTCACTACCTGAAGGTATATTCTATAATAGCCAATATATCACTGCTGTAACTATATCAAAAAACATTACATCTCTCGGTGGTTTAGCTTTCGGAAATTGCCCAATGCTAACCATCGTATATTTCGATGCAACTGAATGTCCTAATGCTCATAGCACTATTAATGGCAAAAACTATGGTCCATTCGAAGGTTGCAACGACTTAGAAGAAGCAAGTATAAGCGCAAAAATAAAAACACTACCAGATTACCTATTCTCAGGTTGCGCAGGACTCAAAAAAATTGAATTACCTGAAAAAATTACACGTATAGGAGATTACGCTTTCCAAAATTGCTCAATATTGAAAAAGGTAATAATACCAGAAACTGTAACAACTATAGGTGAAGGTGCTTTCAAAAATTCAGGTCTTACATCTATATCTATTCACGAATTTGTTTCTGAAATCGGCGAAGGAGCTTTAGATGGATGCAAATCTCTATCTAAAATCACTCTTAAAAAGAAAAACAAACATTACATCATGGTAGGCTCAGCACTCTACACAGCAGACAAATCAACGCTAGTTGCAAAGCCAGGCGGAAGATAACTCGCAATTTAAATATTAATAATTCATAATAAAAATCGTTGCAAATTTATATTTTTCGTAACTTTGCAAACCAAAACACTAATTATTAATAACAAATCTTTAATCATTAACAAAAATGTCTATCTATTGGATTATATTCATTGGTACAGCCATAGCAAGTTGGGTTGTACAATCATCACTTCAATCAAAATTCAAAAAGTACTCTCAAGTACCACTCCCTTACGGAATGACTGGTGCCGATGTCGCACGTAAAATGCTGCGCGACAACGGTATAACCGATGTACAAGTAACTCATACTTCTGGTCATCTTACCGACCACTACAACCCACAAACCAAAACAGTGAACCTTAGCGAAAGCGTTTACAACTCATGTTCAATCGCTGCCGCTGCAGTCGCTGCACACGAATGCGGCCATGCTCTACAACATGCCAACGCCTACGCACCACTCAAAATGCGCTCTGCCCTCGTGCCTGTCGTAAGCTTTGCATCTCAATGGGTGATGTGGATACTCCTCGCAGGTATGTTTCTTATCAATACATTCCCAAGTCTTATGCTTTTTGGTATCGTCCTATTTGCTATGACTACATTATTCAGTTTCATCACTCTCCCTGTAGAGATTAATGCAAGTCAACGCGCAGTAAAATGGTTACTCACAGCAGGTATCACCAACGATCGTACTACTGGAATGGCTGAATCAGCTCTCCGTTCTGCTGCTTACACATACGTGGTTGCCGCTCTCAGCTCACTCGCTACATTAATGTATTACATCATGATATTCCTCGGTAGAAGAGACTAAAATTAATGCACAATTCATAATTATCAACACTTTATAAAAACATTTAACGCCAAATGGCAATTGTGCATTATGCATTGTGCATTATGCATTGAAAAAAATTATGCTTTCAATAATAGTAGCAATCGACAACAACAACGGCATAGGCAAAGACAACTCCATGCCTTGGCACTTAAGCGATGACCTCAAACGCTTCAAAGCAATAACTATGGGACATACCGTAATAATGGGACGTAATACATGGTTATCACTACCTTTCAAACCACTAAAAGGTCGCCGCAACATAGTAATCTCAACCAATATGCCCGAAACAGAAGGATGCGAAATTGCACGTTCTATATCCGAAGCTCAAAACATGATAGCCAACGAAGAACAAGCATTCATTATGGGCGGAGCTCGTATCTACCAACAAACAATCGACATTGCCGACGAACTAATCGTAACACATATCCACAAAACTTTCGACGGCATCGACACTTATTTCCCTACTATCAACCCTAACCAATGGGAAATAAAAGAACAGTCCGAAATACTATTCGATGAAAACAGTCAACTCGAATATCAATATATTACATACAAAAAAATCAATAGCTAATAATTAACTATTGACTTTCAACCATTGACTATCGACTTTCGACTACCCAAAATGAATAAAAACAAAAAAAACAAATTCAAATACAATCTAATTCTCCTCAACGAATCTACTCTTGAGGAGGTTTTTCGTATTAAAACATCAAAGCTAACATTCTCCTTAGCTTTGGGCATATTCACCCTAATTTCATTCACTCTACTGTCAATAATCATATTCGTAACACCAATTAAACACATGCTACCTGGATATGCCGATGTATCCGTACGCGAAGATGTACTCATTGAAGCACAACGAATTGATTCTCTCGAAACTCTAACTCAACACAACGAACGTCAATTACTAATCATTAAAAACATAATTGCCGATAACATCAAACTCGACTCTATATCTTCAATTGATTCTACAGATATAGAAAAATGGAATAACCTCCCACTAATCGCTGGCTCTGCTGAAGCCGCATTCGTTAAACAATACGAAGAAGAAAATGCTTTCAATGTCAATGGATATGACGACTACAACAAATCTCAAAAACAAACCATTGTATTCATTGCACCTGCAATAGGAACCATAAATAAACGCTTCGAACCTAATAATGGCAGTTATGGCATAACTATTCTTTGCCCACCAAATACACCTATACTTGCTCCTCAAGACGGACATGTCATACTAACCAACTATCACCCTACTCAAGGATATACTATCATCATACAACATACCGATGGCTATATATCAATTTTTCACCAACTCGGAGAAAAACTTTGCAACATAGGCTCCGAAGTAAAAGTAGGCGAAGCAATAGCATTCGTAGATTCTAAAAACAACAAACAAGACTCTCACATACAATATGAGTTATGGCACAACGGATCTGCTATTAATCCAGAAGACCAAATAACATTTTAATAGGGAATAAGGAATAGGGAAAAGGGAATAAGGAATAAGGAATAAGGAAACGAGAAAAGGAAAGGAAATAAACTGTAGAATAAAATTTTTATAGCTCCTATAATTTCTATAGCTTCTATAGTCCTTATAGTTTCTATAGTTCCTATAGCTTCTAAGCTCTCTACCCCCTGACCTAATTATGAATTATGAATTATGGATTATAAAAAACAATCTTTAGCTATACTTGGCTCAACAGGCTCAATCGGCTCACAAACATTAGACGTAGTTCGCGAAAATCGCGAACTATTTGATGTTTATGCCATCACCGCCAACAACAGTATAGACAAACTAATAGCTCAAGCGCGAGAATTCAACCCCGAAGTAGTAGTCGTAGGCAACGAAGCACATTACAACACCCTAAAAGAAGCCCTCGCCGACCTACCAATAAAAGTATTTGCCGGCAAAGACGCCATCGCACAAGTAGCCGCAATGGACGCCGTAACAACCGTCGTAACCGCAATGGTAGGCTACTCAGGCCTCGCTCCAACTATCGCAGCCGTCAAAGCAGGCAAACGAATCGCACTCGCCAATAAAGAAACACTCGTTGTAGCCGGCGACCTAATCACTCGCCTCGTACAAGACTACCACGCAGCAATACTACCAGTCGATTCCGAACACGGAGCTATATTCCAATGCCTCGTAGGAGAACATGACCACGAAGTCGAAAAAATCATACTCACAGCCTCTGGCGGACCATTTCGCAACTATACTCTCGACCAACTCCGCCACGTCAAAGCCTCAGATGCACTCAAACACCCTACATGGAAAATGGGTGCAAAAATAACAATTGACTCAGCTTCACTGATGAACAAAGGATTTGAAGTCATCGAAGCAAAATGGCTCTTCGGACTACGCCCCGACCAAATCGACGTAGTCATCCACCCTCAATCTATCATCCACTCAATGGTGCAATTCCGCGATAGTAGCATCAAAGCACAAATGGGACTTCCCGATATGCGCTTACCAATACAATACGCACTCACCTACCCTACACGCGTACAAGCATCATTCGAACGCCTCGACTTCGCCAAATGCACAAGCCTAACATTTGAACAACCCGACACAACTCGGTTCCGCAATCTCGCACTCGCATTCGATGCTCTAAATAAAGCAGGCAACATGCCTTGCGTCCTCAATGCCGCCAACGAAGTCGTAGTAGCAGCCTTCCTTCACGACCAAATCGGATTCCTCGAAATGAGCGACGTCATCGAACAAGTAATGTCCCGCATGGCATACATCAGCCAACCAACCTACGAAGACTACGTAGCCTGCGACCACGAAGCCCGCATCCTCACCACTGAGTTCTTAAGATAATATTTTTGAAGACAAAAGAACAGAAGAACATCAAAATATAAATTTAATAAATTATGTTCTTATGTTATTCTGTCTTCTATAACTATAATAAAAACCAACAAAATTAATGGAAACATTTTTAATTAAAGCCGCACAATTAGTATTAGCACTCTCAATCCTCGTATTCGTTCACGAACTCGGACACTTCGGTTTTGCACGCCTATTCAAAGTCCGCGTCAACAAATTCTACCTATTCTTCAACCCAAACTTCTCTATATTCAGAGCAAAAAAAATCAACGGCAAATGGCAATTCCGCTTCTTTGCCAAAAACTTGCCTGACCATGTACGCCAATCAGTTGATGAATTCGGTGTTCCTCGCACCGACGCAAAAAACCGACCAATTATGGAACCCGCACCACTCAGCGAACTCGACGACAACGACTGGCGCAAACATCCCGAAACTACCGAATGGGGTATCGGTTGGGTGCCACTCGGAGGCTATTGCGCCATCGATGGCATGGCTGACGAAACAACCGATGCTTCAATGCTCTCTTCAGAAGTAAAACCATGGGAATTCCGTGCTAAACCAGCTTGGCAACGCATGTTCATCATCGCAGGCGGCGTACTTATGAACTTTATCACCGCTGCCGTCATCTACGCAATGATGCTCTTCACTTGGGGCAAAGAATACACCCCAATGGAAAACGCATACCTTGGTTACGACTACTGCCAAACAGCACTAAACAATGGTTTCCAAAATGGCGACCGCATACTCACCATCGACGGCGAACCTATCGAAACAGAAAAAGACTTCATAAACAAAATAGTAATCGAAGGCAAACAAAATATTGTAGTACTCCGCAACGGAGAAGAGACAAATATAACTTTACCTGAAGATTTCGGAGAACAAATATTAGAAGCAAACGAAAAAGCCTTACTCCAACTACGTTTCCCTTTCGTTATAGGACAAGTTGCAAACGACACTCCAGCACAAACCGCTGGCTTACAAGCCAACGATAGCATCATTGGTATCAACGATAAACATCTCGTTGCATACTCTGATATTGTCAAAGAACTCGACAGTCTCAAAAATCAAACTATAACCATCAGTCTCGTTCGCAACGACTCAACAATAAAACTTCCACTCACTCTCACCGAAGATGGAAAAATAGGAGTCCAAATAAAAGACCCAACCCCATACTTCAAAACAAAGCAAATCAAATACGGATTTTTCGAATCATTCCCTGCTGGTATAGCAATGGGGTGGGAACAATTAGTCAATTACGTCAAACAATTCCGTCTCGTCTTTACAAAAGCAGGAGCGCAATCTGTTGGTGGATTCATTGCTATCGGTAGCATTTTCCCTGCTACATGGAGTTGGTACCTATTTTGGAATATGACAGCTCTTCTTTCAGTTGCTCTCGCATTTATGAACTTTTTGCCTATCCCAGTACTCGATGGAGGTTACTTCCTCATGCTCATTTACGAAATGATTACAGGTCGCAAACCAAGCGATAAATTCATGGAAATTGCCTCTAACATAGGTATGTTCCTACTCCTCGCACTTCTCATCTTTGCCAACGGCAACGATATAATCAAACTCATAATGGGAAAATTTTAAATAATGCACAATTCATAATGCATAATTCATAATTAGCCTTCGGCATTAAATCATTCTATAATTATGAATTATGCATTATGAATTATGAATTAAATAAATATGGTTTATCTACAAGTCGAAAATCTAACCAAATCATTTGGCGACCGCCTCCTATTCGAAAACATTAGTTTTGGCATCGACCAAGGCCAACGAGTTGCTCTCATTGCCCAAAATGGAACAGGCAAAACTACGCTCCTCAACCTACTCACTGGTCGCGAATTTCAAGACAGCGGTACTATAACCTACCGTCACGACATCCGTGTTGGATGCCTTACACAAGACCCCGATTTCCAACCAGGGATGACTGTCAGCCAAGCCTGCTTTGCCTCTGACAACGACGTTGTAAAAGCCATAGCCCACTACGAAAATCTTATTGAAACTCATGCCGACGACCCTACATATAGCAACGAAATCCAAATTGCAATGGCAAACATGGACCGTCTTAACGCATGGGATTATGAAGTCCGTATCAAACAAATTCTTGGCAAACTCAACATTCACAACCTCGAACAACCCGTAGAACAACTATCTGGCGGACAACAAAAACGCTTGGCTCTAGCCAACGTGCTCATCACCGAACCCGACCTCATCCTACTCGACGAGCCAACCAACCACCTCGACCTCGAAATGGTCGAATGGCTCGAAGATTTCCTCAACCACTCAAAGATGACCATCCTCATGGTCACCCACGACCGATACTTCCTCGACAATGTCTGCACCGACATTCTCGAAATCGATCAACATCAACTCTTCCACTATAAAGGCAACTATAGCTATTATCTCGAAAAACGCGAAGCACGCATAGCCAACTTCAATGCAGAAACCGCCCGTGCAAAAAATCTCTATCGCACCGAACTCGACTGGATGCGCCGTCAACCACAAGCACGTGGCCACAAATCACGCTCGCGCATCGATGCTTTCTACGAAATTGAACAACGTGCTAAACAACGTATTGCCGAAAAACAAGTCTCTCTCGGTGTTAAGTCAGCCTATCTCGGCTCTAAAATCTTTGAAGCTCAATATATCAGCAAAGCTTTTGGCGACTACAAAATACTTGATAACTTCTACTACAACTTCTCGCGATACGAAAAACTCGGAATTGTAGGCAAGAATGGCACAGGCAAATCTACATTCTTAAAAATGCTACTTGGCGAAGTTGCTCCAGATAGCGGTCGTTTCGACATTGGCGAAACCGTAAAATTTGCCTATTATAGCCAATCGGGCATACAATTCAACGATGGCATGAAGGTAATTGATGCCGTACGCCAAATAGCCGAAGAGGTCGACTTGGGCGGAGGCAGAAAAATGACTGCTACACAATTCCTTAATCACTTCTTATTTCCACCCGAAAAACAACACGACTATATAGCCAAACTCTCTGGTGGTGAACGTCGCCGTCTCTACCTATGCACCGTGTTGATGCGCAGTCCAAACTTCCTCATCCTCGACGAGCCTACTAACGACCTCGATATTGCAACACTCAACGTACTCGAAGATTACCTCATCCACTTCAAAGGTTGCGTCATCGTCGTTAGCCACGACCGCTTCTTTATGGATAAAGTAGTTGACCACTTGCTCGTATTCCAAGGCGATTGCAAAATCAAAGACTTCCCTGGCAACTACACCGACTACCGCCAATGGAAAGAACTAAAAGAAGAGGAAGAACGAGAACTAAAAAGTCAACAGACAACAGTCAACAGACAACAGCCGTCCGACAAGTCTGACAAGTCCGACTCAACCGCAAATAATAAACGTAAACTCACATTCAACGAAAAACGCGAATACGAACAACTAACTAAAGACATAGAATCGTTAGAATTAGAAAAATCCGAATTAGAATCAGCTCTTGCATCAGGCTCATTAAACAACGACGAACTAATCGCTAAATCTCAACGATTCCAAGAAATAACGGACCTACTAGATGAAAAAGAACTCCGCTGGCTCGAACTCGACGAACTAAATTAATATCAATCAAATAGTAGGGACGCTCGACTCGAGCGTCCGCAGTTCTCACTACTAAAATACTAAAATATGAAAAAAATTTCACTCATTTTATTGTGCATTCTGAGTTGTGCATTATGTATTAACATAAATGCTCAAGAAAAAGAATTCCGTGCATCATGGGTAGCCACTGTATGGAATATTGATTGGCCTACAACAAAAATAACAAATGCAGGCAGTGCAACTCAAATAGCTGCTCAAAAAGCAGAATTAGTAACTATCATCGAACGTGCCAAACAAGGCAATCTCAATGCATTAATGCTACAAGTACGCTCGCATGGCGATGCCCTATACCAATCATCTTACGAGCCATGGATGAGTTCGCTTACAGGCTCTCGTGGCACCGACCCAGGCTACGATCCTCTCGCTTTTGCCATCGAAGAGGCACACAAACGTGGCATCGAACTCCACGCTTGGATTAACCCTTATCGCATTGGTGAATATTCTCTTAACGCACCCCAAGTAAAGGACTCTTGGCGTATAGGTACTGGCAGTTCAGCTTTTCTAGATCCAGGTAATCCCGACGTGCGCAAATACACTCTCGATGTAATTACCGAAATCATTACTAAATACGACATAGATGGCATTATCTTCGACGACTATTTCTATAAATCAATGCCCGACAATGCTTATGCAGCAAACGAAACAAAACAAACCGCAGAAAATAACCCTTACGACCTTGACATAAACGATTGGCGTCGCGAAAATGTCAATATACTCGTCAAATCGGTATTAGATAGTGTAAAAGCCCACAAACCATATCTCCGTTTTGGCATTGGTCCTTTTGGTATATATAGCACAAAAACACGCTATGCATATAACGAAGATTATACATCTTCCGATAAAATCACACCTGCTTCTGGTATCGTAGGACAAGATGCTTACTCAAAACTTTATTGCGATGCAGCAACATGGCTCAAGCGTGGCTATATCGACTACATTTCTCCTCAACTCTATTGGCCTTCACTCGCCTCTAGTCCTAACTATAGTTCTGGACAAGACTACGAAACCTTGTGCGAATGGTGGAGCGAATTGGCAAATAAATACAACCGCCCACTCTTTACAAGCAACGATGTAGCAAAAAATGACGGAGGACGTTTCAATCCCCCTGCCGATATCACAAACCAAATCAACGTAAACCGTGCAGACAACAAAGCCAAAGGCACAATATTCTACAATAACACCTATTGGCAAAATCGCAATGGTGCAAATACCTATTTCGATAGTAACGATGAAGGATATTTTACATACTTACCAGAGAATCACTTCCCTAATATAGCACTTTGGCCATCAATCTCTCATCGCCGTGCACCAGCTGCGCCAGACGTTACAAACCTCAAGCTCGACAAAAATAAACACACTCTTTCTTGGGAATGTACAAAAGAGAATTATCGTTTCGCCATCTATTGCTACGATACAATCCTCTCTCAATCGCAAGGCTGCAAACCAGAAAACCTACTTGGCATTACCTATACAACATCATTCAGCACACTACAATACACAGATTGCTACGAAGATAAAATCTGGAATGTAAAAATAGTTGACCGCTATGGTAATGTTTATACTGGAGCAAAACTCGAACCACAACAAGAATATGATCCAACCGCATTACCAACAATAAAAACCGAACTACTGCCAATATACAATACACCAGAAGGCATCCGCATCGAACTCGACAAACGTAGCAAAATAACTATTTACAACATCAGCGGACAGATTGTATATAAAAAGACAGCTAACAACGACATAAACGTCAATCTACCTAAAGGCATTTATATCGTAACCATCGGCAAACAATCACAAAAAGTCATATTATAAAAAAGCAAAGAGGCTGAGTCAAATTTTAACTCAGCCTCTTTTATGTATATTAACATCAAGTCAACCTTTTTATCTTATACATAAATACCTATCCATCTAAAACAAAAAACTCAAAAAACTCCGCTCTCCCATCAAAGAGGCGGAGTTTCAAATAAAAAAAATAGAAATGCTAATCATAGCATCTCTATTTAAGAGCGGAAGACGGGGCTCAAACCCGCGACCCTCAGCTTGGAAGGCTAATGCTCTATCAACTGAGCTACTTCCGCAAATTTCTTTCAGAATTTTGCGAGATTTTTACTTCACTCGGCATAACCAAAATAAATTTTGTTTCTGCTCTCGTTTACCGCAAAAATTCCGCTTATCTGAAATTGAACTTTCGTTCGTGGGCAGTGATGGATTCGAACCACCGAAGTCGAAAGACAGCTGAGTTACAGTCAGCCCCATTTGGCCACTCTGGTAACTGCCCAAAGCCACAACTCGTTTTCCGAATTGCGAGTGCAAAGTTACAACAATTATTTGATATTACCAAATATTTTTACCATTTTTAACGCAGTAACTGCACCTTCTACTCCTTTATTACCTAAACAACCTCCTGCGCGATCGGTTGCTTGTTGCATAGTTAAGGTGGTTAACACACTGAATATCACGGGACATACTGCCTCTGCATTAAGTTGTGTGATGCCTTGAGTTACACCTTGACAAACGTAATCAAAATGTGGTGTATCACCTTGAATTACGCATCCAATTACGATAATTGAGGCATATTTTCCTGTTTTTTGGAGCTTAGAAGCTGCAAAAGTGAGCTCAAAAGTTCCAGGAACGTGGAAAATTTCAACATTTTCTTCGGAAATTCCGTTAGAAATAAATGTTTCTACTGCGCCATCACAGAGGGCGTGAGTTACATTATCGTTCCAATCTGCAACTACGATTGCAAATTTTTTACCAGCCAATTCTTCGGCAGCAGGTAGAGTTTCGATGTCGTATTCTGACAAGTTATGATATTTTGTAGCCATAATTTGAAAGTTGAAAGTTGAAAGTTGATAGTTGAGAGTTGAGAATTGAGAATTGAGAGTTGAGAATCGAAAGTTGAGAGTTGAAAATTGAAAATTTAAAATTGAGAGTTAATTCCTCATCCCTCATTCCTCATTCCTCATTCTTCATTCCCCATTCCCCATTCCTCATTCCTCATTCCTCATTCCTATTCCTCCCTTCGGTCG
>JAFTSS010000048.1 GCA_017467185.1 Paludibacteraceae bacterium | reverse complement strand
ACAACGGTATCAAATTTCATTAGCGCATCGCCATCCTTGAGTTTTGGGTTGCGCAGGGTGTCGCCCCAGCGGATAACAGCACTATCGAAGCCGTGTAATAGCATATTCATCATGGCTAAAGCCCAAGTGCTACCATTGAGTTCCTGACCATAGAGTGAGAAGTTGTCCGAACCTACCTCACGTCCAGCCTTAATAAGCAATGAGCCCGAACCACAGGTAGGATCACAGATACGAGAACCAGGCTTACTCTTGGTGAGTTTGGCAAGCAGGGTTGAAACCTCCTTTGGTGTAAAAAACTCACCAGCCTTCTTGCCTGCATCACTCGCAAAGTGCTCGATAAGGAACATATAAGCATCGCCGATGACATCGTTGTTGTCGAGGTGCGATTCATCAAACTGCAATTTTTCATCAGCAAAGTCCTCTAAGAGTTGTTTGAGGCGCACATTGCGATCCTTCACCTCGCCTAGGTTGCTACTATTGAAGCTGATATTGCGGAAAATGCCACTACCATCCTCGCTATTGAGTTTCTCGCGATTGGCATTCTCCAAATCGACAAGTGCAATATCAATCAACTCGCCAATGTTTATAGCATTGCGGTTGTCGTATAGGTAGTAGAATGAACTTGTTTCAGGAACTTGAAAACGCTCACGACGCATGGCACGCTGTGCACGTTCCTCATCGCCATCGTAGCGCTCTAAATATTCTGCGTATTTCGACTTATTGACATCGCTGATATACTTCAAAAAGAGCATTGTCAGAATGTAGTCTTTGTATTGGCTCGGATCGACTACACCGCGAAAGGTGTCGCAGGCTTTCCATACAACCTTGTTGATTTCGTCTTGGGTGATTTTTGTGCTCATTGCTATATATTTTTTATCATTTTATATTCTAAAATTCGTCTACGTCTTTCTGCGATGGCTGCATATAATTGCTG
Source organism: Paludibacteraceae bacterium (assembly GCA_017467185.1). Taxonomy (GTDB): domain Bacteria; phylum Bacteroidota; class Bacteroidia; order Bacteroidales; family Paludibacteraceae; genus Aphodosoma. Next base: position 1,054 of record JAFTSS010000048.1, on the reverse strand, counting down.
TTCGCGTTTTTGAAGTTTTGAAAGTTCAACATACTTTTTTTGTTTCTCTATCGAAGGAATTGGTATTTCCAATTCTCCAAGTGTCGCCTTTGAGATAGACATTATAGACGTTCCACGAGCTTGGGTAGCTAAAGCGTTTTGTGTCGTTGGAAGATTGAGATACCACGCCACAAATTCGGGCAAAATGGCAGACTTGTCGTATAGGCGTATTACTAAAAAAGACGGAGAAGCCACGCAATTTTGCTCAACCTCTGGAATAATTACACATATGTTATTATTACCTTTGGAGGCGAGTAGTAGATCTCCCGTATTCAATAGATGCTTGGGATTGTCTATTGCAATCGTAGGCTGTGGAATGTACAATACTCCAGTGTTGTCAAAATCACTTTGTTGCAAGTAAAGTGCATTCGGATTTGGGGTGTTTTTAGCAAATACTCCCGTTTGTATTGTCGCTATATCCTGTAATTTTATCATTGTCTTTAATTTTGCACTACAAAGATAAAAAGTTATAATCAAAACTCAAAATTATTTATCGATAATTTTTCTACTAAATTTGGTTGTATAAACCTTTCTTCACTATGTGAAGAAAATTTTTACAGCATTACTGAACTATATAGACATGATTTTTACATAGTGCAATACGAGCAAAATATCTAAATTGTATTTTATTAGGTATATTTTATTTCAATAGTAAAGGCTATAACACATTCGTTCCTTTTTGAGATGAGGATTTTTTTGAATTATCATTAACCGATTAATGGTTATATTCTGATCATAAAAACTTCATATCTACCCGACTTTGGAGGGTAGGATACCGATAGGTAGTTTTGGGACGCCGAAAACATTTCGGGTGCCCCAAAACACAACTTGCCATTAGGTTAACTTCGTTGATTTTTCTCTCGCTCGCGGTGTGTATATGCAAGCATCTACACACTCGCTTACTCGAAAAATTCGTTTGAACATAAATTTCCAGTGCCTGGAAATTGTTACACATTCCTTTCTTTTTAGCTCAATAATTTAGCCTGTTTGAATGATGTTGGTCATATGGTCTGTT